>SKQW01000152.1 GCA_007118805.1 Rhodobiaceae bacterium | reverse complement strand
CCGGCCACGTCCTTGTTGGGCACCCGGCATTTGAGGCCGATGAGCAGGCCCTCGCCGCGAACCTCTTCGAGGATTGCGGGATGGCTGTCGACGACGCCGGCCAGACCCTGCCGCAGCCGGTTGCCCATGGCGGCGACATGGTCCATGAAGCCAGGCTCAAGAACGATGTCGAGCACGGCATTGCCAACCGCCATGGCCAGCGGATTGCCGCCGAAGGTTGTCCCATGCGTGCCATGAACCATGCCGGCAGCGGCTGTCTGCGTCGCCAGGCAGGCGCCCATCGGAAAGCCGCCGCCGATCCCCTTGGCGATCGCCATAATGTCGGGCGCCGCCCCCGACCATTCATAGGCGAAAAACTTTCCGGTGCGCCCGACGCCGGTCTGCACCTCATCATAGACAAGCAGCAGATCGAGCTCGTCGCACAGGCGCCGCAGCTCGCGCAGGACGCCGTGCGGCACGGCGCGCACGCCACCCTCGCCCTGGAGTGGCTCGATCAGGATGCCTGCCGTCTCCGGCCCGATCGCCGCCTTGACCGCCTCAAGGTCGGCAAAGGGCACCTGATCGAAGCCGTCGAGCGGGGGGCCGAAGCCTTCCAGGTATTTCTCCTGGCCGCCGGCGGCGATCGTCGCCATGGTGCGGCCATGAAAGGCGCCCTCGAAGGTGATCAGCCGGTAGCGCTCCGGCCGGCCATTGGCGAACTGATAGCGCCGCGCCGTCTTGATCGCCGCCTCGACGGATTCCGCGCCCGAATTGGTGAAAAACACGCAGTCGGCGAAGGTGGCCTCGACCAGTCGTCGGCCCAGCACTTCCTGTCCCGGAATCTCGTAAAGGTTCGAGACATGCCAGAGCGTCTTCGCCTGCTCGGTGAGCGCGGCGACGAGGTGAGGGTGGGCATGGCCAAGCGAATTGACCGCGATGCCGCCGGCGAAATCGAGATACTCGACCCCATCGGCCGTGTAGAGCCGCGCGCCTTCGCCCCGCTCAAAAGCAAGCGGAGCCCGCGCAAAGCTCGGATAGAGCGCAGACGTCACAGTAACGGCTTCCTGTCAAAACGAAATGTGCCGCCTCCCAAGGCGGCACTCATGAGATAATAAGGCGAGCAGGGTGACTGTCAATTGCAAGGCCCGGCTCAGCCCGGGCGGCCCTCCGGCGACAGCGTCTCGGCCAGCGTGACGAGGAAATCGGCAAGATCGTCGACGACGTGATGGATATGCGGCTGGTCGGCCGCCTCGCCCTCCCAGGGAAGCCGCTCCCAGGCCTGGCGGTGGTCGGGGCCGTCCGCGGTCTCGCCGACCACGAGGACCGTGCGCATGCCAAGCGTGTGGGGTATCTCCAGATTGCGCGGCAGGTCCTCGAACATGGCCGACCGATCCGCCGAAATGCCGAACCGATCGAGGAAGCGCTCGTAGGGCGCGCGGGCCGGCTTGGGCTCGAACTCGGCGGCGACGATGTCGAACAGGTCCTCGAAATGCTCCTCGATCCCGAGGCGCGACAGAACCGCTTGCGCGTGCGCGCGCGAACCGTTGGTCAGCACAAACTTGCGTCCCGGAAGCAGGCTGAGCGCGCTGCCCAGCGCCGGATCGGCGGCGATCGGCGAGTGGTCGATGTCATGGACGTAGGCGAGGAAGGCGTGCGGGTCGACGCCGTGCTCGCTCATCAGGCCGCGCAGGGTGGTGCCGTAGTCACGATAATAGGCCTTCTGGATGCGCTTGGCCTCGAGGCGGTCGACATCGAGCAGGCGTGAAATGAATTCGCCCATGCGCTGGTCGACCTGGGCGAACAGGTTGGAGCGCGGCGGGTAGAGCGTGTTGTCGAGATCGAAGATCCAGCTTTCGACCTGGTCGAAGGTTGCGGGGCTCGGATAGGGCCGGGAGGGCATGGCGCGTTCCGGGAGCGGATCGGCTAGGGGCGGATCAGCGTGCCGGCGCCATGGGCCGTGAACAGCTCCAGCAGCACCGCATGGGCCACCTTGCCGTTCAGGATGACGACCCCGGCGACGCCGCGCTCGACCGCATCGATGCAGGTTTCCACTTTCGGAATCATGCCGCCCGAGATGGTGCCGTCGGCGATCAGCCCGCGCGCCTCAGAGACGGTCAATTCCTTGATCAGCTCCCCCGAGCCGTCAAGGACGCCGGGCACGTCGGTGAGGAACAGGAGGCGCTTGGCGTTGAGCGCGCCGGCCACGGCGCCGGCGAATGTGTCGGCGTTCACATTATAGGTCTCGCCGTCGATGCCCGGCGCAACCGGCGCGACCACCGGGATCAGCTCGGCATTGGCGACCATCTCCAGCACCGCCGGATTGACGGTTTCCGGCTCGCCGACGAAGCCGAGATCGATCACCTTCTCAATATTGGAGTCCGGATCGATCACCGTGCGCGTCAGCTTGCGGGCGCGCACCAGCCCGCCATCCTTGCCGCACAGGCCGACCGCGCGGCCGCCCGCGCGCGAGATGGACTGGACGATTTCCTTGTTGATCGAGCCGGCGAGCACCATCTCGACAACCTCGACGGTCTGCCGGTCGGTGACGCGCAGCCCGGCGCGGAATTCCGACTCGATGCCGAGTTTTTCCAGCATGGCGCCGATCTGTGGGCCGCCGCCATGGACCACGATGGGCTTGATGCCGGCCTGCTTGAGGAGCGAGACGTCGCGGGCGAAGGCGCGCGACAGGGCCGGGTCGCCCATGGCGTGGCCGCCATACTTCACCACGACAGTGGCATCGTCGTAGCGCTGCATATAGGGCAGCGCCTCGGACAGGATTCGCGCTTCGTCGAAAGGGGTCACGGCGAGGGTATCGTTCATGAGCTGAGGGCCATGGGCTGACCTGCGAGCCTATAGCCCATTTCTCGGGCCGGGCTCAATTGCCAGGATGCACGGCGCGTTCGTTGGCAAAGGCCTCCGCCTCCGGCACCGGGCGCCGCCGGGGAACGCCGGCCAGCAGGTTGAGCTGCAGCCAGGAAGGAAAGGCCTTGCACAGGCTTGGCGGCCCGTGCAGCTCGATCAGGCCGCCATCGAGGGCGTGCCTGAGCGGGATGTCACCATACCACACCCAGGTGATCGTCTTGCTGTCAGTCTCGACGTAAAGATCGACGTCCAGGCCGGGATCGGTGATGCACAGCTCGGCGCCGCTCCTCTCGCCGACGATCCATCTAAGCCGCCTGGCCTGGGGCTGGTCGGTGAACTCGAACTGGATCACCGTGCGGCCCTCCGGCATCTCTTCCAATGCCATGCGCCGGTGCATGTCCCACATCACCAGATCGGGATCGGCCCGGTCGGCGCTCAATGTGGCCGGCAGCCACTGCCGGCTCCACAGGGCAAGGCTCTCGATGGTCGGGACGAGCTCGGCCCCCGCCTCGGTCAGCACATATAGGGTGCGGCCCGCGGCCCGCTGGCGTTCGATGATGCCGGCCGCTTCCAGGGTTCTCAGCCTTTGCGACAAGAGGGAGGGCGACATGCGCGGCACGCCGCGATGGATGTCGTTGAAGCGCTGTGCCCCCAGCATCAGCTCGCGCAGGACAAGCGGCGTCCAGCGCTCCCCCACGATCTCGGAGGCCAGCGCCAGCGGACAGAACTGACCGTAACCCTTCATGGCGGAAGCGTAGCGCTGCCATTCTGAAAATGCCAGCGCTACAGATCCTGAAGTTGTTTGGCACGTCCCTTCGCGCAAGCCTGTGACTGTCCGGGGACTCAACCAAACCCCCGGCCGATTACCGGAAACCCTGGGAAACGCACAGATTTGGGAGACAGGTCATGTTTATCGCAATCGAGCACGAGATCCACGACGCGCAGGACTTCGCACGGCGGGCCGAAGGCGCCATGCCGCCGCCTACGGGACTGCATGTGCACCAGTTTCTGCCTTCGGCTGACGGAACGAGGGCGACCTGCCTCTATGAAGCGGCATCCGTCGAGCGCGTCCGCGACTTCGTCGACGGAGTGCTGGGGGGCTCGAGCACGCAATACTACTTCCCGGTCGCCGAGGATCACGCGATGGGGTTGCCGCCGCAGCAACTGGCATGAGGTAGCTGTCGAAGAGCACGATACTAAGGTGAACCATGGCAGTCCCTGGCCAAGCCAGTATCGCCAGGCGCATCCGGTCGCTGTGCCAGGGACTCCTCGATGGGACAGGCAAGACAAATCCGGATGCCGTTCCAACAGCGCACCAAAGGCAGCAATATTAGGAGATGGAAATGCCACACGTCGACTGGCGGATCGAGGCAATCGACTTCACCACATGCAATTGCGATTTCAGTTGCCCATGCCAATTCAACGCACGACCAACGCATGATCATTGCCGGGCAGCGGTGGGCTTCTGGATCGAGAAGGGTCACTTCGGCGATATTTCGCTTGACGGGGTCACTCTCGTCGCCCTGTACGCCTGGCCCGGCGCGGTGCATGAGGGGCGGGGGGAGGCGCAACTGGTGATCGATGAGAACACCAATGAGGATCAGCGCCGCGCCGTTATGGCCCTGTTCAAGGGCGAGGAGACCGAACCGGGCGCGACCATGTTCTATGTCTACAGTAGCACCGTGGACACGTTCTACGACCCGGTCGTGCGGCCAATCACCTTCGAGGCCGACATCGCGGCCAGGACTGGTCGAATACTGGTACCTGGAATCGTCGAGGGATCAGTAGAGCCCATCCGCAATCCCGTAACCGGGAACCCGCATCGGGTAAGCGTCACATTGCCTCTGGGGTTCGAGTATCACTCGGCCGAATACGCCAGCAGCACCGTCAGGACGCTGGACGCAAGCATACCGCTCGAATGGGACGGCGCCCATGCGCACCTCGCGCGCATCATCTGGACCCCGCAGGGTGTTGTTCACGGTTGATCGCGCCCCGGAGCAGCCGGTTGCCGGAGGGTGCATCGTGCGGTTGTGGGACTGCTGTTAGCAGGAAGGAGCCGAGGTGATGCGAATGGATAGCGCGGTTGAGGGCGCGTTGCGCCGCGACCGTTGGATCATGCTCGGCATGCTGCTTGCGGTGTTGGCCGCAAGCTGGGCCTATGTGCTCTCGGGCGCCGGCATGGGCATGTCGGCCATCGAGATGACTGGCATGTCGGGCATGGAGGCGATGGCCGGGATGGCCATGACGCCGATGGCGTGGTCGCCGGGCCATGCCGTCATGATGTTCTTCATGTGGTGGATCATGATGGTGGCGATGATGTTGCCCGGCGCCACGCCGATGATCCTCTTGTTCGCCGCGGTCAACCGGCGCCAGCGCGCGCAAGGCAACCCCTTTGTACCGACGACGCTGTTCACGGCGAGCTATCTGATCGCTTGGGCGGGCTTCTCTCTGGCGGCCACCGCCGCCCATTGGGGCCTGGAGAGCGGCGGCCTGATCGGCCCGGACATGGCAGTGACCAGCCAACTCGTCGGCGCTGGGCTGCTGATTGCCGCCGGGCTATATCAGCTCATCCCCCTCAAGCGGGCCTGCGTGCGTCATTGCCGCTTTCCCGCCGCCTGGCTCGCCGAGCATTGGCGGCCGGGCCGGCGCGGGGCCGTGGTGATGGGGCTGCATCACGGCGCCTACTGCCTGGGGTGCTGCTGGGTGCTGATGCTGCTTTTGTTCTTTGGCGGCGTGATGAACCTCTACTGGATCGCGGGGCTCGCCCTTTACGTGCTGGTGGAGAAGACGGTTCCCGCCGGCCACTGGCTCGACTACGGGCTCGCAGGCGTGCTCGTTGCCGCCGGGAGCTGGCTGCTGATCGCCCTAGTGGCCGTGTAAGGCTAGTGGTTCGATTCCGACATTTGAATCCCTTCACCGCACCCGCTATGGCAAATGTCGAAATCAAAAGAACCACTAGCAAAATGTTGCTTTCTAGGGGAATTTCGAATTTGACATTTGATCGAGCGCGTGCCGCGGACCGGGTATCAAATGTCAAATTCATTCCACTAGCGTGGCCTCGGGCATTGCTGCGCGCACTGCCCGAGGCCCGTCCTGTCGTCCCGGCGGGCGTTCAGTCGTTGGCTGTGATCTCGATGCCAAGAACGTCCGGGATGGACTGCGGCGCGGCCATCGCCACGCCGAAGAGCTGCATGAACTTCACCGGGGCGCTGGGCCTGGCCGAGATGCGCAGCGATCGCGGGGCTTCCATAAAGGCACCCACCGAGGCGGCCACCTGCTCCTCGAAGGCCGGGTTGCCGATCATCGACAGCATCATCGACAGCTCCGCAAGGCTCTGGCTGCGGAAATCCGCAACGCTCAGGCCTTCTTCCTGCGCCTGCATCTCCATGGCCCGTTCGACGATGCCGGCGTTGTCGAAGCGGATTTCGATGAGCTCGACGGCCGGGCTTTCAAGCAACGCCTCAAGGGCGTCGCCGCCCTGCAGTTTGTCAAGCGCCAGGTCGGCGACCCGGCCCGACAGGCTCAGTTGCCCGACGTCGTCCGCCCCGATGGTGAGCCCGCGGACATCGACCGTCTCGGTCTCGCCGTCGTACGCCACATCGAGGGTCAGATCCACCGAGAGGCGGTCATAGCCCATGGCTTCGAGCATGGCTTGCTGCTCGGGCTGATCGGCGAGCGCGGCGCTCGACATGGAGATCCGCTCGATCGCCAGAAAGACCTCGTGCGGCACGTCGTCGACGACGCGGTCGAAGCGCAGTTCGATCGAGGCAACCTCGATCGGGTCAGCCAGCTCGGCGGGCTCAATGGTGATTTCGGTCAGCGTCAGCCGTGCCATGGGCGCCGCGTTTGCCGGGTCGTCGATCTCGTCCGGCGCCGGCACGGTCACGCCCTCCAGGATGCCCGTCCGCCAGGTGAAGGTCCCCTCGTCGTCGGCGAGCCGCCCGCCCTCCAAGTGGACGCTCTCGGCGGTGAAGCCGCCTTCCTGCTGCGGCACGGGGCCCGAGACGATAACCGTATCGATCTCCAGGGACTCGCCGTCCGGGCCGACTGCGCTGAACCCGGTGATCGTCACCACGTCGTCGGCCACCGACACGTCGGTGTAGCTTGCCGTGCCGTCAGCGGCGATCACCGCGGCCATGATGTCCTCGGCGATGGATGACCCGTCACTGACCTCGGACGCGGTTCCCGTGTCGGCCGGTTGCTCGGGCGCAGCCGCCTCGGCCGGCGCGCCCTCTATGCCGGCGATGATCAACTCGGCATCGGCCTCGTCCAACAAGCCATCGTCGCGCAACTCGATGATGATCTCGATGACCGGTTCGCCGTAGGTGATGATCTCCTCGATGATCTCGACACGCGCATCGGCGCTCTCGGCGCTGCCCAGCGCGCCGATCCGGAGCATCAAATACCGCTCATCCGGGAGATCCTGGCCGCTTGGCGCGGTCTGTTCCGCCCTGGCTGTGAGGATTTCGATCGGCCCGGGATTCTGAATCCGCGCCGCAGCCTCCGGGATCGCCGTGCCTGTCGGCACGACCTCGACAAATGCGCGGCCCATCACCCGACGGTCCTGGTTGAGCTGATAGCGGACCTCGTAGTCGCCGGGCTCGGACGGGGCGGTCAAGGACCGGGACGTATTATTGCGAACCCTTGTGCGTTGACCGCGCGAGCCACGGGCATCCTCAGCGGCATCGACGGGCACGATCGTCACCCGGTCACGGCTGTGGATCGGCTCGCTCCATCGAACGTCGAAGCGCTCGTCGGCCTCCACCTGCGCCGGGGCCGCGACGGCCACGCGCGCGTCGACGACCCTGACCGGTAGACGGCCCATGACCTCGCGGTTCTGGTTGAGCTGATAGCGCAGCTCATAGTCGCCGGGCTCGGACGGGGCGACAAGCGTCGTCGATGTGTTGCCGCGCACCCGGCTGCGCTGGCTGCGCGAACCACGCGCATCGTCGTCGGCATCCCGTGCCACCAGGGTGACCCTGTCGCGGCTGTGGATCGGATTGTCCCACCGGACCTCGAAGCGCGCGCCTACGACGATCTCGGACGGGGCGTCGAGCGAGACGCTGGCGTCGACGACCCGGATCGGCGCGCGCGCCATGACGCGACGATCCTGATTGAGCTGATAGCGTATCTCGTAGTTTCCGGGCTCGGACGGGGCGACGAGCGTTGCCGAGGTGTTGCCGCGCACCCGGCTGCGCTGGCTGCGCGAGCCGCGCGCATCGTCGTCGGCATCCGGCGCCACCAGGGTGACCCTGTCGCGGCTGTGGATCGGCTTGTCCCAGAACACCTCGAAGCGCTCGCCGACGGTCACCTCGGCCGGCACGTCGAGCGTCACCGACGTATCGACCACCTCGACGGGAACGCCGGCAATCAGCCCGTCTTGCCGGGACACATAGCGGACCTCGTAGCGCCCCGGCGCGGCCGGCGCCACCAGGCCGGCCGAGACATCGTCGCGCACGCGGCTACGCTGGCTGCGTGAGCCCATCGCATCGGCATCGGCACCGGCTGGAACCAGCGTGACCCGGTCGCGCGAATGAAGCGGCTCGGCCCAGAACACCTCGAAGCGCGCGCCGACGGGCACCTCGGCCGGCGCCTCGATGAAGCCGTCCGGATCGCTGACGATGGCGACCGGCTCGGCACTGGCGATCTGCATCAGGCGCTCAGGTGCCTGGGGCGCTTGGCCGATGCCATCCGCGGCGGCATGGCTGGCCGGCCAGAACAGCACCGCCGCCAGGAGCGCGAAGTGAAGCCCGGCCCGTCTCAGGCAAGGGGCAAGTCTTGATAGGTCGGCCTGCGTCGTATCTGAAAGTCGACCGCCGCGGTCGTCGATACTCTGTACAGATCTTCCGAAATTGTAATAGTGCATTATCCCCTCCATCGTGCCCCCTTTGCGGCGAACGCCGTTGCGTACACCGCCACCTAGCATCTGCAAATCGGCGAGAGGCAGAACTGAGCCGCGTTCCTACACCGCACTGTTATCTTTTGCACCTGCCGGGTCAATCCTGCTGCGGTTGCAAGGGGCGGACTACCGCACACATGTGGAGGCGGGAAGCACCGCGGCGCGGTGCCTTGTCGAAGTACTGATACGGAATAGCCGACGGATCATCGGCGCGTGGCCGCACCGGCCCCCGCGCGCCACCCGGCGGCGAGGCCTTGCATCCCTGGGGCATTATCCGTAAGTGTGAAGCAAGGCCCGTGCAGCTGTAGCTCAGTTGGTTAGAGCGCCTGATTGTGGATCAGGAGGTCGTTGGTTCGAATCCAACCAGCTGTACCAATTAAATCAATAACTTTGCCGACGAAGCCATCAGTGGGTTTCAACGGGATGTTTCACGACTGTTCCTGAACGCCGCCCGCTTCTCGGCAACGGCCCGCGTCTTGTGGATCGTCGCCCGATTGTAGCGGCTCGTCGTGTTAGCGTTCTGGTGCGCGGCGTGGTGGCGCAGGTGCTCGACGCCGGCGCCGGCGCATTCAGCGATCGATCCCCCCATCACATTAGAGGCGCCGCGCCGGTGATGGCGGGGCTGCGGCAGCGCTCAAACCTCAGGCGACCTGGCTGCGTCGTGCGGCGACCGTCGGATTGGCTTCGTCGGTGACGCGGTTGCGCCCCTTGCGCTTCGAGGTATAGAGGCACGCATCGGCGCGCTCGATCAGGGATTCTGCGGTTTCCCCCTCGCGATAGGCGGCAACACCGCACGACATGGTGATGCGCCCCAGGCTCTCTCCGGTGGAGCGCTTGATCAGCTCCTTTGCCATCACCGCCTCACGGATATGCTCGGCGACTGTGACGGCGGCGCCCAGAGAGGTGTCCGGCAGAATGATGGCGAACTCCTCACCACCATAGCGGGCCGCGATATCGCGTCCCTGCACGGCGCTCTTTATCGCCGCGCCGACGAGACGGAGCACCTGGTCGCCGGTCTGATGGCCGAAGGTGTCGTTGAAATCCTTGAATCGGTCGATGTCGCACATGATCAGGCAAAGCGCTTCGCCGCGCCGTTTGGCGGCGGCGGTGGCCAGTTCGAGGCTTTCGTCGAAATATTTTCGGTTGGCGAGACCCGTCAACTGATCGGTCAGCGACTCATAGCGGATGGCTTCAAGACTCTCTTGTAATTCCTTGATCTGACTGCGCGATTCCGCGAGCTGACTCTCCAAGTCCTGATTCTTGCTCTGCATGTCGTTGGTCGCCGTGAGCATATGCTGGACGATCTTATTGATCTGGTTGTTTGATTTCGCGGCGGACAGGCCACTGGCTGCATCGCGCAGCGACTCGCCGTAGCCGCGCACATTGGCGCCAGAGCTCTCCAGCATGCCGAGGAGGCCACCGATCTCCGAGGAAACCTGATTGCTCACCTCGCCGACGCGGTCGCTGAGGCGAACCGGTGACAGAAACTCCTCATAGAAGTGTTCCGTCGCCTCCGGGGTCACCCGGCCTTGCCGCTTCAGATGCTCGTTGATCGCCCGGTTGAGCTCGCGATTGAAGCCCGCCGCATAGGTGTACCAGAGTTCATAGTTGCGCGGATAGGCCGGCGTCTGGTTGCCCTTGAGATAAGCCAAGGCGGCTTCACCATAGGAGATCGAACGACCCAGATCATCGTTGTCCATAAGCGATCGTCCCCCTGCCGCCGCCAGTCGGCGGCCCAATTCAGCCCGAGCGGGATTCGAAGCGCACGTTACAGGGCGACCTTTAACCGCCGGTAAAGCGCACCTCGTAACTCACGATACGTAATTGGGAATTGGTCAGTCCGATCCGTCGGCAACGCGGTTGGCCCGACGCACCGGCCGGAGCAGGAAGTTGGGCACGTGATCGCCCAATCCGACCACCTCCTGGTCCGCCTTGTGCTTGCCCGGCTTTCGTTTGACGGGGGCTTTGGACTTCGCGGATGCCGATTTCGGGGCCGCCTCCTGGGGCGGCGCTTCCGCTGCGGATGCCTTCTTTCGTTCGCCCCTTCGCCGGCGAGACTTTGCCGGCTTCGCCTCCGGCGCCACAGGCTCCGCTGCCGGCGCCGGCTCGGGCGCTGCGTCGTCGGCCGCCGGAATCGGCCTGCCGAGCAGCTTCTCGATACTGGCGACGTATTTGCGTTCGTTGGGCGTGGCCAGCGTGATGGCCGAACCCGAGCGGCCGGCGCGCCCGGTGCGCCCGATGCGATGGATGTAATCCTCGGCGTGGGTCGGAACGTCGAAGTTGAAGACGTGGCTTACGGCCGGGATATCGAGGCCGCGCGCGGCGACATCGCTGGCCACCAGCAAGGTGATCTCGCCATTGCGGAACCGTGCCAGCGTGGCCATGCGCTGGTGCTGGTCGAGGTCCCCGTGCAAAGCCCCGACATTGAAGCCGTGGCGCTTCAGGGAGCGCTCGAGGATGGTCACATCGCGCTTGCGATTGCAGAAGACGATGGCATTGGCAAGATTTTGGGCGGCATTGATCTGGTGGCGCAGAACGGCCCGCTTCTCCTTCGGCGTGGACGGAGCGCTCGCCAGGCTTTGGGCCACGGTCTCGGCGGCCTTGTTCTGCTGCTGCACCTCGACGCGCACCGGATTCTGAAGGAATTGTCCGGTCAATTTCTGGATCTCGGGCGGCATGGTCGCCGAGAAGAACAGGGTCTGCCGCGTGAACGGCACCAGCTTGCAGATCCGCTCGATGTCGGGAATGAAGCCCATATCGAGCATTCGGTCGGCCTCGTCGATGACGAGGATCTCGACCCCGGTGAGCAGCAGGCGGCCGCGCTCGAAATGGTCAAGCAGGCGGCCCGGCGTCGCGATCAGAACGTCGGCGCCGCGATCGAGCTTCTTATTCTGCTCGTCGAAGGATACCCCGCCGATCAGCAGCGCCACCGTCAAGCGATGGTTCTGACCGTAGACCGTGAAGCTTTCCTCGACCTGGGCGGCAAGCTCGCGGGTCGGCTCGAGGATCAGCGTGCGGGGCATTCGCGCGCGGGCTCGGCCCCGTTCCAGGCGGCTGAGCATGGGCAGGACGAAGCCGGCCGTCTTGCCGGTTCCGGTCTGGGCGATCCCGATCAGGTCGCGCGCCGCCATGACATGCGGGATCGCTTCCGCCTGGATCGGCGTAGGCTCGGTGTAGCCCGTCGCCTTGACGGCTGCGAGCACCTTTTCGCTTAGTCCGAGATCAGTGAACGGCATGGACCGTTTATCGTAAGCCCGAGGAAGTTGTTTGCGCGCGGGAGGATTCGGACGAAAAGCGCTCCGGCCACGGTCTCGGCGGAACATAAGACCCATATACGTGATGTCAATCTAAGATCGCGAAGATCATGAACGAGTTGAGCCGGGTCCCTTGACGGCATGGCAAAGGGTGCCGGCCTCGTCAGACGTCGAGGTCCTCGGCGAAGGCCGCATTCTCCTGGATGAATCGGAAGCGGGCTTCGGGATTGTTGCCCATCAGGCGAGTCACCGCCCCTGTCGTCCCCTCGCGGTCCTCAGCGCTGACCGCCACGCGCAACAGGGTTCGCGTGGCCGGGCTCATGGTGGTTTCCTTGAGCTGGGCCGGCATCATCTCGCCCAGCCCCTTGAAGCGGCTCACCTCGACCTTGCCGCGCCCATTGAACGCCTCCGCCAGCAATGCGTCCTTATGCGTGTCGTCGCGCGCATAGAGCGTCTTGCCGCCCTGTGACAGGCGGTAGAGCGGTGGCACCGCGATAAAGAGGTGACCATTATCGATCAGCGCGGGCATCTGGCGGAAAAAGAAGGTCATCAGCAAGGCTGCGATATGCGCGCCGTCGACGTCGGCATCGCACATGATGACCACCTTCTCGTAGCGCAGATCCTCCTCGCGGTAGTTCGTCCCGGTGCCGCAGCCCAGCGCCTGGACTAGGTCGGCGATCTGCTGGTTTTGGGACAGCTTGGCCGAGGCGGCGCTTTCGACGTTGAGGATCTTGCCGCGCAGCGGCAGAACGGCCTGGGTGCGCCGATCGCGTGCCTGCTTGGCCGAGCCGCCGGCGGAATCGCCCTCCACGACGAACAGCTCCGAGCCGGCCGCCGCGCTGGCCGAGCAATCGGCGAGCTTGCCGGGCAGGCGCAGCTTGCGGACCGCCGTCTTGCGGCCGATTTCCTTTTCCTGGCGCCGGCGCAGCCGTTCCTCGGCCCGGTCGATGACCCAGTCGAGCAGCTTCTGGGCCTGCTGCGGGCTTTGGGCCAGCCAATGGTCGAACTCGTCGCGCACTGCCTGCTCGACGATGCGCGTCGCCTCGGCGGTGGCCAGCCTGTCCTTGGTCTGGCCCTGGAACTCCGGCTCGCGGATGAAGACCGACAGCATGGCGCCGCACGAGGCCATGACGTCCTCGGCGGTGAAAAGCTGGGCTCGCTTGCGGCCAGTGCGCTCGGCGTGGGCCCGCAGGCCCCGCAGCAGCGCCGTGCGCAACCCCGCCTCATGGGTGCCGCCGTCCGGCGTGGGCACCGTGTTGCAGTAGGAGGAGACGAAGCCGTCGCGCCCGGCGAACCAGGTGACCGCCCATTCCACCCCGCCATGCCCGCCCTGGGCGTCGCGACGGCCGGCGAAGACGTCGCCGGTCACCTGAACCTCGCTGCCGATCTCGGCAAGCAGAAAGTCCTTCAGGCCGTTGGGGAAGTGGAAGACCTCCTTGTCCGGGACCGAGCCGTCCTCGGGCAGGAGCTCGCCGGCGCACGACCAGCGCAGCTCCACGCCGCGAAACAGATAGGCCTTGGAGCGCGTCATCCGGAACAGCCGGGCCGGCTTGAGGCGGGCATTCTTGCCGAAGATCTCCGGGTCGGGCCGGAAGCGCACCCTGGTGCCCCGCCGGTTCATGGTCTCGCCGAGATCCTCCACCGGGCCGAGCGGGACGCCGCACGCATAGACCTGCCGATAGAGGCGGCGGTTGCGGGCGACCTCGACCTCGAGATGTTCGGACAGCGCATTGACCACCGACACGCCGACGCCGTGCAAGCCGCCGGAGGTCTGATAGACCTTGGAGGCGAACTTGCCGCCCGAGTGCAGGGTCGTCATGATGACTTCCAGAGCGGACTTGTCGGGGAATTTGGGGTGCGGGTCGATCGGCACGCCGCGCCCATTATCGGTCACCGTGACGATGCCGTCGGCGGCGAGCGAAACCTCGATCCGGTCGGCATGGCCGGCGACGGCTTCGTCCATGCAGTTGTCGATGACCTCGGCGAACAGGTGATGCAGCGCCTTTTCGTCGGTGCCGCCGATATACATGCCCGGCCGACGGCGTACCGGTTCGAGGCCCTCCAGGACCTCGATATCGGCGGCGGTGTAACCGTCCGGCGTCTCGGCGGGCGTGGCCGCGGCGCGCGGGTTCGCCGCCGGCGGTGCCTCGTCGTTCGGATCGAGCGCGGCAAACAGATCTTTTGAATTCGACATGTATCAGGGTTCGCGGACAGTATGTTCAGGGGCCACATTCAGGCCGAATCATTGAGGGACTCTGCCATGTCGCGCCGGTTGAAGCGAATGGCAGGGTAAACGGCCCCCAAGATAGGGGTTGAACCGGTCCGGCGGAAGACCGACCCTCGATCAAGGCGGCATGGAAAACTGGGACCGCGAGCGCAATGTTGCGCGTGCTCACTATGGCCGTGATCGTCCTAGGGCTCGCCGGGGCAGTCGCATATGTCCTGGCGACTGCAGGCGAGGATCGCGCGGCGGAAACGCTGGTCGATGCGGTCAGCACAGATGGCGAAGCAGCGACGCAGTCGGAGAGCTCGGATCCAGGGCCGCTGCGCGAGGCGCGCATTCCCCATCCGCCGCGCAACGTCACTCCGCACGGGGTCTATACCGGGCCGATCCGTCAGTTCGGACCCGATCCGGAACCGGAGGCTCCAGCGGAGGAGCTTGCCGCAGAGACCGTGCGCACGTTTCCGCGCGTCGTGGTCGAAGAGGCAGGCCTCCTGCGCGGCGGCGACATCCGCCTCCGGCTCGCCGACATTAACGCGCCTGCTCTGGACGCGATCTGCACGGATGCGTCGGGCAGTGACTGGTCGTGCGGCCGGGCGGCACGGGGAGCGCTGCGGCTATTGTTGCGTAACCGCTCAGTAGAGTGCCGCTTTGCCGGCGGCGAGGCCGATGTCCGGGTTGCCCGGTGCACCGCGGGTGGTCGCGATCTCTCGGAATGGCTCGTCGCGCAGGGCTGGGCCGAGCCCGCCGAGAGCGGTTGGTTCGAGGCGGAGTTTCAAGCCGCCCGGGATGCACAGCGCGGCATGTTCGAGGCGGAAAGAAGCGCGGTCCCGCCCGTTCCCGTCACTACACAATGACAAGTTAGGTCTGCTGCGCCACGAGCTCGCCGGCGCGCGCCTTGGCGATCAGGGCCCTGGTCTCGGCAATGCCGTAGAGGGCGACGAACGACCCGAAGCGCGGCCCCTGGCTCTGGCCGAGCAGCACTTCGTACAAGCCGCGGAACCAGTCGCGCAGATGGCCGAAGGGATGGGCCTTGCCGATCTCGTAGACAACCGTCTGGATGTCCTCGGCGGCGGCATCGGCGGGCAGCTCGGCCAGCGCCCGGTCGAGGTCGGCAAGGGCGGCTTGCTCGGTTTCGTCGGGCGCGCGAAAGCGCTTGGCCGGCCGAACGAAATCCTCGAAATAGGCCACCGCATAACCGACCATCTCGTCGAGTTTGGGGTGGGTCGCGGGGTTGGCCTGCGGTGCATAGCGCCCGATGAAGCCCCACAGCACCTCCTTGTCGTCGGAATTCGACGCCGACACCAGATTGAGCAGCATCGAGAAGGAAATCGGCACATCGACCGTGGGGGGTGCCCCGCTATGGATGTGCCAGGCCGGGTTTGCGAGTTGCTGTTCCGGCGCCTGTTCGGGATATGCGGTGAGTAGCGACAGGTAGTCGTCGACCGTCTTCGGGATCACGTCGAAGTAAAGCCGCTTGGCCTTGCGCGGCGCCTGATACATGTAAAGCGACAGGCTCTCCTGGCTGGCATAGCGCAGCCATTCGTCGATGGTCAGCCCGTTGCCGCGCGACTTGGAGATCTTCTCCCCGTTCTCGTCCAGAAACAGCTCGTAGGTAAAGCCGTCCGGCGGCATGCCGTCGAGCACCCGGCAGATGCGGCTCGACAGGCGAACCGAGTCGATCAGGTCCTTGCCCGACATCTCGTAGTCGACGCCGAGCGCCACCCAGCGCATGGCCCAGTCGGCCTTCCATTGCAGCTTGGCGTTGCCGCCGGTGACGGGCACGGTGACCGGGCGGCCGGTATCCGGGTCGTGATAGGTCACCGTGCCGGCCGCAGCATCTCTCTCGACAATCGGCACCTGGAGCACCCGTCCGGTCTCGGGGCACAGCGGCAGGAACGGGCTGTAGGTCGCCTGCCGTTCGGCGCGCAGCGAGGGCAGCATGATCTCCATCACCGCGTCATAGCGCTCCAGCACCTTGCGCAGCGCCGCATCGAAATGGCCGGCGCGGTAGCACGCCGTCGCGCTCAGGAACTCGTAGTCGAAGCCGAAGGCGTCGAGAAACGCGCGCAGGCGGGCATTGTTGTGGTCGCCGAAGCTGTCATGGGTCTCGAACGGGTCGGGCACCGAGGTCAGCGGTTGGTCGAGATGGGCCTCGAGCAAGGCCCGGTTGGGCACGTTGTCCGGCACCTTGCGCATGCCATCCATGTCGTCGGAAAAGCAGATCAGGCGCGTGGCGATGTCGTCGCCGGTCAACACCCGGAAGGCGTTGCGCACCATGGTGGTGCGGGCGACCTCGCCGAAGGTGCCGATATGCGGCAGGCCGGACGGTCCGTAGCCGGTCTCGAACACGACGGTGCCGCTGAATTCCGGCTTGTCGAGCCGCGCCAGGAGCTTGCGGGCCTCCTCGAAGGGCCAGGCGCGACTGTCGGCGGCGAGATCGCGCAGGCGCTCGCCCCAGGTCGCAGCGGCATCCACGGTGGGTGTCATGACGTAATCCTCGCCGAACCAATCAAACCGGCCAATGCGACCATCGCATTGCCTGTTGCGACTGCCACCCTTTAGCGGTTCGGGTCCGCAGGGCCGCGATTGTGCCTGCCGACCGTCGGGCGGACAAAGCCGATCTCGCCATAATGCGCCTCAACATGCATTGCCCGGCGGGTATAGGCCAGCGGATCGCCCAGCGCCGCCACCGCGGCCACCGTGAAGTCTCCGCCAGGCACGCGTTCCTCGACCAGGGCCACACGGTCGATTACCAGGTCGCGGCCGAGGACCGGCTTGAAGAACTCTTCGATGGCGCGTTCGACCGTGGCGGCGTTGTCGTGGTCGACCGGGCTGGTCAATGTCAGGTGGAACCGGAATTCGTTGAGAATGAAGGGATAACCGTAACGCTCCAGATTCCGCAACTGGCGCGGCGTCAGGCCGCTGCCGCGTCGGCGCGCCGCGTCCTGCGGCGAAAGCGGGGCGCGAAAGCGCTCGAAATGGTGTTCCGCGTCGGTTGCCAGCCTGGTGAGGTCCTCGTCGTGCAGCGCCGGGACAAGGGCGATGAAACGGCGCAGGCGACCGACCGAGATCACCGGAATACGCACCCGGCAGGCGGCCCGTGCGAAGCTCCGGAATGCCGACAGCAACTCGTCGCGCGTGCGTCCCTCGGCGAGGTGAAACGGGGCCTTGAGCGTGGCGTGGAAGCCGTAGCGTCGCGCGGCTGCGACGAGCCGCGCGTGGTCGCTGACATCGAGGCCGCGCGTGGCCGGGGGCCCGAACGTCGCGCCGGTCTCGATGCTGCGGCCCAGCCAGCGTGCGCCGAGCATTGCGAGTTCCGTTGCCGGATCAGGCACATAGTAAATCGCGTAGCGCAATTCGTTGGATCCGTTGCTTGATCTGGGCCAAGTATCCATCTACCCAGGGCCGATAGGACTGTCCCCGCCATCATAACGGATACGCGGCGCCGTCGCCGGCCGAAGCCGGCGCGCGAGATGTTCTCGCGTAACCGCGAATTGATCGGCGCGCAAGCCATCGTGTCGCGGCCGATACGCATTGACGATTTGCCGCATGGTCTGTCAGGCGATAGGAGTTATGGCTGACATGATCGAGTTCCCCCCGGTCCGAGTTGAGTCCACGACGAGGCGAGCAGTATGACGCCGGACAGGTCTCTCGATTATCGCGATGCCTTTCGCGCCGCGCTAGACCAGGTCGCGGCCGAAAAGCGCTACCGCGTGTTCGCCGAGCTTGAGCGCATGGCTGGCCGGTTTCCCCGCGCCCTGTGGCATACGGAAGGCGGCGCCCGCGAGGTCGTGGTCTGGTGCTCCAACGACTATCTCGGGATGGGCCAGCACCCCGACGTGATGGCTGCGTTTTGCGAGCGCGCCCGCATCTCCGGCGTTGGCGCCGGTGGCACCCGCAATATTTCAGGCACCAGCCATCCGCTGGTCGCCCTGGAGGCCGAGCTCGCCGATCTGCACGGCAAGGAGCGCGCCCTGGTATTCACCTCGGGCTTCATCTCCAATGAGGCGACGATATCGACCCTGGCAGGCCTGCTGCCCGATTGCCTCATCCTGTCCGACGCGTTCAACCACGCCTCGATGATCGAGGGGGTGCGGCGCGGGCGATGCGACAAGCGGATCTTCCGGCATAACGACGTCGAGCACCTTGAGGATCTGCTTCGCGAAGCAGGCACCGAGCGGCCCAAATTGATCGCCTTCGAGTCGGTCTACTCGATGGATGGCGACGTGGCGCCGATCGGCCGGATCTGTGATCTGGCGGAGCGCTATGGCGCAATGACCTATCTCGATGAGGTCCATGCCGTGGGCATGTATGGCGCGCGCGGCGGGGGGATCGCCGAGCGCGACGGCGAGGCCGGCCGCATCGACGTCATCGAGGGCACGCTCGCCAAGGCCTTCGGCTGCCTGGGCGGCTACATCGCCGGGGATGAGGTAATCGTCGACGCGGTGCGCTGCCATGCGCCGGGCTTCATCTTCACGACGGCCTTGCCGCCGGCGGTGGCGGCGGCGGCGACCGCCTCCATTCGGCACCTCAAGCGCTCCCCGCGTGAACGCGAGGCGCTGGCGCGCCAGGCCGCCCGCACCAAGGGACGACTGTGGGCCCGCGGGCTGCCGGTCATGGCGAGCCAGACCCATATCGTTCCGGTGCTGGTCGGCGATCCGGATCTCTGCAAGCAGGCCAGCGACCGGCTTCTGGAGAGGCACGGCATCTATATCCAGCCGATCAATTTCCCGACCGTCCCGCGCGGCACTGAGCGGCTCCGGATCTCGCCCGGCCCGCTGCATAGCGACGAGATGATCGAACAGCTCGCCGAGGCGCTGGATGAGGTCTGGCAGGCTCTCGACATTCCCTTCGCGGGGGGCGTCGTCGCGGCCGCCGGTTAGCCGTCACCGCCTCTTGCTCGGCCGTCGGAAATAGATCGGCGCCGTCATAGCAATGACGAGGAAGCGCACCGTCTGGTGTAGCGCGACATAGGCCGCATCGAGCCCCAGCGAAAAGGCGATCACGATCATCACTTCGAAGCCGCCCGGCGCGAAGGCGAGCACCGTCTCGGCAAAGGAGATGCCGACCAGCAGGGTGACCAACCCGGCCAGCGCCACCGAGATGGCGAAGGCGGCGACAAAGGCGTAGAGCCCGTCGACGAGACCGGCGCGGATGCTGGCCATGGTCATGCCGGCAAAGCGTGAGCCGATATAGCCGCCGACGACCATCAGGCTGGGGATCAGGATGATGTTCGGTACGGGGGCGGTCAGGAAGCCGCCGAGATAGAGCGGCCCGCTCCCAAGCATCGCCCCGATGAGGGACGGGGCGGGCAGGCGCAGGAGCTTGGCGACCACGGTGCCCGCCAGGCCGGCGCCGACGACCAGGAGCAGCTCCATGGCGTCGAGTGGGGCGGCCCCGTTGCCGCCGGTGGGAAGCGCCGGAATGTCGGTGTAAAGCCCGATCAGCAGCGGCAGCACGATGACGAGGATCGCCAGCCGCAAGGTTTGCACAAGGGCGATGCGGGAGACATTGGCGCCGAGTGCATCGGCCAGGATGAGGATGGTCGCCAGCGCCCCCGGCGCGGTGGCCAGCAGGGCGTCCTCGCGTGGCCAGCCACGCCGCATGAGCAGCAGGCCGGCGCCCACCGTGACCAAAGGAATCCCCAGGATCAGGAGCACGATGCTGGTGGGCCATTTGACGACGCCGGCCAGCGATTCCGGCGACAATGCCGAGCCGATCGAGATGCCGAGGATGAAGAACACCAAGTCGCGCAGGGGCAGCGGGACCTGGACCCTTACCCCCGACAGCGTGGCGACCACCACGGCGAGCATGCCGCCGCCGATCAGCGGGGCGGGAAAGCCCAGCAGCATGAACGCCCCGCCGCCGATCGCGGCGAACCCCACGGTCCGGGCGGTGACATACAGGGTGTCGAGGAAGTGCCAGCGGCCCTCGGATGCCGCCATATTGAATCCTTGCTGAAGCGGTGGTCGCACCTTGCGGGGCGTTCAGCTTAGGGGCGTCCCGGCGATCGCGCTATCCCTCGCGATGCATGGGGGCCATAACCGGCAGGTTCAGGGGCTCATCATCCGCCAATTGCGCCGACGCCGTACAGAGCGACGCCGATCGCCGCGCTGCCCCCCAGGACGGAGACGATTCCTAGGCGCAGTCGGAAGACGGCGATGAGCGCGAACACGGTGAGCGCCGCTGCCGCCGGATCGAGCGTGGCGGCCACGGGCACGTCGAGCCGCATGCCGAGCCCGGTGAAGGTCTCCACCTCCTTGAACAGGACATGGAGCCCAAACCACATCGCCAGATTGAGGACGACGCCCACCACGGCGGCCGTGATGGCCGCGAGGGCGGCCGACAGCGCCCTGTTTTCCCTGAGCCGCTCGACATGGGGGGCGCCGAGAAAGATCCACAGGAAGCACGGTGCAAAGGTGACCCAGGTGGTGAGCAGGCCGCCGAGGGTGCCCGCCACCAGCGGCGCGAGATCGCCGGGATCGCGGAACGCCCCCATGAAGCCGACGAACTGGGTGACCATGATGAGCGGGCCGGGGGTGGTCTCGGCCATGCCGAGCCCGTCCAGCATTTCGCCGGGCGCCAGCCAGCCGAAGGTGCCGACCGCTTCCTGAGCCACCCAGGCAAGCACCGCATAGGCGCCGCCGAAGGTGACCACGGCCATGGCCGAGAAGAACAGCGCAATGTCGGTGAAGACATGGCCGAGCCCGAGCACGCCGAGCAGGATCGCGGTCGGGCCGAGCCACAGGCCGAGCGTGATCGCGGCCATGCGTAGGGTATGGGCGCGGGCGGGCCTGGCATGGTCGGGCACCGTCTCGCCGAGGGCACTGTCGGCATCCGAGACGCGCGCGCTGCCGACCTCGCCATGGCCGTTGCCGGGCTGGAACGCCGCCCAGCCGGCGCGCGCGCCGACAAAGCCGATGAGGGCCGCCGCCGCGATGATCAGCGGGAAGGGGATGTCGAAGACGAAGATCGCAACGAAGGAGGCGGCGGCCACCGCCACCATGGCGGCATTTCTCAGGGCCCGACCGCCAATGCGGAAGACCGCCTGCACGACGATGGCGAAGACGGCAGCCTTGAGCCCGAAGAACAGCGCCTCCACGAAGCCGACATTGCCGTAGATCGCGTAGACCCAGCTCAGCGCCATAAGCGCGACGATGCCGGGCAGCACGAACAGCACGCCCGCGATGATGCCGCCCAGAGTGCGGTGGAGAAGCCAGCCGATATAGATGCACATCTGGGTGGCTTCGGGGCCGGGCAGAAGCATGCAGAAATTGAGCACGTGCAGAAACCGGTTCTCGCCGATCCAGCGCTTCTCCTCGACCAGGATGCGATGCATGACGGCGATCTGGCCGGCCGGCCCGCCAAAGCTGAGAAGCGCGATGCGCGCCCATACGCGGGTCGCTTCGCCGAGGGTGGGCAAGGGGGGTGGATCGGCCGCGTTGGCCCGCTGCGTTTCTGACCCGGTCATGCCGCCGTTACCCAGCGCGAGGGGGCGGCCAAGCTCAGGCCCTCAGCTCGGCAAGATCCCGGTAAAGCTCCAGCGCCTCGGGGTTGGCCAGCGCCTCGATGTTCTTGACCTCCCGGCCATGGACCACGTCGCGCACCGCGAGCTCGGTGATCTTGCCCGATTTGGTGCGGGGGATGTCGGCCACCGCGACGACGCGCGCCGGCACATGGCGCGGGCTCGCGCCGTGGCGGATTTCCTGCTTGATCCGCTGGGTCAGGCCGTCATCGAGCACGGCGCCCTCGGCGAGTCGCACGAACAGCACGATGCGCACATCGCCTTGCCAGTCCTGGCCGATGGCCAACGCCTCGGCGATCTCGGGCAGCTTCTCGACCTGGGCATAGATCTCGGCTGTGCCGATGCGCACTCCGCCGGGATTGAGCGTGGCGTCGGAGCGGCCGTGGATGATCATCCCGCCATGCTCGGTCCACTCGGCGAAATCCCCGTGGCACCACACGCCGGGGAACCGCTCGAAATAGGCGGCGCGGTATTTGGCATCCTCGGGGTCGTTCCAGAACATGACCGGCATCGAGGGGAATGGACGGGTGCAGACCAGTTCGCCCTTGACGCCGGGTGGGCAGGGCGCGCCGTCATCGCTCCACACATCGACCGCCAAGCCGAGCGCCGTGCCCTGGATCTCGCCGCGCCAGACCGGCTTCATCGGATTGCCCAGGACGAAGCAGCCGATAATGTCGGTGCCGCCGGAAATCGAGGCGAGATGCACGTCCGGCTTGATCGCGTCATAGACGAAATCGAAGCTCTCCGGGGCCAGCGGCGAGCCCGTCGAGGCGATCAGGCGTACGCTCGACAGATCATGGCTGTCGCGCGGGCGCAGGCCGGCGTTGCGCACCGCGTCGATATATTTCGCCGAGGCCCCGAACAGCGTCATACCCTCGGCCTGGGCGTAGTCGAACAGCGCATTGCCGTCGGGATGGAAGGGCGAGCCGTCATAGAGCAGGAGCGTCGCGCGGCAGGACAGGGCGCTGGCCACCCAGTTCCACATCATCCAGCCCATGGTGGTAAAGTAGAACACCCGGTCGCCGGCCCTGATGTCGGAGTGCAGCCGCTGCTCCTGGAGATGCTTCATGAGCGTGCCGCCGACCGAGTGGACGATGCATTTGGGGACCCCGGTGGTGCCGCTGGAAAACAGGATGTAGAGCGGGTCGTTGAAGCCGCGCGGCGTGAAGCTGAGCGCCCGCGGCTTAAAGGAGGCGATCGCGTCGTCGAGCGATGCCCCGGCGCGGGGGAGCCCGGTGGCGACGTCGTCCGCGATGCCGAGATAGGGCACGATGATGACCGCCTCTACGCTCGGCAGCTCTGCGACGATCTCGGCCAGCTTGTCGGCGATCTCGATGCGCTTGCCGTTATACCAGTAGCCGTCGCAGGCGATGAGGACCTTCGGTTCGATCTGCCCGAAGCGGTCGAGCACGCCGCGAACCCCGAAATCCGGCGAGCAGGAGGAGAAGATGCCGCCGAGCGAGGCGGTGGCCAGCATCGCCGCGATGGATTCCGGCATGTTGGGCAGCATCGCGGCGACGCGCTCGCCGGCCGTCACCCCGGCCGCCTCGCAGACCTGTTCGAGCCGCGAGGTGAGCGCGACAAGCTCGTCCCAGCTCATCCGGCGGGCGACCTTGTCCTCGCCCCGGAAAACGATGGCGTCCCCGGCGCCGTCACCGCGCAGCAGGTTCTCCGCGAAGTTGAGCCTGGCGTCGGGAAAGAACCGGGCGCCGGGCATGGCGCCGGCATTGTCGATCAGCCGCCCGCCCTTGTCGCCGATGACGTCGCAGAAATCCCACAGCGCGGCCCAGAAGCGCTCGGGGGCGGCCAGCGCATACTGCTCCAGATCCTCATAGCCCTCGAGTTCGGCATTGTCCGTCTCGACCAGGAACTCCATGAATTTCGACATCGCGCTCTGGCTTATCGCCTCGCGGGAGGGGGCCCACAGCGGTTTGTCGGACATCATGTCTCTCCGGGTTGGTGGCGCGATGGCCTCCTCTACTGCCACAGAGCACGGCCGGGGCACAAATCAGGGCTTGCGCCCGCGGCGATGGTGGCCTCAGGCGATGGGTGCCGGCAGGGCGGCGGTCGGTGCCGGGCCCGCCGTCGTCGGTTCACGCCTCCAGGCGGTCGATCTTGGCCGCCATGATGAAGTCGTTCTCGTGCAGGCCCTTGATCTTGTGGGTCTGCAGCGCGATCGTGGCGTAGCCCCAGCCGAAGGTGATGTCGGGGTGATGGCCCTCGGCTTCGGCGATATCGGCCACCTTGGCGACGAAGTCGAACGCGCTCTTGAAGTTCTTGAACCGGAAGGTGCGCGAGATAGTCCCGCCTTCCGCGCCGAGCGACCATTCCGGCGTCCGCTCAAGGTGCTCGGTGGCCTCTTCGCGCGTCATGGGCGGCTCGCCGCCCCGGCACGGCGTACAGGATTTCTGCGCGATATCCTCAACGCTCATTGTCTTCCTCCTGGCTTGAGTCGGCCCTTCGCGTAGCGCCGGTTCGTGCTCTCATCGGCAAATCATAGGGCCGCGCTCGGGCGCATCAATCCGGTGCCGTCCCAGCGATCGAAATACACCGGACCGCATCGAAACACAGCGTTGGGAAATTGCCGGCGCCTCGGATATATTCCACGCCGCGCCTGACAGAGAACCGCGCCGCGGCTCGCGGAATCGCCGAGGCCGCACAACATGACGCCGCACTGGCGGCGGAACGGAGATACATGTCACTGGAAAAGATTCGCGACGAATCGATCGAAGCGAACCGAGGCGTTGCCTCCTTCGAGGAGGCCCAGGCCTGGATGGCGGCGCGCCGGATCGAGGAGATCGAGTGCATCGTGCCGGACGTTGCGGGTGTCCCGCGCGGCAAGCTGATGCCGGCCTCCAAGTTCTTCACTGGCCGGGTGATGAACCTGCCCGAATCGATCTTCTACCAGACGATTTCCGGCGACTATCCGGATGTGTCCGGATTGACCAACATCGACCCCGCCGATGGCGACCTCGTCTTTCACCCCGATTTCTCGACCCTGTGTGCGGTGCCGTGGGAGAACGACCCGACCGCGCAGGTCATTCACGACGCCTTTCATCGCGACGGGCGCCCGGTCGAGCTGGCCCCGCGCAACGTGCTGCGCCGGATCCTGCGGCTCTTCGAGGGCCGCGGCTGGCGGCCGATCGTGGCGCCGGAGATCGAATTCTTTCTCGTGCGTTCCAACACCGATCCCGACTATCCGCTCGAAGCGCCGATCGGGCGGTCGGGCCGGGCCGAGACCGGGCGCAAGTCCTTTTCCATTTCGGCGGTGAACGAGTTCGACCCCCTGTTCGACGACATCTACCACTATTCGGAGGCCCAGGGCCTGGAGATCGACACCCTTATCCATGAGGAAGGGGCCGCGCAGATGGAGATCAATCTGCGCCACGGCGCGCCTCTCGAGCTTGCCGATCAGGTCTTCCTGTTCAAGCGCACGATCCGCGAGGCGGCCCACAAGCACGATATGTACGCCACCTTCATGGCTAAGCCGATCGCCACCGAGCCGGGCAGTGCCATGCATATCCATACCTCGATCCTCGACCGCGAGACCGGGCGCAACGTGTTCTCCCGCGAGGACGGCAGCCCGAGCCCGGAATTCTTCGCCTTCATCGCGGGCCTCCAGGAGTATCTGCCGGCCGTGATGTGCATGCTCGCGCCCTATGTGAACTCGTATCGACGGCTGGCGCGTTTCACCGCCGCGCCCATCAACATCCAGTGGGGTTACGACAATCGCACGGTGGGCGTGCGCATCCCGCCGTCCAGCCCCGAGGCGCGCCGGATCGAGAATCGTGTTCCCTCATCCGATGCCAACTCGTATCTGGCGATCGCGGCGACGCTGGCCTGCGGCTGGCTGGGGATCGAAGAGGACCTCTCTCCCACCGATCCCATCAAGGGGTCGGCGCGCCATCTGCCCTATGATCTGCCGCGCGGGCTGCTCGAGGCGGTCGCCCTGTTCGAGGACTGCGACTCCCTGTCGGAGGTGTTCGACGAGGGCTACATGAAGGTCTATGCGGCGATCAAGCAGGAGGAATTCGAGACCTTCATGCGGGTGATCAGCCCCTGGGAGCGCGAATACCTTCTGTTGAACGTTTAGCCGATCGCCGGGGCGCCGGCGGATGGCCGACCCTTCTTGCGAATGGCGCGGCGATGACAGACACCAGCTCATATCCCGCCACCTCCTGGTATGCGGCGACGGTCGATCCCCCGCCGCGCTTTGCTGCGCTCGACGGCGACACCACGGCGGATGTCGCGATTCTCGGCGGCGGGTTCACCGGCCTGTCCGCGGCCCTCTATCTCGCCGAGGCCGGCCGCGACGTGGTGCTTCTCGAAGCCGAGCGGGTCGGCTGGGGCGCGTCGGGGCGCAACGGGGGCCAGCTCCATTCCGGCCAGCGCCGGGATGTCGACTGGCTGGAAGCGCGCTTCGGCCTCGACGAGGCCAAGCGACTATGGACGCTGGCCGAGGAGGCCAAAACCGCGCTCCACGACATCATCAAGCGGCACGAGATCGCCTGTGACTATCGCGCGGGCCTGATCCATGCCGTCCACAAGCAGCGGTTCCTCGCCGAGGAGGCCGCCTATGTCGACAAGCTCCGGGTGCGCTACGACTATCCGCATGTCGAGACTCTCGACCGGGATGCGGTCGAGGCCGCGCTCGGCACCGACGCCTATCATGGCGGCTGGCGCGACCGGGGCGCGGGCCATCTCCATCCGCTCAAGCTGGCGCTCGGCATGGCGCGCGCGGCGGCCGCTGCCGGCGCGCGGCTCCACGAAGCGAGCCCCGTGGTCGCGCTGGGCGACGACGGGCATCCGGCGCTGGTGACGCGAAAGGGCCGGGTGCGGGCCGAGACCGTCGTCCTCGCCGGCAACGGCTATCTCGATGGCTTGATGCCGGACGTCGAGGCGCGGGTGATGCCGATCAACAATTACGTCCTGACCACCGAGCCGATCGGCGCGGGGCGGACGGGCGGGCTTCTAGCCGCCGGGGAGGCAGCCTCGGATTCCCGATTCGTCGTTCATTACTGGCGGCCGACGCCGGACGGGCGCCTCCTGTTCGGGGGCGGCGAAACCTTCTCGCGCCGCGATCCGCGGGATGTGAAGGCCTTCGTGCGGCGCCACATGCTGACGATCTATCCCCAACTCGCCGATGCCCGGATCGACTATGCCTGGGGCGGCACCCTGGCGATCACGCGCCACCGCCTGCCTTACATCCGCAAGCTGGCGTCCGGCGTCTACGCGGCCTGCGGCTATTCCGGCCATGGGGTGGGCACGGCGCCTTTCGCGGGTCGGGTTCTGGCCGAAGCGATCAACGGCAATCCCGCCCGGCTCGATGCGTTTGCCCAGTTTCCGTGCCCTGCCTTTCCGGGCGGGCGCTGGCTTCGCGCGCCGACACTTGCCGCGGCCATGACCTGGTACGCTCTGCGCGACCGGCTGTAATGGGCCGGTCCGTCAAGTCATGTATTGACCGCCATTGGCCGACAGGGTGGCGCCGGTGATGAAGCTTGAATCCTCGGAAGCCAGGAACACCACGCAGCGCGCGATTTCCTCCGGCTCGCCGAGCCGGCCGACGGGGATCTGCGGAATGATGTTCTTGTCGAGCACCTCCTGCGGCACCGCTCTGACCATTTCGGTGCCGATATAGCCCGGGCAGACGGCGTTCACGGTGATGCCCTTGCGCGCATTTTCCTGGGCGAGGGCCTTGGTGAAGCCCAGTTCGCCGGCCTTGGCGGCGGAATAGTTCGACTGGCCCATCTGCCCCTTCTGGCCGTTGATCGAGGAGATGTTGACGATCCGGCCGAAGCCGCGCTCGCGCATGCCCTCGATCACCGGCCGGCACATGTTGAACAGCGAGCCGAGATTGGTGTCGATGACAGCCTTCCACTGCTCGAAGCTCATCTTGTGAAACATGGTGTCGCGGGTGATCCCGGCATTGTTGACCAGTATGTCGACCGGCCCGAGATCGGCCTCGACCTGTCTGATCCCGGTTTCACAGGCAGCGGGGTCGGATACGTCCCACTTATAGACGGGAATGCCGGTCTGCGCCTTGAAGGCTTCCGCCGCCTCGTCATTGCCGGCGTAGTTGGCGGCGACCCGGTAGCCCGTCGCTAGAAGTGCCTGGGATATCGCCCCGCCAATGCCGCGGGTGCCGCCTGTAACCAGTGCAACTCGTGCCATGTTTCGTGTCTCCCCGTTGGGCCGTGGGCTTGGGTCAGCGTTCGACGCACATGGCGATTCCCATGCCGCCGCCGATGCACAGCGTGGCGAGGCCTTTGCGCACGCCGCGCCGCTTCATTTCAAATAGCAGCGTGTTGAGCACGCGGGCGCCGGACGCGCCGATCGGATGGCCGATGGCGATGGCGCCACCATTGACGTTGACGATCTCGGTGTCGAGGCCGAGATCCTTGTTCACCGCGCAAGCCTGGGCCGCAAAGGCCTCGTTGGCCTCGACAAGCTCTATGTCGTCGAGCCGCCAGCCCGCCTTCTCCAGCGCCTTGCGGGAGGCCGGGATCGGGCCTGAGCCCATGATCTGGGGATCGACGCCAACGCTTGCCCAGGAGACGATACGCGCCATTGGTTCAAGGCCGCGCCGGCTTGCCTCGCCTTCACTCATCAGGACCATGGCGGCGGCCCCGTCATTGATGCCGCTGGCATTGCCCGCCGTCACCGTGCCGTCCTTCTCGAAGGCCGGCCGCAGGCCCGAGATCGCCTCCAGCGTGACGCCCTCGCGGATATACTCGTCCTCCGTAACGACCGTCTCGCCCTTGCGGGTCTTGATCGTGACCGGGGCGATCTCGTCCTTGAACCGTCCCTCCCGCCTTGCCGCTTCGGCTTTGTTCTGAGAGGCGACGGCAAAGGCGTCCTGCTGCTCGCGGGTGATCTGCCACTGCTTGGCGACATTCTCGGCGGTATTGCCCATGTGATAGCCGTGGAAGGCGTCCCAGAGGCCATCCTTGATCATGGTGTCGACGAAGTTCAGGTCGCCCATCTTCTGGCCGCTCCTGAGATAGGCGCAATGCGGCGCCTGGCTCATAGACTCCTGACCGCCGGCCACGACAATCGCCGCCGAGCCGTCGGCGACCTGCTGCGCGCCCAGCGCGACGGCGCGCAGCCCCGATCCGCAAAGCTGATTCATGCCCCATGCGGGGGTCTCGACGGGGATCCCGGCACCGATCGCGGCCTGGCGCGCCGGATTCTGGCCCTGGCCGGCGGTCAGGATCTGACCGAGAATGACTTCCCCGACCTCGTCCGGCGCAACCTGGCTGCGCTGCAGCGCGGCGTCGATGGCTACGGTACCGAGATGGGCTGCCGGCACGGTGGAGAGCGATCCGTTGAAGGCCCCTACCGGGGTTCGTGCGGCGCTGACGATGACAACAGAGTCCTGACTCATGGAGTTCTCCTGGCGGATGGATCGGCGCCACCCGGCGGCTGGCGCCTGGATCGGATTATCTGATCTACGTGCCTACCTGTTTGCGGCAACGCAACCAATGGAGTCAAATGATGCCGCGGTGCATCATGCGCCAAGATCGCCGCTCGGCCACCTGTGAACGAAATCGGTGGCCCGACCGGCACAAATTCCCTATCGTGTGTCTCCCGGTCAGCGAAGCAAAGCGGATGTTCGGGGCAACACGGCGTGATCGAGGCAGCGTATGGCAGGCGAAACCGAGCCGACGGTCATCAAGAAATACGCCAACAGGCGGCTCTACAATACCGGCACCAGCACTTATGTCACGCTCGACGACCTGGGGGAAATGGTCAAGGCGGGGGAGGATTTCACGGTTGTCGATGCCAAGACCGGCGATGACATCACGCGATCGGTGCTGACTCAGATCATCTTCGAGCAGGAAAGCCGCGGGCCCAACCTGCTGCCCGTCAACTTTCTCCGGCAGCTCATCCGGTTCTACGGCGACTCCATGCAGTCCCTAGTGCCGAGCTACCTCGATATGTCGATGCGCTCGCTGACCAACGAGCAGGAAAAGCTTCGCGAGCAGATGACGAAAGCGTTCGGCACGACGGCTTTCGGGGCGCTCGAGGAGCAGACCCGGCGCAATGTGGCGATGTTCGAGCAGGCATTTCGCATGTTCACGCCCTTCGCCAACAACGAGGGCGCGCCGTCGAGCCCCGAACGCACCGGCGCCGGGGACTCAAGCGAAGCGGGATCGGACAGGGCCGAGCCGGCGCGACCGGACGCCGCGGAGCCCTCCGACTCCGAGATCGATGCCCTGAAGAAGCAGCTTGAGGATATGCAGCAGCGCCTGGACAGCATGTCCCGCAAGCGTTGAGACTCGTGCCTGGCAGCGATTCGTTTGCCTCTTGCGGGCTTGCGGATACATTGCAGTGGGGAGTTTAACTGCCTGCAAAGTCTCATTGAATTTCGATTCAATGGTTGGGGCGAGAATGCCTATGGGGTGATCGGGGGGGATCATGAGATTCGGACCTTTTTTGCTCGCGCTGCTGGGCGCGGCCGTGCTTGCGACCGCGCTTCAACCGATGCCGACCGCGGCGGATTCGCCTGGCGGGGTGATGCGCGAAATGCTGGCGTCCACTGCGCAGGTCGTCGTGATTCGCGAGGGCGGAACCCGGCGAGCCGGTTCCTCGGTGGTGGTATCGAACGGGGAAGGGCGGTCGCTGCTGGTGACCGCCGCCCATGTTCTGACTCCCGTCGAGGAGCAGGAGATTCACGCCCTGACGCCGCTTGGCAGGACGGCTAAGCCGGCACGGCTGATCGCGGTCGACGCTGATGCCGATCTGGCGATTCTCGAGGTCGAAGCCTTCGAGGCCAACTCGATCACGTTCGCCTCACGGGCGATGCTGGGGGACCCCATCTTCGTCGCCTCATTCCCCTGGGGAGGGCGGGCTACGGTCGTCAGCGGGATGGTCAGCCAGATCGATCACGTCACGGGCGAAGATGATGGCGGGTTCCCGCTGGAGGGGCCGGTCGCCCTGATTGATGCCACTGTAAGTCACGGCATGAGCGGCGGCGGCGTCTATGACCGCGACAGCGGCGCGCTGGTGGGGATCGTGCGGAGCCACCGGAGCGTCAAGGTCACAGTCCCCGGCGAGGCGGAGCGCACCATCACATTGCCGGTGGCCGGCGAGACCAATGTGGTCTCAGCCCGGAAGATCCTGTGCTTCCTCGCGGAGGCGGGCTATCGCGATGCCGTGCCGGCACCTGTGTACGAGGAATTGACCGGCGCTGGGTGCCGTCTGACAAACTGACGCGGTGTTGGACGGACCGGGCGTGACCGCCCGGTCCGAACGAGCGCGCAAGGCGATTAGTCCATCGCCGGCTCGACGCTGCTGGCGACATAGTCGCCGTTCTCTTCCTCGTAGGAGACCGTCACCTCCTGGCCCGGGAAGATGCCCTCAATGTTCACACCTTCCTGAAGCTCATAGGTGTTGCCATCATCAAGGGTGATGGTGCGCATGGTCTCATCGACCTGCTCGACAGTGGCAGTGGTTTCGTCGGCCGCCGCCATTCCGACCGAGGCGATAAGGGCGATTGCAGAAACGGCACCAATGATCGGCTTCATAGTCTACCTCCGTTGCTTGCTTTGCGTCTTGGCAGGGGAGCACCAGCAGGACAGGAGCGATGTCGCTCCGCTGTCAGCGTTCCTCCTGGCCGAGACAACACCGGATGGGTCGCAGAGTTCCCGAGCAATCGGAACGAGTCTCAGGGGGGCTATTCGGGGTGTTTATCCAGCGGTTCGTCCACCCTGCGCGATGCGGGGCTCGCCGAACAGGTGGCCCTGGAGATAGTCGATGCCGATGGATCGCAGGAGCGCTGCGTCGGCCTCACTGGTGACCCGTTCGGCCACTGTCTCCATGCCAATATGCTTGGCCAGCCGCACCAGGGTCTCCACGAAGATCTGGTCGTCGACATTGTCGGCAATGCCGTCGATGAACGACCCATCAATCTTGACGATATCGGCGGACATCGCCCGCAGATTGCGAAACGAGGTGTGGCCGGCGCCGAAATCGTCGATCGCCACGCGGCACCCGAGATCCCTGATCGATCCGACAAAATCGATGGTGCGCGGCAGGTCAGTGATCGCCATGGTCTCGGTGATCTCGACCACAAACCGCGCGGCGAGGTCACGGGATCTTCGCAGGTGGCTGGCCAGGCGGGCAAACCACGTGCCTTCCAGCGCCGTCGGCGCGGCAACGTTGACCGATAGCTGGAGGGCCGGATCCTCGGCGAGTGCCGTCATCGACAGGTCAAGCGCGCGGTGATCGATCAGCCGGACAAAGCCGAGGCGCTCGGCGGTGTGGAGGAAGTCGCTCGGCGCGATCACCGAGCCGTCCTGCGCGCTCAGCCGGCAAAGGGCCTCGTGAAACACCGGCTGGCCGGAGCCGGCCGCGACGACCGGTTGGAGCGCGAGCGTGACCCGATCGGCGTTCAGCGCCGCGATCACCGTCCCCGCCATATCGATATTGCGTCGCCGTTCCGTCTCGCGGCCGGGTGAGGGATCGTACAGCACCGATCCCGATACGCCGCGCCGGCGCGCCTCGGCCAGTGCCTCCTGCGCAGCGGCCAACGCTGCGCCGACGGTGCGGCCATGCCGGGGGAGCAGCACCGCGCCGAGCGAGACGGTGATCGGAATCGCCCCGCCATCGGTCGACACTGGTGCGTCGGCCACCGTTTGCTGAAAGCGATCGACGGCGGTGCGCAGGGCACTCGCCCCGCAGCCATTGACCACGACGCCGATCCGGTTGCCTCCCAACCGACCAAGCACGTCGCCGCGCCGGACGGTTTCGGCCAGCCGCGCGGCGGCGCCAGCAACCAGCTGGTCGCCGGTGTCGAAGCCGTATGTGTCGTTCAGCGTACCGAGATTGTCGACAGCGACACTGACCAGCGCACAGCTCGATTGCGTTCGCTCGGCACGGTCAATCGCATGGGCCAACTCCTCGATGAGGCGCACGCGATTGAGGGCGCCGGTCAGCTCGTCATGGTCGCTGCGATAGAGGAGCCGTTCCTCGCGCGCGCGGCGCTCATTGACTACGCGCACCACGCCCCGCACCCGCAACGGCGTGCCGTCGGCGTCGATTTCCCATCGCCCGCAGTCCTCGATCCACAGTGCCTGGGACCCACCGGGGGGCATGAACCGGTACTCCGAGTTGAAGGGCACGCCCGCCCCTGGATCACTCGCGCCGGTTTGATTGACGACGTCGAACCGTGCTGACGGCCCGTCCGGGTCGACGCGCTGGGCATAGCGCCGGCCGGTGGCGATCGGCTCGAGCGAATCGACGCCCAGCACCTGCTCGGCGCCCGCGCTCCAGACCAGATTGTCCGTCGCGATATCCCAGAGATAGGCCGCTGCGCGAATATCTGCGAGGACCGCAGCCCACATCGCGCCCTGCAAGGGGCGGGCCTCGTGCCTGTCGGCTTGGCTTGCTGCCGACGCGGTGGACGACGGGTGTGTAGCGTCCTGCCGCGGCCGGGCCGCCATTGCCGGCTCGGCTTCCAAATGGTTGGTGCTAGGCCTCAAGCGATCGACTCTCTTGCCGGCGCGCACTTTACCGGCCAGTGGTTAACCGGAGATGGATTGTATCTCCCCCGCCCTTCCGTGACTTCCGCAAAAAGGTTAACAATTTCCTACGGAACTGGCCCGTCGCTTGCGGGGTGCATGGCCAGGGGCAGGACGCTGTCCCGGATTGGCACGGAGCGGTTTAATGTTCGTTTCACCACGCAACCATGCGCCAGGCCGGCCGCGAGTCGAGCCCGTTTCATCCGCGGACGGTGCCGCGAACCGAAAGAACGAGGCGCCGCGCGCAAGGGGATCGCGCTCGATGTCGCCCGGCCAGGGGCTGCCGGTCCCCGTGACGCCCACGCCGGGCGGCGCGACCTTCGGGCACAGCAACGGCCATGCGTCGGCGCCCCTGCTGGCCCAGCTCATTGCTGCCCGACTCGATGTGCCGCAGACGCGCCAGTTGCGCCGTGCATCACCCCGCGAAGCCGGACGCGCCTATCAGAGCGGCGCGGCTCTGCAAGGGCCGGCGCGCGCGCAGCGAGGGAAGACGTTATGACCGTGGTACGAGGGGCGGCCCGCCCTTAGCCTTTGCGAGCTTGAGCTTAACGGGGGGTGCTCTGGATCGCCGAGCCAAGAGTGGAATGAATTTGACATTTGATACCCGGTCCGAGGCATGTGCGCGATCAAATGTCAAATTCGAAATTCCATTTTAAAACAATAATTTGCCAGTGGTTCTTATAAGTCCAACATTGGCATAGCGGGTGCGGCAAGGGGGGCAAATGCCGGACTCGAACCACTAGTCAGCCATACCGTGAGCGTCTATCGATCAGTTGCCGGGGGCGCCAATGCGCCCCTAAACTCGCTTGTCAGCAATAAGGAGCCCTGCGACCTTGGACAGCATGGTGGAACACGGCCGAGCCGCAGCCTCCGGCGAGATCGATACATTGGTCCAGCTTGTCGCGGATGACATGCGCCGGGTCAACGAGATGATCCTGTCGCGCACCGGCTCCGATGTGCAGCTCATTCCGGAGGTGGCCGAGCACCTCATCGAATCGGGTGGCAAACGCCTGAGACCCATGCTGACCCTGGCCTCAGCCCAGATGTTCGACTATCGCGGCGATGGCCATGTCCGCCTCGCGGCTAGCGTCGAGTTCATGCACACCGCGACTCTGTTGCATGACGATGTGGTCGATGAAAGCGATATGCGCCGGGGCAAGATTGCCGCCCGCACGGTCTGGGGCAATGAGGCGAGCGTGCTGGTCGGCGACTTTCTGCTCGGTCAGGCCTTCAAGATGATGGTCGAGGTCGGCTCCCTGCCTGCGCTCGAGGTGTTGGCGGATGCCGCCGCCGTCATCGCCGAGGGCGAGGTCATGCAGCTCGTCACCGCGCATGACGTGGCGACGTCCGAGGACGCCTATCTGGCGGTCATCCGCGCAAAGACCGCTGCCCTTTTCGCTGCGGCCTGCGAGGTCGGCGCGATCGTTGCCGATCGCGGCGCCGACGAACGGGCCGCCCTGTCCGACTACGGCCTGAATCTGGGGTTGGCCTTCCAACTTGTCGACGATGCGCTCGACTATTCCGGCGTCCAGGCGGATCTCGGCAAGCGGGTGGGTGACGATTTCCGGGACGGAAAGATCACGCTGCCGGTCCTTTTGGCTTACGGGCGCGGCGACGAGGACGAACGCCGCTTCTGGCGCCGATGCCTCGCCGAGCAGGCGGCCGATGACGGCGATCTGGACACCGCCATCGCGCTGATGGGCCGCCATGGCGCCCTCGACGATACGGTGGCGCGCGCGCGGGCTTATGGCGAGCGGGCCAAGCACGCCGCGCAGGGGCTGCCGCCGGGGCCCCACCGACTGGCGCTGGTCAGCGTGGTCGATTTCTGCGTCGGCCGGACATATTAGTGGACGCCATTTAGTGGGCGCCATATCGCCGAAATCCAGCGCAGGTCATCGCGCCGTGGTCGCCCGCACCCACCAGCCAGGATGGGCGGCGGACAAGATCTGCGCGGCCCGCTGGGCGGCGGGCTGATCGTCGAACACACCGAAACAGCTCGCCCCCGAGCCTGACATGCGGGCGAGGCGGCAGCCGGGCGCGGCGCCAAGGGCGGCGATGGCCTCGGCGATCCCGGGTGCCAGCGCACAGGCCGCCGGCGTCAGATCATTGTCGGCATGACCGAGCCAGCCCACCACCTGCGACAGGGTAGATAACGGGGCAAGGGGGGGCAAACCGGCCGAGAACCGGCCGGAAAGCCGGGCAAAGACGTCCCGGGTCGACAGCGGCACCCCCGGATTGACCAGCACCATTGGCATGGCGGGCAACTCGTCGAACGGGGTGATAGTTGCGCCGATGCCTGTGGCCCGCGCGGCGCGGCTATGGACGCACATGGCGATGTCGGCGCCGAGCTCGGCGCCCAGGGCGGCGAGCCGGCCGGAATCCAGGCCCAGTCGCCACAGCCGGTTCAGGGCGCGCAACGCCGCCGCCGCGTCGGCCGAGCCGCCGCCGAGCCCGGCTGCGACCGGCAACGACTTGGTCAGCCGCAAACGGGCGCCGGGTGCGCGGCTGCCGGCGTGCTGCGCCCATGCCTGGAGCAGGTTGGCCGCCCGCAATACGAGGTTGCTGTCATCGGCGTTAAGCGCGGTGGCAAACGGCCCGTCGATGTCGAGGCGCAGGGCGTCGTCGGGACCCGCCGCCACGACATCGCCGAGCTCGGCAAAGACGACGATCGTGTCGAGCAGGTGGTAGCCGTCGGGCCGCCGGCCCGTTACGGCCAGAGCCAGATTGATCTTGGCCGGCGCGGGCTCGCGGACGGCGCCGCTCACCGCCGGGGCCGGGCCACGCTAATCGGCATCGCGCCCGAAGTCGGCCGCAGCGCGGCTGCGCTCCTCGGTATCGTTGAGGCCGTCCTCGATCTTCTTTAGGATCTCCTCAAGCAGTTCCGGCTCGGGATCGAGGTCACGGGCATGGCTCCACTGGAACCGGGCTTCGATGCGTCGGCCAACCTTCCAGTAGGCATCGCCCAGATGGTCGTTGATGATCGGGTCCTGGGGGCGCAGCTCGACGGCCCGCTCCAGCTCGCGCACCGCATCCTGATACTCGCCAAGCCGATAATACGCCCAGCCCAGGCTATCGACGATATAGCCGTCATTCGGCCGCAACTCCACCGCCCGCTCGATCATCTGGAGGGCCTCGTCGAGATTGACGTTCTGGTCGACCCAGGAATAGCCAAGATAGTTCAGGACATAAGGCTGGTCGGGTTCGAGTTCGAGCGCCTTTTGGAAGTCGCGTTCGGCGTAGGCCCAGCGGTCGGTGCGCTCATTAGTGATGCCGCGGAAATAGTAGAGCGACCAGTGGCGCTGTTCCACCGGGTCCACGGTATCGATTGCCTTGGCATAGTAGTCGCGCGCGTCGTCGAACATCTCGCGGCTGCGCAGGATGTTGCCGAATGCGACCAAGGCCTCCCGGTCGTCCGGCCTGGCGTCGATCAGGTCCTCCAGCAGGGCGCGCGCTTCGTCAGTCCGGTCGAGGTCGTTGAGGGCCAGGGCACGGTTAATGTCCGCATTGCGGCGCAGCGCTGAGTCTTCCGGCATGCGCTCATAGACCTCGATGGCGCGCGCCTTGTCGTCGACATTCTCGAAGTAGTTGGCGAGCGACAGCAGGGCGAGCGGCTGACGGGGCGCCAGATGGAGGGCAAGCTGGAGATAGATCGCCGAGAACTCCTCGCCGGACTCCGTCCCCAACGCCGCGCCGATCCCGTAGAGAACCTCTGCCACGCCTTCCTGCGGGCTCGTGACGAGCGGTGCCGGGGTGCGCCCCGCCGAGATCTCGTCGCGCATGCGTGCGATGAGCGGGTGCTCGGGCAGCACCTCGTCGAACTGGTCGAGCACCGCCAGCGCGTCCTGTTGGCGCCCTTGGCGGGCAAGGTGGCGTGCCCAAGCCTGGACGATACGCAGGGCTCGCTGGTCGGCCTCGTAGGCACGCCGGAAATGCTCGCCGGCGGTCTCCGCGTCGCCGCCCAGTTGGGCTACCAGGCCCGAATGAAAATAGGGCCGGAAGATCTCCTCCCATTCCGGCCCCTGCAATGTCTCCATCATGGCCATCGCCTCGGGCAGCCTGCCGGCACCGGCCTTGGCCCACGCCCCGACCAGCGCATTGGTGAGTTCGGCGAGGGGCCCGTTGCCGCTTTCCTCCAGATGACGCTGTACTTCGCCATATTGGCGCGCCCGCAGCGCCTTGACCGACAGGGCAAGCCGGGCAACCCGATTGCCGGAGTCGAGCGCGATGACCTGGCGGGCCAGCGGCATCGCCTCGTCGAGGTCGCCAGCGACGAGCGACAGCAGAAAGCCGCGCTCGAGCAGGACCGGGTTGCCCGGGTCCTGCGACAGCGCCCGCCGGTAGAAGCGGGCGGCGGCCGGCGCGTCGCGCAGGCTTCCTGCCATGCGGCCGGCCAGGTAGCTGCCGGACAGGCTGTAGGGCATCGAAATGTCGGTCCGCACCTCGGTGGCGCCGATCGCCGGTTGGCCGGCGAACAGGATCGCTGCGGCGACGGCGCCGACACAGGACGTCAAAAGATTGCGTGACTTGAGTGGCAAGATGTGCTCCCTCCCCACGGGCGAACGGCGTGCCGGCTCGGCCGGCCGCGATCAGGTCTGACTGTCACAGCGGATGATGAACGAATTGGGGCGCGGGAACAATGCGTGCGAAGCTGTGGCGGCCGTGCAACGGTGTTCGGCCCCGCCGCTTGTCGGTGCGCGGCGCGGCTGCGCCCGTTTCGCCCCGTAGCGGCGACCTTCGATAGCGTCCCGTCCGAGAGTGAAGCAGCGTTCTAGACCGCATGGAAGACGGCCTTTTCCTCCCCGCCGATGCGCCAGACGGCAGCGCGCGGATTGATGACACGGAGACCAAGCGGCTCATCGCACGCGCTCGCGAGGTCCATCGTCATATCGCCGCGCGGGACCCATCGCTGGCCCCGTCCGCCTTGTGGAAGGCGTTGTCCAAGGCCCACCGCGCCTTGTTGCGGCAATTGGGCATCGCCCGCTTCAAGCGTGGCCTGTCGCAAAGCTACTCGACCTTCGCTATCCGCCGCCCGAACCATATTAACTACCGCGCCGTGCTGCGCGCCTTCCTGCGCCGGCCGAGTGTGGCGCCGTTCAGCGTGCGGATGCGTCGGGGGCATTTGGTCAACGCCTTCGGCCAGGCCCGGCTGCCGGACCGCTTCGGCCAATTTGTTTACGCCTCCTATATCGGCCTGTTGTGGGCGATGATCGATGACGGCTCCGACGACCTGCCGCAGCGGCTCAGCGAGCCGGCGGTAGGCGATCCGCTTCCGGTCAGCGTACGCGGCAAGCCGGTCAGTCAGGATCTCGCCAACTCGATCCACGAAATGCGGGTCATCCGACCCCATGTCCCGCCAGGCGGCGTGGTCGCCGAGGTCGGCGCGGGCTACGGGCGGCTGGGCCAGGTGGTGCATGAAGCGGGCCGGCGCTACTGGATATTCGACATCGCCCCGGCGCTGACCGTGTCAGAATGGTATCTGGCGCAGGTGTTTCCCGGTGCCCGCCATTTCCGGTGGCGGCCCTTCGAGAGCTGGGCGGAGATCCGGGACGAGGCACTGGCGGCCGACTTCGCCTTCTTCTCCGCCGATCAGCTCGCGCTGCTGCCGGCAGAGACGGTCGATGCCTTCGCCGCCATTTCCTGCCTGCACGAGATGACCGAGGCCCAATGCGACTTTCTGCTGGGCCAGATGGGGGACAAGGCACGCGCGGCGATCTACACGCGCAACTGGACCGAGATGCGCAACGCCTATGACGATGTGCTGTTCCGCTCGGCCGACCTCCACCCCCCGCCGGGCTGGCAGACGGCGAGGGCGCGGCGCGACCTTCTGTGGCCGCGCTTCACCGAGAAGCTGTTCGTCCGCGATCGGGCGCCGCAACCGGAGTGACGCGCGGCAGCCGGCCCTCAGCGCAGCGTGGCGAAATAGGCCACGAGATGGCGGATCTCCTGCCTTGAGAGGCTAAGGCCGGCCATCGGCGGATGCGGGTCCATCAGGAAGCCCGCCACCACCGCCAGGTCGTCGTCGGCGTTGCGGGCAATCTCCATGAAGGTGGGGGCATCCGGTGTCGCCTCAGCCTGACTGGGTGAAACCATATGGCACTCCGAACACCAGCGCTCGGCGATCTCGCGCCCGGCCCCGGCATCGCCCCAACCCTGGGCGTGCGCGGCTGGGGCAAGGACCGGCAGGAGGCCGAGAAGGACCGCGCCGATAGCGAGGCGGCGAATGCAGCCGATGCCGACCGTATTCGGGCGGCGGGCTACGGGTATTGTGATCTTCGAATCGCTCATGCCGCCAATGCTGATCGGCTCCGCAGTGGATTGCAAGGGCTCGCCAAGTGCTATGTCCGGGCCCGTCGCTTGGCGGCGCCGGCTATCGGGCCGACGCCCGGCTGGGGCCTATTCGCAGATCTCGATGGGGCCGATCTGGATGCATGTGCCCTGCCGCCGACGGCCGAGCTGGCTTACGCGGTAACACAGATCCCGGTTCTGGCGGCGGAAACGCCGGTCATTGCGACACCGCCGTTGCAGCTCGCGGCGGCTGTAACGGCGCCCCCCGCCCCGGCGGCGCCTGCCTCCGCGCCGGTCGCGGCGACCTCTGT
>SKQW01000116.1 GCA_007118805.1 Rhodobiaceae bacterium | reverse complement strand
GAGAGCGGCTGCATCCGCACCTGGAAGCCCTGGAACTGCCGTATAAGGCCTCGCTCTACGAGGCCAACGAGCCGATCGGCCACGTTTACTTCATCACCAGCGGCGTCGGGTCGCTGGTCAATACCATGCGCAATCGTGATGCGGCCGAGGTCGGCACGATCGGCAATGAAGGTGTGGTCGGCTTGCCGATCCTCCTCGGCGATGAACAGGGCCCTACCAGCGTCTACATGCAGGTTCCCGGGGCCGGCCTGAGGATGAAGGCGGATGTCTTTGCCCGGGAGTTGCTGCGCAGCGAGACCATGCGAACGGCATTCCTGCGCTACGTCCACGCCTTCTTCAATCAGGTGGCGCAATCGGCGACCTGCGCGCATTTCCATACTTTGGAGCGACGTTGCTGCCGTTGGCTGCTGATGACCCACGACCGCGTGCATGCCGACGAGTTCCTGCTGACCCACGAATTTCTGGCAATGATGCTGGGTGTCCGGCGGGCCGGCGTAACCGTCGCGGCGGGGGCGCTGCAGAAACGCGGGCTGATCCGCTACAAGCGCGGCCGCGTCACCATTCTCGACGTCAACGGCCTCCGGAAGCTCTCCTGCGAGTGCTACGGCGTCACCAAGCGGGAGTTTGACCGGCTGCTGGACAACAGCGAAGCCGTGCAGCCGGGACCATGAATCTTCAAACCGCGGCGTTCTTCTTGTTTCGCCGTTCCGGAAGTCGTCGCATTGGTTCAGCGACACGCCTCGTGCGCGAGCGGGTTGCTGGCCTTCCGTGAGCTCGAACATACCCTGGGCCTGATCGCATTAATGCCCGAAGTCCTAGCCGAAGGCCGGACCGGCAAGAATGGCTGGCACAGCCGCGTCGGATCGCTTGGCCGAGCGGTCCGTGGCCGCCCGGCTACGAAGACGTGAACGCTGCCGAATGGCCTTCTACACGAGCCACGCCACGATCATGACGAGGAGTCCTCCCGCCGCGGCATAGATGGCGCACGCGCTGATCGTTCGTGCGAGGATCTCGCCCTCCCGGCCCTTCAGGCCGACAGTGGCCGCGCCTGCAATGATGTTGTGCGGCGCGATGATGTTGCCGATGGCAGCCCCAAAGCCTTGCGCCGCCACCATGGTGATTGTCGGCAGCACGAGCGCGCTCGCCGTCGTCAGCTGGAACTCGGTGAACAAGATGTTTGAGGCGGTGGCAGAGCCGGTGACAAAGGTGCCGAGCAAACCAATAGCCGGCGCCAGCAGTGGCCAGATTGCGCCGCTGGCGGCCGCCCCTTCGGCAAGCGCCTCAATCATGCCGGAATGAACCATCAGCCGTGACATCGCCAGCATGGCAAGGAGCGCCAGTGCCACCGGGATGAGGCGCTCCGCCGCGGCTTTCGCGGCCGGCAGCAGATGCGCGGCGCGGCCTGTTACCACGCCACCGAGAAGGAAGCCCAGCAGCAGCACCGTGCCGGGATGGTAGAGAGGCTGAAAGGTGCCGCGAAAAGTATCGTGGAGGCTCCAGCCAATCCGGATGCCGCCGAGCGTATCCTGAAGTGGCCCCAACAGGCGCGTCGCCAGCACCAGAGCAAGAATTATGAGATAGGGCGCAAGATCAGGCAGCAGCCGGATGAATTCAGGCCGCGCAGCCTGCTCCGGCGCGCGCCATCTCAGTATAACGACGAATAGGATTGCGCCGATCAGCGCGCCGCCCAGCGTCGGCAGTTCCGGCCCGGTCAGCATGGCAAGGGCAAGGAACGGCACGAGAAAGCAGGCTCCGGCAACCGTCGCCCAACCCACGTTGCGCAGGGTGAACGCTCCGCCGGCCATCCGCATGACGAACAAGAGGAGCAGCGTGCCGAGGGTCGCGTGAAGCAATGCCGTTGCGACGCCGATCTCGTGCGGCGACATCCCCGTGATCTCCGCCTGGGCGAAGACCGGGGTCCCCACGGCACCGAAGGAGACGCCGGCGGCATGACCGATGAGCGCCAGCGCCACAGCGGTCACGGGCGCGTAGCCGAGGCCGACGAGAAGCGGGGCAGCAAGCGCCACCGGTGTGCCAAAGCCCGCGGCGCCTTCCATGAACAGGCCGAAGAACCAGGCAATCAGCACTGCCTGGATCGCCCGGTCGCCACTGAGGCCGACGAGCGCATTGCGGATTCGCTCAAGCGCTCCCGTCCGGCGCTGCAGCTCGTAGATCGACAGCGCCGGAACGATGATCCACAGGATGGTCGCAGCGGAATGCAACGCCTCGGACAGCGCGCCGGCTGTCGCTTGCGCCGGCCCGACCGTCGCCGGAGCGGTGGCGGTGAGGTCAAACGCAAGCAGCGCGATCACAAACGCCGTGAGGAAGCCGGTTGCGCCGGCCGCAGCGGCCGACCATCGCAGTATCCCCATCGCGACGAGGACCACGATCAACGGCGCGCCTGCGGCAGCGAGGGCCATCGCTGCGGTCAGGTCCCCGCCCGCACTTTGTCCGCCCTGACTTCATGCTGTGGGCAACCCTCGCGCTCGAAGGCGGTGATGTTGGCGATCGTGGTTTCGGCGATCGCATTCAGCGCCTCTTCGGTGAAAAATGCCTGGTGGCCTGTGATCAAGACGTTCGGGAAGGTCAGGAGGCGGGCGAAGACGTCATCCGGGATGATCCGGTCCGAAAGGTCCTCGAAGAACAGGTCGGCCTCCTCCTCATAGACATCGAGGCCGAGGCTGCCGATCGTTCCGTCCTTGAGGCCGCGTATCACGGCGCGGGTGTCAATGACGGCGCCTCGACTGGTATTGATCAGCATGGCGCCCCGCTTCATCCGGCCAAGCGCCTTGTCGTCGATCATGTGATGGGTTGCTGGTGTCAGCGGACAGTGCAGCGTAACGATGTCGCTTTGCGACAGAATTTCCTCGATTCCGAGATAGCGCACGCCGAGCGCCTCGCACCTCGTGTTCGGTGCCGGATCGTGGGCGATCACACGGCACCCGAAGCCGGCCATGATCTGCGCCACCACTTCGCCGATCAGCCCGGTGCCGACGATGCCGACCGTCTTGCCGTTGAGGTCGAAGCCGACCAGCCCGTCGAGCGCGAAATTGCCCTCGCGCACCCGGTTATAGGCGCGGTGGGTCTTGCGGTTCAGCGTCAGGATAAGGGCGACGGTGTACTCGGCCACCGAGTGAGGTGAATAGGCCGGCACACGAGCCACCGATATGCCGGCAGCTTCGGCGGCGGACAGATCCACGTGGTTGAAGCCGGCCGAGCGCAGCGCAATGAGGCGAGTTCCGCCATCCGCCAAGCTGCGGACAGCTCCCTTGTCGATCGTATCGTTAACGAAGGCGCATACTGCTTCCGCTCCCTGTGCAAGCCGCGCCGTCTCGGCGGAGAGCCGGGGTTCCAGGAAGGTCAGCCGATGACGACCGTCCACATTGGCCGCCTCCAGGAAACGGCGATCGTGGGGCTTGGTGCTGAAAACGGCGACGCGCATGCGGAAGCCTCCGGAAAGCCTAGCCGGCCCCGATCGGGCGGTCCGGTTTCAGTCTTAGTGCATGACGGGTCTGGGCGCCACGGCTGGTGTGACCGGCGGAGTGGATCCGGATGGCAAAGCCGGCCATAGTACGACCTCCGGAGCCGGTCGTCGATCGCCGCACGCCGCGGGCAAGACGAGTGCCGTACCTATTCTTGACCTGTAGCAAGGCAAAGCCCGGCTGGACTTGCTACCCGCATTCTGCACTTTTCCCCAGCGGCCTTTTTCCCGCATCCCCGCATCCAGGCCCCCACATCACGGCGCGGGCGCCCCGAAAACAGGAACCGGCCCGATGGAAATGGTCCCCGAATCCGCCACGCATACGCGCGCTTTCCGACCTGACCAGCGCCGACCTCGCCGTTGCCGGCGGCAAGGGTGCTAGCCATGGCGCCATGTTGGGGTTGGACTGCCGGTGCCCGAGGGCTTTGCGGTGCTGACCGATGCCTATTGGGCCTTCGTCCGTCACAACGGCTTCAAGGAACCAATGCGCGCGCTGGTGGAGGATGTGGCCGCCGATGACGCTGAGGCGCTAGCCGCGGCCGCGCAGGGGCTGAAGGATCGCTTCATTGCGGGCGAAGCTCCGGCGGAGGTTGCGACATCCATCGCCGTTGCCTATGTGGCGGGCTGCTCGTCGTGCGCTTTACGGAAGGATGGTCCAGCAAGGATTCTTACCAGCGTCGCGTGCCGAGTACTGCGAAGAAGAATACCAACAAGTGGAGCACGCGTTCGAGACTCTCATCGCCCCTCATATGGATCCCGATGAGCGGGCGCGGGTGAGCGCCGAGTTTCGGGCTGGCGCATGGCTGGAAGCCCTGGATGCTGCTGAGGCGGATGCGCAATAGGCCCATGAGCTGATGTGACGGTGCCGCTGCCCACCATGGCGGCCACCGTCGGCGTCGGCAATGCCATTGGAGGCAAGTCTTCTCGTCTGATAGTCAAGAAGCAGATCTGAATTCAGCAGAGAGCGGTATGGTCCAGCAACATCCCACTAAGACGATCGATCTGGCGCTACAGGGCGGGGGGTCGCACGGCGCGCTGACCTGGGGCGTGCTCGACCGTGTCCTGGAAGACGAGCGGCTGGAGATCTCAGGCATCAGCGGGACCAGTGCCGGCGCCATGAACGCGGTGGTGCTGGCGCAAGGGT
>SKQW01000198.1 GCA_007118805.1 Rhodobiaceae bacterium | reverse complement strand
GCCGCCGCCTTGCCCGCCGCCGAACAAGGCCGATAGCAGCCCCCGCCCGCCGCTGGCAGACGCAATCGCGGTCTCGCCGGGGCTCGCTACGCGCGACAGCCGCCCCTGCGCGGCCAGCGCCTTTGCCTCCTCGTGGCCCGACAGCGGCCGGCCATCGGCCGGCAGGTGCAAGGTGCGACCATCGGGAAACAGATTGGCGAGCTGCTGCCGACTGACCCGCGGCCAGTGGCGAACGCTGCCGGTATCGATATGGACAAAGCCAGATCGCGGATAGAATCCGACGCCGCCTGCCTGAAACTTCAACGCCAATTCGCGCAGCTTGGTAAGCGACACGTCGGGGAGATTGAAGTCCAGTGCTCGCCCCCTGGTGTGCTGGCTGTTGTTGGCGACGCCGCTTGAGCGGGCGCGCAGCGCAGCATTGGTCGCCGGTGAGCGATAGGCCGAAAAGACCTGCACCGGAACCCGCGAGCCCGACGCCCGATAGACCTCCCACAGGATGTCCACCAGCTTAGGATCGATCTCGGTCGCTTCGTTGCGCCGCCAGTCCCGGAAGATGTGATTGATCCGGCGCAGCGCTTCGCGGTCGTAGCGCCCGTTGCGGACATAGGTGACGGTGATCGTCTCACCGGTGTGCATCTGCTTGAAGGACAGGGTGCGATCCTGCGAAGCGCCAATGTCGGGCTCCGGCAACAAAACAATGCCGGCCACCACCAATACCGCCACCACGCGAGCGCGCGCGCGTCTGCTCCCCCGACCTCGATAGCGTAGCAAGTTCGGCTTCCCCCGATCTCAAATCGTCGACCCGCCGGGCGGTGCCCCCCGGAACGACCGGCCAGACCATTTACAGACCGATTGGTTAAGTCAACATTGCAGAATCTGGCGCCGAGCGCAATCTCTCGGGCCGGAATTGCGATTTACTACTGGGCCACGTCCAGGTCGAGTTCGCGCAGTCGGCGGTAGAGCGTCGAGCGCCCAATTCCGAGGCGGCGCGCAACCTCGGTCATGCGGCCGCGATAGTGTTCGAGCGCTAGACGGATCACCTCGCCCTCGATCTCCTCCATGGGGCGAACATGCCCGTCTTCGTTGAGCACCGTCAGGACCCCCGGCTGAGGCGCGGCGGCGGCGGCAATTCCCGCCGGCTCGAGCGGCGCAGCGTCGGGCACCGGCTGGGGCGGGGTCTCGTGCAAGGGAATGGCATCGGCGGACACGGTGCTCGGCGCCCCGGCGAGGCTCGGCATATCCTCCATCTGCGCGGCAATCTGCGAGAACTCGGCGGCACCGAGCTCCGCCCCGTCGGCCAGCACCACGGCGCGAAACACCGCATTTTCGAGCTGACGGACATTCCCGGGCCAGCTATAGCGCGTCAGAAGCTCCATCGCTTCGGGCCGGATCCGGTCGATGCGCTTTTTCTCCTCGGCGGCAAAGCGCGTCACGAAGTGCTTGACGAGGGCGGGAATGTCCTCGCGGCGCGCGCGCAGCGGCGGCACCATGATGGGAAACACGTTGAGTCGGTAATAAAGATCCTCCCGGAACCGGCCTTCGCGCACTAGGTCGATCATCGATCGGTTGGTCGCCGAGATCAGGCGGAAGTCCGTCTTGACCGGCTTGCGCCCGCCGACCGGGTCGACCTCGCCCTCCTGGAGGGCGCGCAGCAGCTTGACCTGCGCCTCGTGGGGAAGCTCGGAGACCTCGTCGAGGAACAGCGTGCCGCCATCGGCCTCCACGAACTTGCCGACGCGGCGGTCGGTGGCGCCGGTAAACGCCCCCTTCTCGTGCCCGAACAGTGTGGACTCCACCAGATTCTCAGGGATCGCGCCGCAATTGACCGCGACGAACGGCCGCCCGGCGCGGGCGCTGGAGCCCTGAATGGCGCGGGCGATGACCTCCTTGCCGACGCCGCTCTCGCCCTCGACGATGATCGGGATGGTCGAGGCCGCACCACGTTCGCCCAACGCGATGACCCGGCTCATGGCAGGGCTTTCGGTCACGATGTCGGCGAAGGTCAGCGTGCCCTCGACCTTGCGCCGCATGCGGGCGACCTCGCCCTCCAGCGCCTCGACCTTCAACGCGTTTCGGATCGAGACCTCGAGCCGCTCCGGGCTGACCGGCTTGACGAAGAAGTCGGTGGCGCCGGCCCGCATGGCGCTGACCACGGTGTCGATCCCGCCATGGGCGGTCTGGACGATGACCGGCTTGGCGATGCCCGACTTGTGCATGCGCTCGAGAACCCCCATGCCGTCGAGCTCGGGCATGACCAGATCGAGCACCACAAGCGCGATCGACTCGGCCTTCGGGCCAGTCAGGACGGCCAGCGCCTCATCGCCGGTCTCGGCGCTGAGCGTTTCGTAGCCGAACTTGGTGAGGGCGCCGCTCAGCAGGCGAAGCTGCACCGGATCGTCATCGACGATGAGAATGGTTTCGGCCAACTGACTGCTCCTCTCGGGATACTCTGTGCCGTCCTGGCACAGATGCATTACTGAGCGTCGCGGGTAAAGGGCCGATTAAGTGGGCAGCAACAGAGCTCTGCGCCGGCAGGCACCACCGCCGGCGGAGCGAGTTTGACATTTGACCCCCGGTCCGCGACAAGCGCCCTTTCAGTCATCGAACTCGAAATCCCACTAGAAAACAATATCTTGATATTGGTTTTCTCGCACGGGCCCAACCGGTCGAATCCCAGCAGAAGGACATTCTCGATGAACGACAAGTCGGCGAACGCGCAGGCCTCCTCCGAAGACGAGCTCGGCGACCTGCCGGTCTGGAACCTCGCCGATCTTTATCCCGGCATGGACTCGCCCGAGGTCGCCGCCGACCTGCAACGGGCCAAGGAGGCGGCGGGCGATTTCGAGGACCGCTGGAAGGGCGCGCTGGAGGCAACGCTCGATAGCGCCGACGGCGGCCGCGCGCTCGCCGGCGCAATCGGCGAGTTCGAAGCCCTGCACGATCTGCTCGGCCGGCTCGCCTCCTACGCCGCGCTCGAACATGCAAGCGATGTCAGCGATCCGGTGCGCGCCAAGTTCTATGGCGACGTGCAGGAGAAGCTCACCGCGGCGAGCGTCCATCTGCTGTTCTTCCCGCTCGAGCTCAACAGGATCCCGGATGAGCGCATCGAGGCCGCCTTCGCCGAGCCCGCCCTCGCCCATTACCGGCCCTGGATCGAGGACATCCGCCGCGAGCGCCCCTACCAGCTCGAGGATCGCCTCGAACAGCTCTTTCACGAGAAGGGGGTCACCGGTCGTGGCGCCTGGAACCGCCTGTTCGACGAGACCATGGCCGCCCTGCGGTTCGAAGTCGACGGCGAGGCGCTGGGTCTGGAGTCGACCCTGACCCTCCTGCAGGATCCCGACGAGACGCGCCGCCGTACGGCAGCCGAAGCGCTCGCCACGACGCTGAAATCAGATTTGCGCACCTTCTCGCTGATCACCAACACACTGGCCAAGGACAAGGAAATCTCCGACCGCTGGCGCGGCTTCGAGGACGTCGCCGACTCGCGGCACCTGGCCAACCGGGTCGAGCGCGAGGTGGTGGACGCGCTGGTCTCGGCGGTGCGCGACGCCTATCCACGGCTCTCGCACCGCTATTACGCGCTCAAGGCGCGCTGGTTCGAAAAGGACAAGCTCGAATTCTGGGACCGCAACGCGCCGCTGCCCAAGGTCACCCAGCCCATCTATCGCTGGGACGATGCGCGCCAGGTCGTGCTGAGCGCCTATTCGGGCTTTTCGCCCGAGATGGCGGAGATCGCCGAACGCTTCTTTGAGCGCGGCTGGATCGACGCGCCGGTGCGCCCCGGCAAGGCGCCGGGCGCCTTCTCACACCCGACGGTGCCAAGCGCGCACCCTTATGTCCTGCTCAACTATCTCGGCAAGCCGCGCGACGTGATGACGCTGGCCCATGAGCTGGGTCATGGCGTGCATCAGGTGCTCGCCGCGCCGCAGGGGGCGCTGATGGCCCAGACGCCGCTGACCCTGGCCGAGACGGCGAGCGTGTTCGGCGAGATGCTGGCCTTCAGGACGCTGCTCGCCAGGACGACGGCGCCCGAGGCCCGCCGGGCGATGCTGGCCGGCAAGGTCGAGGATATGCTCAACACCGTGGTGCGCCAGATCGCCTTCTACAGCTTCGAGCGCAAGGTGCATATCGCCCGCCGCGACGGCGAGCTGACCAGCGATCAACTATGCGAGTTCTGGATCGACGTGCAGCGTGAAAGCCTCGGCCCGGCGGTGCGTCTCGGCGACGGCTACGAGGTCTATTGGGCCTATATCCCCCATTTCATTCACGCGCCTTTCTACGTCTACGCCTATGCCTTTGGCGACTGCCTCGTGAACTCGCTGTTCGCCGTCTACGAGACCTCCGAGGACGAATTCGTCGAGCGCTACCTCGCCATGCTCCGGGCCGGCGGCAGCCGTCATTACTCCGAGCTTCTGGCGCCATTCGGCCTCGATGCCCGCGACCCGCATTTCTGGCAGCGCGGGCTCGAACTCGTCTCGCGCATGATCGACGAGCTGGAGGCGGCCGAGAGCGCGGGCTGACCCTTAATACCGATTTGCGCTGAGGGCGACTCTTCGGGGATTCCCAAGGCTGGCGAATTCTGACTCCCTGGGTATGGGAGCAGAGGAGATTCGCCATGGGGGCAGCGATCGCACTTCGCGACGAT
>SKQW01000210.1 GCA_007118805.1 Rhodobiaceae bacterium | reverse complement strand
GCCGAGGCGCGCGCGGCGACCGGCGCCGATGCCTCCGTCGTCTATGTGCCGCCGCCGGGCGCCGCAGATGCGATCTGCGAGGCGATCGACGCCGAGATCCCGCTCATCGTCTGCATCACCGAGGGCATTCCGGTGCTCGACATGGTGCGCGTCAAGCGGGCGCTCCAAGGCTCCAAGTCGCGCCTCCTCGGGCCCAACTGCCCCGGCGTGATGACGGCGGACGAGTGCAAGATCGGCATCATGCCGGGCAACATCTTCAAGAAGGGCTCGGTCGGGGTGGTGTCGCGCTCGGGCACGCTGACCTACGAGGCGGTATATCAGACCTCGGTGGAAGGGCTCGGCCAGACCAGCGCCATCGGCATCGGGGGCGACCCGGTCAAGGGCACCGAGTTCATCGACGTGCTCGAGATGCTGCTGGCCGACGAGGCCACCGAGTCGATCGTCATGATCGGCGAGATCGGCGGCTCGGCCGAAGAGGACGCCGCCCAGTTCCTGGCCGACGAGGCCAGGCGCGGGCGCAAGAAGCCCATTGTCGGCTTCATCGCCGGACGCACCGCCCCGCCCGGCCGGCGCATGGGGCATGCTGGCGCCATCATCTCGGGGGGCAAGGGCGGAGCCGAGGACAAGATCGCGGCGATGGAGGAGGCCGGCATCCGGGTCTCGCCGTCGCCGGCGCGACTCGGAAAAACCTTGGTCGAGCTGTTGAAAGCTTGAGCGTGGCGACCAACACTTATAGAGACCTTCGGCGAGGGCGGGAGGCTGTGTTGCGCGCGCAAGCGGGACAGGGCGGGTGGCGTCCCCGGGACGGCATTCCGGCACGTGTCCGCTGCCGTCGCGCCGGCAGGCCCGTCTTGAGAGGCATCCATCCGCGCCCCCGCCTCCTGGGGGCGCACAGTCAGGAGGAACGGACGGCCCGCACGGCCTCCGCAGCATGTCATGGCACGGCACCAGGCTAACCAGGCCTTCCAGTCGACTTCCTTCCTCTATGGCGGCAATGCCGCGTGGATCGAACAGCAATATGCGCGCTATCAGGACAACCCCGCCGCCGTCGACGAGCGATGGCAGGCCTTCTTCGCGGCGCTGAAGGAGGAGCGCGGCGCGGTCGAGGCCGAGGCACGCGGGCCCTCCTGGCAGCGGTCCGACTGGCCGATCATCGGCAATGGCGGGATGGTCGGGGCGCTCGATGGCGACTGGCAGGCCGTCGAGCAGTCGCTCGGCGATAAGGTCAAGGCAAAGGCCCAGGGCGCCGGCGTCGAGCTGTCGGCCGAGCAGATCACCAGGGCGACGCGGGACTCCGTGCGCGCCCTGATGATGATCCGCGCCTACCGCTATCGCGGCCACCTCGAGGCCAAACTCGATCCGCTCGGTCTGGAACAGCCGGAGCCCCACCCGGAGCTCGATCCGACCTCGTACGGTTTCGGCCCGGAGGACCGCACCCGCCCGATCTTCATTGACAATGTGCTGGGGCTCGAATTCGCGACCATCGACGAGATGGTGGCGATCCTCCAGCGCACCTATTGCAACACGATCGGCGTGGAATTCATGCACATCTCCGATCCGACCGAGAAGGCGTGGATCCAGGAGCGCATCGAGGGGCCGGACAAGGAAATCACCTTCACCGAGCAGGGCAAGCGGGCGATCCTCAACAAGCTGATCGAGGCGGAGGGCTTCGAGAGGTTCCTCGACGTGAAATATACCGGGACCAAGCGCTTCGGCCTCGACGGCGCCGAGGCGATCGTTCCGGCGCTCGAACAGATCATCAAGCGCGGCGGCCATCTCGGCCTCAAGGAGATCGTCATCGGCATGGCCCATCGCGGGCGGCTGAACGTTCTCGCCCAGGTCATGGGCAAGCCGCATCGGGCGATTTTCCACGAGTTCAAGGGCGGCTCCTGGACGCCGGACGAGGTCGAGGGATCGGGCGACGTGAAGTATCACCTCGGCGCCTCGTCGGATCGCGAGTTCGACGGCAACGAGGTTCATCTTTCGCTGACCGCGAACCCCTCGCATCTGGAGATTGTCGATCCGGTGGTGCTCGGCAAGTCGCGCGCCAAGCAAGACCAGCTAGGCGATGCGACCCGCACTCAGGTTCTGCCTCTCCTGCTGCATGGCGATGCGGCCTTTGCCGGCCAGGGGGTGGTGGCGGAATGCTTCGGCCTGTCGGGCCTGCGCGGCCATCGCACCGGCGGCTCGCTGCACTTCATCATCAACAACCAGATCGGCTTCACGACCAGCCCACGGCTGGCGCGATCCTCGCCCTATCCCTCCGACGTTGCCAAGATGATCGAGGCGCCGATCCTGCATGTGAACGGCGACGATCCCGAGGCCGTGGTGTTTTGCGCCAAGATCGCCACGGAGTTCCGCCAGACCTTCCACAAGCCGGTGGTCATCGACATGTTCTGCTACCGGCGCTTCGGCCACAATGAGGGCGACGAGCCGGCCTTCACCCAGCCGCAAATGTATCGGCGCATCCGGGAGCATCCCACCACGCTCAAGCTCTACGCCGACAAGCTCGTCGCGGAAGGGCTCGTTACCGAAGAGGAGGTCGACCGTACCAAGGCCGAATGGCGCGAGCGGCTGGATGGCGAATACGAAGCCGGTCAAAGCTACCGGCCGAACAAGGCGGACTGGCTCGACGGGCGGTGGTCGGGAATCAAGGTGGCGGAGGAGGAAGGCCCGCGGCGCGGCAAGACCGGTGTGGACACCGAGCGGCTGCGCGAGCTCGGGCTCAAGATGACCGAGGTCCCGGACAATTTCAACGTGCACCGCACGATCAAGCGGTTTCTCGGCAATCGCCGCAAGATGATGGAGACCGGCCGGAACATCGACTGGGCGACCGGCGAGGCGTTGGCCTTCGCGTCCCTCCTGACCGAGTCCCATCCGGTCCGGCTGTCCGGCCAGGATGTCGAGCGCGGCACCTTCTCGCAGCGCCATTCGGTGCTCGTCGATCAGGAGTCGGAGGAGCGGTACATTCCGCTCAACCACCTGGCGGAGGACCAGCCGCGCTTCGAGGTGATCAACTCGATGCTTTCGGAAGAGGCGGTGCTCGGCTTCGAATACGGTTATTCCCTCGCCGAGCCCGACGCGCTGACGCTCTGGGAGGCGCAGTTCGGCGACTTCGTCAACGGCGCACAGGTGGTGATCGACCAGTTCATTTCCTCGGGCGAGCGCAAATGGCTGCGCATGACCGGCCTGGTGATGCTGCTGCCGCACGGCTATGAGGGGCAGGGGCCGGAGCACTCCTCGGCCCGGCTGGAACGCTTCCTCCAGCTCTGCGCCGAGGACAATATGCAGGTCGCCAACTGTACGACGCCGGCCAACTATTTCCATATCCTGCGCCGGCAGATTCACCGCGACTTCCGCAAGCCGCTGGTCCTGATGACGCCCAAGTCGCTGCTGCGCCACAAGCGGGCGGTCTCGCAGCTCGACGAGTTCGGCATCGATACGTGCTTTCATCGCCTGCTGTGGGACGATGCGGAGTATCTCCCCGACCAGAAGGTCAAGCTGGTCAAGGACGACAAGATCAGGCGCGTGGTGATGTGCTCCGGCAAGGTCTATTTCGACCTCTACGAGGAGCGCGAGAAGCGCGGCATCGACGACATCTACCTCATGCGGGTCGAGCAGCTCTATCCGGTGCCGGCACGGGCGCTGGTGACGGAGCTCGGCCGCTTCCCCGACGCCGAGATGGTGTGGTGCCAGGAGGAGCCGCGCAATATGGGCGCGTGGAGCTTCATCGAGCCCAATATCGAATGGGCGCTGAATCAGATCGAGGCCAAGCACCGGCGCCCGCGCTATGCCGGGCGGCATGCCTCCGCGTCCACCGCCACCGGGCTTCTGTCGAAGCATCAGGAGCAGCAGCAGGCGCTGATAGACGAGGCCCTGAGCGAATGACGACACCGGCCCGCAGCTTGAACCGGAAAGGGGCGCCCCGATGACAACGGAAATCCGCGTGCCGACGCTCGGCGAATCGGTGAGCGAGGCGACGGTCGGCCAGTGGATGAAGAAGCCCGGCGATTCCGTGGCGCAGGACGAGCCGCTGGTCGAGCTGGAAACCGACAAGGTGACGGTCGAGGTGCCGGCCCCGGCCGCCGGCACGCTTCAGGAGATCGCCGTGGCCGACGGCGAGACCGTGGAGCCGGGCGCGCTGCTGGGCCTGATCGCCGAGGGCGAGGCCAAGGAGAAGGCGCCGGCTGAAGCCAAGGGCGAGGGCAAGGAGGCCAAGGCGGCCCCGAAGGCGGCGGCCGAACCGGCGGCGCCGGCTAAGGAACCCCCCGCCAAGGAGGAGGCGATGCCCGCCTCGCCCGCCGCCAAGAAGATGATGGCGGACAAGGGGCTCGAGGCCGGCGATGTCGAGGGCAGCGGCAAGCGCGGCCAGATCCTCAAGGAGGACGTGCTGCGGGTGATCGAGGGCGGGGCGAGCGAAAGCCCGGGCGCGCCGCAGCCGGCCGCTGCACGTGCCCCGTCGCCGCCGGACGACGCCTCCCGCGAGGAGCGCGTGCGCATGACGCGGCTGCGTCAGACCATCGCCCGCCGGCTCAAGGAGGCGCAGAACACCGCCGCCATGCTGACGACGTTCAACGACGTCGACATGAGCGCCATTCTGGAAATGCGCAAATCCTACCGCGATCTCTTCGAGAAGCGCCACGGCGTGCGGCTCGGCTTCATGGGCTTCTTCGTCAAGGCCTCGGTTGAGGCGCTGAAGGACATTCCGGCGGTCAATGCCGAGATCGACGGCGAGGAGATCGTCTACAAGAACTACTATCACGTCGGGGTGGCGGTCGGCACCGACAAGGGGCTGGTCGTCCCCGTGCTGCGCGATGCCGATCGCATGGGGCTGGCCGAGGTCGAGCAGACCATCGGCGAGTTCGGACGCAAGGCGCGCGAGGGCAAACTGTCGATCGAGGAGATGCAGGGCGGCACCTTCACCATCTCCAATGGCGGCATTTACGGCTCGATGCTGTCGACGCCGATCCTCAACGCGCCGCAATCGGGCATTCTCGGCATGCACCGCATCGAGGAGCGGCCGGTGGTGCGGGGCGGCGAGATCGTCGCCCGGCCGATGATGTATCTGGCGCTGTCCTACGACCACCGCATCGTGGACGGGCGCGAGGCGGTGACCTTCCTGGTGCGCATTAAGGAGCTTCTGGAGGACCCGCAGCGGCTGGTGCTGGATTTGTAGGTCGCTGGCGGGGCATGCCGACCGTCGCTATTGTCGAGGGCGTCAGGTTCAGCTCGTCGCTCGGGAACATCCGCCACCGCATTTTCATGCCGTTTTCGCCGAGTATCGTGCGCAGATCGACATCGAGTCGCTCCAGCTAATGAAGGGAACCCTCCCACCCGCGAAGCTGCGCGCTATCATCTCCTGGGCCAAGCCGCGACGCGCGGCGTTGCGACGGGGGTGGGATATGGTTGCGTCGAAACGGACGCCGGAGAAGATCACATGACCGACACGCTGCATATCCGCGCCGCAGAGCCCGTCATCCACGGCGTTCTCAAGCTCGCCTGGGATGACGGGTATGAAGGTATCGTAGACCTGCGCGGCGTCATCGCCGACGGCGAGATATTCGAGCCGATCCGCGATCCGGAGGCGTTCAGGCAGATGCGCGTAGAACGCCATGGCCACTCCGTATATTGGGGGGAGGAAGGCAACGAGATCGTCGATTTTGGCTGTGACCGCCTGTGTGAGATGGCTGAAGAGCAAGCGGCGCTATTGGCGCGCGCGAGTTGAGGCGGCTCTGGCAAGCCGGCACGCGCGGCGCACCGAACCGGACCTGAATCCACGCAAATCGGGGGAAGCATGGCACAATACGACCTCATCGTGATCGGAACCGGTCCGGGCGGCTATGTCTGCGCGATTCGGGCGGCCCAGCTCGGCCTCAAGGTGGCCGTGGTGGAAAAGCGCCAGACCCATGGCGGCACCTGCCTCAATGTCGGCTGCATCCCCTCCAAGGCGATGCTCCATGCCTCAGAGCAGTTTGAGGAGGCCGGGCACAGCTTCGCCACGCTCGGCATCAAGGTCGATCCCAAGCTCGATCTGAAGGCGATGCTCAAGCACAAGGACGACACCGTCAAAGCCAATGTCGACGGGGTCGCCTATCTGTTCAAGAAGAACAAGATCGACACCTTTCACGGCACCGGCCGCATTCGCGGGGCGGGCAAGGTCGAGGTTAAGCCCGAAAAGGGCGCGGCGCAGACGCTCGAAGCCAAGCACATCGTCATCGCAACCGGCTCGGACTCCGCGCCGCTCAAGGGCGTGAAGACCGATGGCAAGCGCATCGTCACCTCGGACGAGGCGATCGGACTGCCCGAGGTGCCCAAGCGCCTCCTGGTTGTCGGCGCCGGGGTCATCGGGCTCGAGCTCGGCTCAGTCTGGGCGCGGCTGGGCTCCAAGGTCACCGTCGTTGAGTATCTCGACCGCATCCTGCCGGGGATCGACGGCGAGGCGGCCAAGCAGTTCCAGCGCATGCTGAAGAAGCAGGGGCTCGAGATCCGCCTGTCGTCGAAGGTCACCGGGGTCGACGCCAAGGGCAAGTCGCTCAAGGTGTCGGTCGAGCCAGCCGCCGGCGGCGACGCCGAGACCATCGAGGCCGATACTGTGTTGGTCGCCATCGGCCGCATTCCCTATACCGACGGGCTCGGGCTCGACGAGGCCGGCGTCGCGCTCGACGAGCGCGGGCGGGTGAAGACCGACGGGCAGTATCGCACCAGTGTTGAGGGCATCTGGGCGATCGGCGACGTAATCGCCGGCCCGATGCTCGCCCATAAGGCGATGGATGAGGGGGTGGTCCTGGCGGAGATCCTCGCCGGGCAGTCGGGCCACATCAATTACGATGCCATTCCCAATGTGGTCTATACCGCCCCGGAGGTCGCTTCCGTCGGCAAGACCGAGGAAGAGCTCAAGGAGGCTGGCGTCGATTACAAGGTCGGCAAGTTCCCGTTCACCGCGAACGGGCGCGCGCGCGCCATGCTCAAGACCGAGGGCTTCGTGAAGTTCCTGGCCGACAAGGCGACCGACCGCGTGCTCGGATGCCATATCGTGGGGGCCAATGCCGGCGAGCTGATCCACGAGGCGACCATCATCATCGAGTTCGGCGGCTCGTCAGAGGATCTGGCCCGGATCTGCCATGCCCATCCGAGCCTGTCGGAAGCGGTGCATGAGGCCGCGCTCGCCGTCGACAAGCGCACGCTGCATATCTGAACAGGTCTGCCGGTCACTCGACCCATTCGCGCCGCGCCGGCGTGGCGGCCGGCTCCGGCACGGGCAGGATCTTAAAGCGGCGGGCCTTTTCCGCGTCGGCCGGGATCACGCGGCGCACCTCCTTGCTGGCGTCCACCAGAATGAGTCCGGGGGGCATGGCCGGGATCAGCGCGCCGGCGCGCTCGAAGGCGGCGGCCGAACGGAGCATCATGCGGCTGCGGAACGGCGGAACCCACAACGCATCGGCCCAGGCCTGGGGGGTGAAACTCGCCGCGCGGAGAAGGCGCGAGAGCTGGCGCCGGCTGTAGGGACGGCCGTGACCGAACGGGGTGCGGTCGAGCCGCGCCCAGATGCCGCGCCGATTCGGGACGATCGCGGCCAGCCTGCCGCCCGGAGTGAGCACCCGCCACGCCTCCTTGAGCAGGGCCTCCGAATTCTCCGTCATCTCCAGGCAGTGGACGAGCAGCAGCCGGTCGATCGACGAATCATTGAGCGGCAGGTCGGTCTCGTCGACCAGGGCAACGGCCGATCCGGCCTTGTGGGGCCATGCCGCGACGCCCTGCCGGGCCGGCATGAAGGCAAGGCACCGCTCTGTCCGCTCCCGGAAAATGTCGAGATAGGGCACGGCGTAGCCCACCCCGATCATTGCCTTGCCGTCGAAATCCGTCCATAGCCGCTTCAGCCGCTGCACGGCCAGGCGACGCGCCAGCTGGCCCAGCGGGCTGGCGTAGAAGGCCCTCAGCTCGACAATGTCGACATACACCGGTCCACCTCGCGGACTTGGCGTTGGGTCACCTGCGATGATAGGTAACCCGCACGCGGTTCACAAAGCCTGTGCGGCACCAGGGAGAAGAATCCGATGGCCGGCCTCGACATCCGAATGTTTCCGTGCCTGAGCGACAATTATGGCGTGCTCATCCACGATCCCTCGACGAATCATACCGCCGCCATCGACGCGCCGGACGAGGACGCCGTGCTGGCTGCGCTCGACGAGGCCGGCTGGACGCTGAGCCATATTCTCGTCACCCATCATCATGCCGACCACACGCAGGGCATTGCGGGCCTCAAGCGCCGCTTCAACTGCCATGTCGTTGGCCCGCGGGCGGAAGCCGACAAGATCGCCACGCTCGACGAGACGGTGGGCGAGGGCGACACCTGGCGTTTCGGGCCCTATGAGGCGCGCATCTACGATACGCCAGGCCACACCAAGGGCCATATCGCCTACTGGTTCCCCAATCCGGGGGTTCTGTTCGCCGGCGACACGCTGTTCGCGCTCGGCTGCGGGCGGGTTTTCGAGGGCACCATGGAGGAAATGTGGTCCTCGCTGGAGAAGCTGTCTCGCCTGCCCCGCGAGACGCTGGTCTATTGCGGCCACGAATACACCGCCTCGAACGCCAAGTTCGCGCTGACTATTGAGCCCGACAACACGCATCTGCAGGGCCGCGCCGGCGAAGTGAAGGAGAAACGCGCCGAAGGCCTGCCGACCCTGCCGACCACCATCGGCGCCGAGCTCGACGCCAACCCCTTCATTCGCGCCAATCGGCCCGAGGTGAAGGCGGCGGTGGGCATGCCCAATTCGAGCGATGCCGAGGTGTTCGCCGAGATCCGCCGCCGCAAGGACAGTTTCTGACCGTCATGACGGAGCTGACCGCGGAGGAGGTGATACGGCTGCTCGGCCTCGACACCCATCCCGAGGGCGGGCATTTCCGCGAGACCTTCCGGGACGAGGCCGGCGATGACGGCCGCGCTCGCAAGACAGCGATCTACTATCTGCTGCCGGCGGGCGAGGTCTCCGCCTGGCACAAGGTCGACGCGGTGGAGATGTGGCACTGGTACGCCGGCGCCCCGCTGGCACTGTCGATCAGCGAGCACGGCGAGGCGCCGCAGCTCTGCCGTCTGGGCGCGAACCTGGCCGCCGGCGAGCGCCCCCAGGCGGTGGTGCCGGCCGGCGCGTGGCAATCGGCCCGCAGCCTCGGCGCCTGGTCCCTGGTCGGCTGCACCGTGGCGCCGGGTTTCGAATTCGCGGGCTTTGAGCTCGCCCCGCCGGGCTGGGAGCCGGGCGCGGGCGAGCCCTGAGCCAGATCAGCCAAGCTTGGCGTTGAGGCTGATCTCGGCGTTGAGGAGCTTGGAAATCGGGCAGCCCGCCTTGGCCCCTTCGGCGGCCTTCACGAAATCCTCCTCGGACATGCCAGGCACCTTGCCGGTCAGGTCGAGCACGACCTTGGTCACGCGCCAGCCGCCATTTTCCTTCTCCACGGTCACATTGGCGCGGGTGCGCAGCTCGTCCGGGGTGTGGCCCTCCCGGCCGAGACCCACGGCGAGCGCCATGTTGAAGCAGCCGGCATGGGCCGCGGCGATGAGCTCTTCCGGATTGGTGCCGGATGCATCGCCGAAGCGCATTCCCAGGGAGTAGCCCAGATCCGTGAAGGCGCCGCTTTCAGCGGTCAGCTTACCTGAGCCCTCCATACCGCTTCCGGTCCAGACCGATTGCGCGCTGCGTGTCTTGCTGGCCATGATGTGGTCCTCCTTTGCTTCGGTGACGAAAATCGCGCCGATCCTAAGGGGGCGGAAGAGTCGCGCCAACCGCGGATTCGGTGTAGGCGTTGTGCCGATGTTCGGATTGTTCGGGAAATTCGGAAGGGCCCGCGAGCTGCGCCAGCTCGACGAGGCCTTGAGGGCGGTCGATCTGCATCCCGCCATGGTGCCCGACGCTGTCGAGCTAACGACGATCCGGCTCCTGAAGGAGGACCGCGGCGGGGCGCCATTGCCGGAGGACTATGCGGCGGCGGCCGAGCTCATGGCCTATTGCATGATCGGGGCGGAAGGCTTTGCCGGGGCCACTAGCGAGGCCCGTGCGCTGGCCGTGGAGGCGCGCATCGAGGCCGCCCTCGATGCCGGCGATAGCCGGGACGCTCGCCTCGTCCTGCTGTTGCTCCATGCCGAGCTCGTTCAGTCGAGCGTCATCGCTCTGTTCGCACTTGAACACGGCTGAAGGCCCGGTTGAGAACTGGGCTGGAGCTGCGTTGAGTGGAGCGCCCTACCAGTGTTCGCCAATCGGTGCACCGTCGCAGATCTCCGCCAGCCGCCGGCGCGTTCCAGATGTGGTGTCCGCCGGCAGGGCGGCACGATCGAAGAACTCAGCAGCGCGCACTTCCAGCCCCGGTCGCCAGCTCTGGTCCCGGTCCCAGGCTTCGGCGACAAAGACGGCGACATGGTCGCCGGGCATGATCTCGTGATTGCAGAAGATGCCGTGCAGCCGGGCCGGTGCCGTGAGCCTCACCCCGGCCTCCTCGCGCAGCTCCCGTTCCAGCGCGGCATGCAGCGTCTCGCCACGCTCCACGCCGCCGCCGGGCAGATGCCAGCCGGAGGCGTAGGAATGCCGGACCAGCAATATGCTCCCCCGGTCGATCACCGCCGCGCGCACGCCGAGTGTGGTGCCGCGGGTCAGTCGCCACCAGGGCTGCAGCAGTCTTGTCAGCAAGGCCCCTCACTTCGGCCTGGTTGTCCGCCAGTCGTCCCTAGATCGACCAGCCCCAGCCTCGCATCCACAAACCTAGCATGCATGAAAAAAGCGCCCGACCCCCGGGGGAAAGGGTCGGGCGCCGTCCGCTGTGACGCGGGACGCCGGAGTGATCTCCGACGCCAGCGGCTGGTGTCCGTCGGCGAGACGGGGGGCACTACCGAAGCATGAACACCGCCGCCACTAGGGACAAAATGGAACCGCCCGGGCCAAGGTTCAAGTCCCGGGGCGATTCTCGCGAAAACGTGATCCCGCCGGCTCAGTGCCTGCCTTCGCCGACGTCTATGGTCGTATCCTCGATAATCAAGAAATAGTCCGAATCAATGGGTTCGCCGCGCACGATGTTCCTGAATTCCACATAGGTATCAAGGCCCTGCGCGTCGCTGACGATCCAGCTCTGGAGCTGATTCTCAACCGGATCGAAATAGAGCGTCAAGGTGCCCTCGGCACGGTTTGAGGGGTCCTGCACGGTGATGCTGACGCGGTTGTCGTCATCGGGATCGACCGCGATCACCTTGGTATCGGCCAGCAGGTCCACCTCGTCCGACAGAAACATTCTCAGCGGCGTCGTCGACAGGGGGTAGCGTTCGGTGGTCTTGAGCTGCCGGTCCTGCACCGCCACCCAGTATCCGTCCGAAATCACAGTGAGATGGGATGGCAGCGCATAGTCGAAGCGCATCCTGCCCGGCCGCTCGATGAAGAACCGCCCCTCGGTCGTCTGGCCGTCCGGCGCGGTCTGCGTGAAGCCGCCCTGCATTGTCCGGATATCGTTGAGATAGCCCGACACCATCTCGATGGCGGTGAGTTCGGCCAGCGACAGACCGGATGCATCGGTGGCCGCCTGCACCGGTCCGGGAGAGGCGGCAAGTGCAACCGCAAGTGCTGCCGCCGCAAAAGTCATCCTGCGTCCGCCCAAGGCTATGATCCTCTCGTTTCAGCGAATCGGCCGACAGTTACCAAAGCCCATCTATAGCGCGGGATGTGGCGAAACAACGGCTTCAATCCTCGTCCTCCTTGCCGGCCAGGATCTCCCGCTGGCCCTTGGAGTTGGGCCGCGAGATGATGCCGTCGCCCTCCATCCGTTCGATCAGCGAGGCGGCGCGGTTGTAACCGATGCCGAGCCGCCGCTGGACATAGGAGGTCGATGCCTTGCCGTCGCGCAGCACCACCTTGATCGCCTGACGGTAAAGATCGTCGCCTTCGCCGCCGCCGCCGGCCGCGATCCCGCCGGCGTCGAACGGCGCATCGTCGGACTCCTCGGTGATGTCCTCGAGATATTGCGGCGCGCCCTGGTCCTTGAGGAAGGCGACCACGTCCTCGACCTCGTCGTCGGACACGAAAGGCCCGTGAACGCGGGTGATGCGCCCGCCGCCCATCATGTAGAGCATGTCGCCCTGGCCGAGGAGCTGCTCGGCGCCCTGCTCGCCGAGGATGGTCCGGCTGTCGATCTTGGAGGTCACCTGGAAGGATATCCGGGTGGGGAAATTGGCCTTGATGGTGCCGGTGATGACGTCCACCGAGGGGCGCTGGGTGGCGGTGATGATGTGGATGCCGGCCGCCCGCGCCATCTGGGCGAGCCGCTGCACCGCGCCTTCGATGTCCTTGCCGGCGACCATCATCAGGTCGGCCATCTCGTCCACGATCACCACGAGATAGGGCATCGGCTCCAGCGTCAGCTCCTCGGCTTCATAGACCGGCTCGCCGGTTTCCCGGTCGAAGCCGGTCTGAACCGTGCGGCTGATGGTTTCGCCCCGCTTGGCGGCCTGCGCGGCGCGGGCGTTGTAGCCGTCGATATTGCGCACCCCGAGCTTCGACATGCGGCGGTAGCGCTCTTCCATCTCGCGCACCGTCCATTTGAGCGCCACCACGGCCTTTTTAGGGTCGGTAACGACCGGGGAGAGCAGGTGCGGGATGCCGTCATAGATCGACAGCTCCAGCATCTTGGGGTCGATCATGACGAGCTTGCAGGTCTCCGGCGGCATCCGGTAGAGCAGCGACAGGATCATGGTGTTGACCGCCACCGACTTGCCCGAGCCGGTGGTGCCGGCGATCAGCAGATGCGGCATGCGGGCGAGATCGGCGATGACCGGCTCGCCGCCGATCGTCTTGCCGAGGCAGAGCGGCAGCTTGGCCTTGGACTTCTCGAAGTTCTCGGACGCCAGGAGCTCGCGCAGATAGACGGTCTCGCGGTGGCTGTTGGGCAATTCGATGCCGATCACGTTGCGGCCGGGGACGACCGCGACGCGGGCCGAGACAGCGCTCATCGACCGGGCGATGTCGTCGGCCAGCCCGATTACGCGCGATGACTTGGTGCCTGGCGCCGGCTCGAGCTCGTAGAGCGTGACGACGGGGCCGGGACGCACATTGATGATCTCGCCCTTGACCCCGAAATCGTCGAGCACGGTTTCGAGCATGCGGGCGTTCTGCTCCAGCGCCTCGGCGTCGGCGCCGGTGTGCCGACGGGTGGCCTTGGCCTCGGCCAGGAGGCGCAGCGGTGGCAGTTCATATGCCGGCTGGGCGAGCAGCGAGCCCTGATCCTCCTTGGCGGCCCGCTTGCCCGGCTTGAGGCGCGCTTTCGAGGGCTGGACGCGGTCCGGCGCCGGCTCGGTCAGGTTGGGTTCGAGGTCGGACCAGTCCTCCTCCTCGTCTGCCTCGTCCGCCGCCGCGTCCCAGGGGGCAGGCGGTGCTTGGCCGAAGCGCGGCTCGACACGCTCCTCGGGGTTGACGGCATCGAGCACGTCGCGGGGCCCGACCAGATTGGTCCACAGCGCCCGCGGCGCGCCGGCCAGCCGCCGTAGCCTGGCGCGCAGGCTCAGCCAGCCATGCGCCAGCCAGCCGATGGGCTGAAAGCGGCTCGCGGCTTCCGGGTCATCAAGATCGTCGAAGTCGTCATAATCCGCCTCGACTGGGTGGGTGTCAGGCTCGTCCTGCCAGGGGGTCGCCGGCTCGGGGCGCAGGCTGAGGCGGATGTCGCAGGCAAAGGCAAGCAGCCACAGCGCCGCCAGGCCGGCGAACAGGCCGGACGGCACCGCCGCCAGCCCGCCGAGCACGGGGGAGAGCAGAATGCCCATGAGATAGAGCTGGGCGTCGCCCAGAATGCCGCCAAGGCCGGAGGGCAGGGGCCAGCCCGCCAGTCTCGGCATTGCCGCGAACAGGGCGCTGGCCAGAAGGCAGCCCAGGATCCAGGCGACGACGCGCCGGCTGGGCGAGGTGATGGGGCGATCGCGCAGCAGGGCGATTGCCCACGCGGCAACCGGAAACAGGGCGAGCGTCGCGGCCAGGCCGAGCCCCTGGAGCAGAAGGTCGGAGATCGCGGCGCCGGGAAAGCCGAGGAGATTGCGGGGCGTTGCGTGGGTGGCGTGAGTGAAGCTCGGGTCCTCGACCGACCACGACATCAGGGCCGCCGCCAGGGCACCCACCAGGGCGAGCAGCGCCAGCCCCAGCGCCTGCGCGGAGAGCCGTTCCAGCCCGTCGCGCAGCCTGTCGCTCAACCCCATCTCGTCGCGGTAATCGTAGTCGGTCACGCCCATCCATCACGCCCCGGCTGGCGACAAAACCGAATCTGCCGCAGCCCGCCACGGACGTTAGCGCAGGGCGGTAAAGAGGGCTTTAACCATGCCGGGGTCCAAAACGGCGCGGCCCGGGCGCCAGGCCCGGGCCGCATCCTCTTGTGTCAATGCCGGACGGCGTCAGGCGCGCAGGCGCTGGCTGCCACGGGCGAACTCGGGATAGGCCTCGATGCCCACCTCGAGCGTGTCGAGCCCCGTCTCTTCCTGCTCCTTGGTGATCCGGATCCCGATTGTCGCCTTCAGAATCAGCCACAGGATGGTGGTGGCGACCACCGTGAAGGCGCCGTAGGCGGCCACGCCGAGAAGTTGGATGGCGAAGCTCGTTTCCGGATTGGTGAGCGGCACGGCCAGGGTCCCCCAGATGCCGGCGAACAGGTGGACCGGGATCGCGCCGACCACGTCGTCGACCCGCAGCCGGTCAAGAAGCGGCACGCCAACGACCACAATAGCGCCGCCGATGCCGCCGATGATCGCGGCCATCAGAAAGCTCGGCGTGAGCGGCTCGGCGGTGATCGAGACCAGCCCGGCAAGCGCCCCGTTAAGCGCGAAGGTGAGGTCGACCTTGCCGTAGATCACCTGCGACAGGACCATCGCCACGATGACGCCGGCCGCCGCCGCCGTGTTGGTGTTGGCGAAGATTCTCGCGACGTCGGAGGCGTCGGTGAGTGAGCCGAGGGCGAGCTGCGAGCCGCCATTAAAGCCGAACCAGCCGAGCCACAGGATGAAAACGCCAAGCGTGGCGAGCGGCATGGACGAGCCGGGCAGCGGCGTGACCCGTCCTTCAGCGTCGTATTTGCCGGTGCGGGCGCCAAGCAGGATGCACCCGGTGAGCGCAGCCCAGCCGCCAACCGAATGGACGATGGTGGAGCCGGCAAAGTCGGAGAAGCCAAGGCCGTACAGCCAACCCTCGCCCCACTGCCAGGAGCCCGAGATCGGATAGAAGATGCCGGTCAGGACGGCCACGAAGACGATAAACGGCCACAGCTTGACCCGCTCGGCCACTGCCCCGGACACGATCGAGGCCGTGGCGGCGCAGAACACCATCTGGAAGAACCAGTCGGACGTGCCGGCCGCTTCAGTGATGTCCTCGGCGCCATGGGCCGGATGGCTGAACCAGACCGGGGTGCCGATGAAGCCCCCATTCACCCCTTCGTACATCAGGTTGTAGCCGAACAGCCAGAACATCAGGCCGGCGGTGGAGTAGAGGCCGATATTCTTGAGGCACTGCATCGATACGTTTCGAGTGCGCACCATACCGGCTTCCAGCATGGCGAAGCCGGCCGCCATCCACATGACGAGAAAGCCGCCGACCAGGAACAGCAGCGTGTTGAAGACGAATTTCACCTCGGGCGGGACGCCGTTCGCGGCGACCTCGGCCGCCTCGGCGGCGGCTTCCTCCTGGGCGAGGGCGGGGTCGATGGCAGCCAGCGATGCGACGGCAAGCGCGGCGATCGCCGGCAGGCAGGTGGACAGGCGCATTTCAGGTCTCCCTTTGCGCAGATTCAGCCGCGCACGGTCACAGAGCATCCGCATCGGCCTCTCCCGTGCGGATCCGAACAGCGCGTTCGACTTCGTGGACGAAGATCTTGCCGTCGCCGATCTGGCCGGTGCGCGCGGCGCCAGCGACGGTGTCGACGACCTGGTCGGCCATGTCGGCCGTGACGACGATCTCGATCTTGAGTTTGGGCAGAAAGGTCACGGCGTATTCGGCGCCGCGATAGATCTCGGTATGGCCCTTCTGCCGCCCGTATCCCTTGACCTCGGTGACCGTGAGCCCCTCCACGCCAATGGCGGTCAGTGCCTCGCGGACCTCATCGAGCTTGAAGGGCTTGATGATGGCCATGACGATTTTCATGTCGGCTCCTGTGCTCCTCTTGACTCGGTCGCGAACAGGTCCGCGACCGCCGGACAGCCCCCTTGCAGGACCGGCCCGGACGGAACCGGATCAAGACTCGTGCCAGGCACCGGAAATCCCTATAAAGTTCTGTTATGTAAGGAAAAACGAAGCCATCCCCGATTCGGGGTTGGCGAAGCCGAGGTGGTTTCTGCATAAATTATGTGCAGTCGCGCCGGAATGCCGAGCGTTTCGGCAGGCGTTGCCGGGCGGGATCAGCTCCCCGTCAGCGTGCGCACCACTCGGCGCTTGCGCCGCTCCTCGTGAATCGCACGGTTAAGGGCGCCGGCCACCAGCAGGATGGCCGCGGCGATGTAGAAGAACAGCAGCGCGGCGATGATACCGGCAAGGCCAGCGTAATAGCGCGCATAGTCGGCAACGCCCGACATGTACCAGGAAAAGAGTTGGCTGGCCGCCCACCACATGAGGAGGGTGAACAGGATGCCGGGCCATAATGCCGGGCGCTGGCGGCCATGGGCCGGCAGCCAGCGGTGAAACGCCCACAGCATGGCGGCGAGAACGAGCGTCACCACGGCGTTGCGGATCATCTCGAGCAGGGTTATCGGGGCCGGTACTTCGGGCAGCCGGGGATCGATGAAGGCGTAGGCGATGGGAAAGATGACGGCGAGGAAGGCGACCACGATCAGCGTCAGTGTCGCGATGAGCACGAAGAGCACGCTAGCCGGGACCGTGCGCAGGATCGAGCGCGCTTCGCGCACCCCGTACGCGCGATTTAGGCCGCCGCGCACCGTCTCCACCGCGCTGGTCACGCTGGCCAGCACGATGACGACGGACACGGTGACGATCCCGCCGCCGCGGTCGCGCACCAGCACGTTCCAGATTTCCGGCTCCAGCGCATTGGCCACCTGGGAGGGGAAAACGTCGAACACCGTGACAGTGAGGTAGTTGGCCAGCTCACGGTCGCCGATAAAGCCGGCGATAGCTGTCAGCAGGAGAATGAAGGGAAAGATCGCGACAATCAGGGAAAAGGCGAGGGCGCTCGCCATATAGAGCCCGTCTTCCTGCTGAAAGTGCGTCACCGCCCGATAGAGAACGCGCCCCGAGCGCCAAACCATCCGCCCGATGCGTCCCGGGCGAAATCGCCGCGCCAATCGGCGCCACTGGCCGGGCTTCTGCCGAACCTCCTGGTCCATACGGTTGTGTCAGCCTCGTCGATGCGCCAGCCCCCAATACTAGATCAACGCGGTTCGGGCGTAACCCGGTTCCCCATGCGCGCATTGACCAGCCGGACTGCGCGAGGCGGGGTTGCCGGGCGGCAGCAGGCGGTGCCTTGCCTTGTTCCATCCGCAAGTTATGGTCGCCGCGAACGGAACGCTCGCGAGGCTGTCTCTATGGCGTCACAGGCACAGGATCACAGTCCCGGCGGCAGCCTGCCGGCAAGCCTCGTCGCGGCGGGCCATGCGGCCGCCGGTCTTGTGGCAAAGGCCCGCGAGCAGGTGGCGGCACGGGTGCGCAGCGATGGCAGGCTTAGCCCGGCGCGCCTTTCGACCGACCAGCATGCGGTTCATGGCCTGGCCTGGCTTGCGACCTACGCCGAATCGATGCGCCAGCTCGGCGCCTATGCCGAGCGCCTGTCGGGGGAAGGCCGGTTCGGCCCGGTGGAAGCCCTGACGCTGCGGGTCGCGGCGGGCGAATACCTCGCCCAGATCGCTTCCGCGATCCCGATGAGCCAGACGGAGTTCGTCCGTCCCGCCGAACTCGGGCTTGAGGCCGGCGACATCGCGGCCTTTCTCGAATCAGTCCGCGACCTCGTCGACACCGGCAATACACCGGACACCCGGCGCCAGCTCGTCGCACTCATGGCCGAGCGCGGGCCGGGGCCGGTCGGCGATCCGGGGCTCGACGACACGCTGGAGGCCATGCGGGCCGAGATGCGGCGCTTCGCCGAGGCGGAGATCGTGCCCCATGCGCAGGGCTGGCACCTCGCCAACGCCTATATCCCGATGGAGCTCATCGGTGCGTTGTCCGAGCTCGGCGTGTTCGGCCTGACGATCCCGGATGAATTCGGCGGGCTGGGGCTCGGCAAGGAAGCCATGTGCTTGGTGTCGGAGGAACTGTCACGCGGCTGGATCGCCGTGGGCTCGCTCGGCACCCGTTCTGAGATCGCCGCTGAGCTCATCTTGGCGGCTGGCACCGCGGACCAAAAGGCTCGCTGGCTGCCGCGCATCGCCTCCGGCGAGACGCTGCCGACGGCGGTGTTCACCGAACCCAATACCGGCTCCGATCTGGCTTCTTTGCGCACCCGCGCGGTGAGGGAAGGGGATGTCTACCGGATCCACGGCCAGAAGACCTGGATCACCCATCCGGTGCGCGCCGACTTGATGACCCTGCTCGCGCGCACCGATCCTGCCGAGCCCGGCCATCGCGGGCTGTCGATGTTCCTGGCCGAGAAGCCGCGCGGCACGCAGGAGGATCCGTTCCCCGCTGACGGCATGTCGGGTGGTGAGATCGAAGTGCTCGGCTATCGCGGCATGAAGGAGTTCGAGATCTCCTTCGACGGCTTCGCGGTGGCGGCGGACGGGCTGCTTGGCGGCGAGGAGGGGCAGGGCTTCCGGCAGCTCATGCAGACCTTCGAGGCCGCCCGCATCCAGACCGCGGCCCGCGCCGTCGGGGTGGCCCAGTCGGCGATCGAGCTTGGCCTTGCCTATGCCAGCGAACGCCGGCAGTTCGGCCAGCCAATCATCGAATTCCCGAGGGTCGCCGACAAGCTCGCGGTGATGGCCGCTGAGATCATGATTGCGCGGCAGCTCACCTATTACGCCGCGCGCGAGAAGGATCGGGGGCGGCGCTGCGACATGGAGGCCGGCATGGCCAAGCTGCTCGCTGCCCGCGTGGCCTGGGCCGCCGCCGACAACAACGTCCAGATCCATGGCGGCAACGGCTTTGCGCTGGAATTCCCGGCCAGCCGCATCCTGTGCGATGCCCGCATTCTCTCGATCTTCGAGGGGGCCGCGGAAATTCAGGCGCAAGTGATCGCGCGGCGCCTGCTGGACGGGGCGAACTGATTAGCCGGCGAGCTTGCGCGCCTGGGTGGGCCAGCCCTCGCGGGCTATGCGGCCGGGAAAGCCGAGTTCTGCCTCGACCCGTGCAGCCGCCTCATCGCTCAGCGTTGCAAGCTGAACGAATGAATGGATGCCGTGGCGGTTGAGCGTCTCAGCCACCTTCGGGCCGATCCCCTTGATACGGGTCAGATCGTCGCGGGCTTCCGAGACCCCGGCGGCGTCCGGGGAATGGGCCGGCGGGGACTTGGCCGCAACGGCGGAAGCAGGCTTCGCGCCACCGCCATTCGTCGCTGGAGCTTGAACGGGCCCGGGCGCTGCCGCCCGCTGAACGGTATGGCCCGAATGGCTGCGGATGAAATCGGCGATTCGCGGCGCGATCTCACCCTTGAAGCGTGAGCCGTTGAAGACCCCGTAATGGCCGACCCCCTTGGCCAGATAATGAACCTTGCGGTCGCTCGGGATGTTGACGCAAAGCGCATGGGCGGCCTCGGTCTGGCCGACGCCGGAAATGTCGTCCTTCTCGCCCTCCACCGTCATCAGCGCCACATTGCGCACGGCGGCCGGCTCCACCGGCTGGCCGCGATGGTTCATCTCGCCCTTGGGCAGGTCGTGGCGGATGAATACCGTCTCGACGGTCTGGAGATAGAACTCCGCCGTCAGATCCATGACCGCCAGATACTCGTCGTAGAAGTCGCGGTGCTTGTCCGCCGAATCCCCGTCGCCCTCCACGAGATGGTAGAACAGGTCGCGATGGGCGGTGACATGGCGGTCGAGATTCATGCTCATGAAGCCGCCGAGCTGGAGAAAGCCGGGATAGACGTCGCGAAAGACCCCCGGATGGGGGAACGGGACCTTCATGATGACGTTGCGCCGGAACCACTCGATGTCGCGCTGTTCGGCAAGCTGGTTGACCGCGGTCGGGTTGGCCCTGGTGTCGACCGGCCCGCCCATCAGCGTCATGGTGAGCGGCGCGTAAGGGTCGTTGCGCGCCTCCATCAGCGAAACCGCCGCCAGCACCGGCACCGATGGCTGGCACACCGCCATGACATGGGCGTCGCCGCCCAGCATGTGGAACATGTTGATAACGTAGTCGATATAGTCGTCGAGATCGAAGGTGCCGAGCGACAGGGGCACCATCCGGGCATCGACCCAGTCGGTTATGTAGACGTCGTGATCGGGCAGCATGGTTTCCACCGTGCCGCGCAGCAGCGTGGCGTAGTGGCCGGACAGCGGCGCCACGATGAGGAGCTTGGGGCCGGGATCCTTGCCCGCCGGCAGGGCCTTCTCGAATCGCACGAGGCGGCAGAACGGGCGTTCCCACACCACCTGCTCGCGCACCGGCACCCGGACCGCGCCCAGGACGGTGGACTCGATACCGAATTCCGGCTTGCCGTAGCGCCGGGTCACGCGCTCGAACACCTCCATGGCGGCGGCCATGCTCTTGCCGGGCGTGGTGTGTGCCAGCGGGTTCAGCGGATTGCGGTAGTAGAGCCGCGCAGCATCGGCCATCACCCGGGCCGGTGAGAGGGCGGCGTGCGTCAATTCGTACCATTGGTAGTAGGGCATGGTGGTCCGGCCCCCCGGCCGTTGCTGATTTCGTTGCCTCGACTTATGTCGAGATCCCGCTGGGTTGCGGATTTGTGCAGCGCAAAAGTTATGGTGCCCTGCCGCAAATTGCAAGCCGGAGGGCTTAGGGCCTGAAATGGCGGGATTAACGCGGACGGGTGATTCAGTCCGAATCAGTTCCTCGCGGCGGCCCTATTTGTCGACGTCGAGGGGCTCGGTGCCGGTGGCGTTTCCCGAGGCGTCGAGGGCGATCTTCTCGACCTTGCTCTCGGCCCGCTTCAGCAGCGCATCGCAGTGCTTGCGCAGGGCGTCACCGCGCGCGTAGAGGTCGATCGACTTCTCCAGCTCCACGTCGCCGCGCTCAAGCTGCTCGACGATCCTCTCAAGCTCGGCGAGCGCCTGCTCGAAGCTCATCTCCGCGATGTCGGCGGGCATCTCCTGCCCGGCGGGCGCGTCCGTCTCATTGGCCGCCATTCACGCCTCCATCAGGGTGCGGACATGGGCCGCGGTCGAGGTTGCAAGCCCGACGAGATCGTAGCCGCCCTCGAGCACCGAGACCACCCGGCCATCGCAGGTGCGCTCGGCAATCTCCATCAGCCGCCGGGTGGCCCAGGCGAAATCGTCCTCGACGAGATTGAGGTTGGCAAGGGGATCGCGGGCATGGGCGTCGAAGCCGGCCGAGATGATGACAAGGTCGGGCGAGAATCGCTCCAGCGCCGGCAGGATCACCCCGTCCATGGCCTCGCGGAAGGCCACGCCGTCGTCGCCGGGCGCGAGCGGGGCGTTGACGATGTTGCCGACGCCGGTTTCCCCCCGGGCGCCGGAGCCGGGATAGAGCGGCATCTGATGGGTCGAGCCGTAGAACAGCTCGGGCTCCGACCAGAAGATATCCTGCGTGCCATTGCCGTGATGGACGTCGAAATCGACCACGGCGACCCGCTCGAGCCCGTGGGTCTTGCGGGCATGGATCGCGGCGATCGCGGCGAAGTTGAACAGGCAGAAGCCCATGGCGCGGACCTTCTCGGCGTGGTGGCCGGGCGGGCGGATGGCGCAGAAGGCGTTGCGGACATTGCGCGTTACCACCTCGTCGACCGCCCGCGTGGCCGCACCCATGCCGCGCCGCAGCGCCTCCAGCGAGCCCGGCGACATGGAGGTGTCGGCATCGACGCGGACCAGCCCGTCGGTCGGGGCTGCTGCAATGATGGCCTCGACATAGTCCTGCGGGTGGGCGAGCGCCGCCGTCTCGAGCTCGGCCTCCGGCGCCTGCTCGCGCACGAGGCTAGCGAACATCTCGTCCTCGAGCGCGTGCTCGACGGCCCGCAGTCTGTCGGGCCGTTCGGGGTGCCCATCGGGCGTGAGGTGGTCGAAACAGGCGGTATGGCTCAGCAATAGGGTCGACATTGGCACTCTTGGTCAGGTTGCGGGGCCGCCAGCGCGCGGCGCGGCGGCAAGCGGGGCGGGGGCTGGCAAATGCTCGGGCACGAAGAAGTCCGGTTCAAGGTCGGCGTCGGGGTCGACGCGATAGTGGTCGAATTCCTTGACGCCTTCGCCGGCGAGAAAGGTGTCGTCAATCAGGAAGTTACCGGTGAACTCAGGCGCCGGCTTGCAGAATATGCCGTGGGCGGCGTCGGCGAGGATCTCCGGCTTGCGACTGCGCCGGGCCATTTCGTCGCCGCCGAGCAGATTGCGCACCGCCGCGGTGGCGATGGTGGTGCGCGGCCACAGCGCGTTGACCGCGATTCCCGAGGCGCGCAATTCGCCGGCAAGGCCAAGCACGACCATGCTCATGGCGAACTTGGCCATCGAATAGGCGGTATGGGGGGCGAACCATTTCTCCTGCATGTCGAGCGGCGGCGACAGCATGAGAATATGCGGGTTGTCCGCCTGTTCGAGATGCGCAATGCAGTATTTCGACACCATGAAGGCGCCGCGCGCATTGATTTGATGCATCAGGTCGAAGCGCTTCATGGCGGTATCGCGCACCCCGGTCAGGGCGATGGCGCTGGCATTGTTGACGCAGATATCGATGCCGCCGAACGCCTCCGCTGTGCGCGCCACGGCCTCGGCGACCTGCGCCTCCTCGCGGATGTCGCAGACGAGTGGCAGGGCGCGCCCGCCGGCCGCCTCGATCTCCTCGGCAGCGGTGTAGATGGTGCCGGGCAGCTTGGGATGGGGCTCGGCGGTCTTGGCGGCGACGGCGATATTGGCGCCGTCGCGCGCGGCGCGCAGTGCGATGGCCAGGCCGATGCCGCGGCTGGCCCCGGTGATGAACAGCGTCTTGTTGCGCAGGTCGGTCACGGGTCAGCTCCGGGGATGGGAAAGGCTCACAGCGCCTCCGTCGCAAGCACGGCGTCGGCGCCGCTGACGACGCTCTCGCAAAGCCCCTCGGCCTGGGGGCTGACATTCTCGGCGAAGAAGCGGGCGGTGGCGATCCGCCCGGCATTGGCCGGGTCGCCGTTGGCGCGCGCGGCGGCAAGTGCCCCCTTGGCCAGGCCACAGCCGCCGGCGGCAATGGCAAACAGCCGCAGATAGGGCGTCGCCCCGGCCAGCGCCGGATCGGCGCCGTCGCGCTGGCTGTCGATGAGCCAGCCAGTGGCCCGTTCGAGCGCGGCGACGGACTGTTCGAGGTGCTCGCCCATGCGGCCGAAGGCCGGCTCGTTCGACGCCTTCACGCTGCGCGCGGTCTCGTGCAGCTCCCCGATATAGGCGCGCACCACCTCGCCATCAGAGCGCGGCACCTTGCGCGTGGCGAGGTCAATTGCCTGGATACCGTTGGTCCCTTCATAGATCGGCGCGATCCGCGCATCCCGCAGGTGCTGGGCGGCGCCGGTCTCCTCAATATAGCCGATGCCGCCATGGACCTGAACGCCCTGCGAGGCGACCTCGACCCCGATATCGGTGGAGAATGCCTTGGCGACGGGGGTCAGGAGGTCGGCGCGGGATTGTGCGACTTCCCGCTCCTGTGCGTCAGGTGCCCGCGCCGCCACATCGAGCGCCCGAGCCGTCTCGTAGCAGATGGCGCGGGCGGCGCCGGTCATCGCCCGCATGGTCATCAGGCTGCGGCGGATATCGGGATGGTCGGTGAGGGGGACGGTCTCCTCCGGCCCCATGCCTGGCCGGCGGCCCTGCCGGCGCTCACGGGCATAGGACAGCGCCTGCTGATAGGCGCGCTCGGCGATGGCAACGCCCTGAATGCCGACCATGAGACGGGCCTGGTTCATCATGGTGAACATGCAGGCCAAGCCCTTGTTCTCTTCGCCAAAGAGCCAGCCCACGGCGCCGTCGTCCTCGCCATAGGCCATGGTGCAGGTGGGGCTGCCATGGATGCCGAGCTTGTGCTCGACGCTGAGGCATTTCACGTCGTTGCGGGGGCCGACAGAGCCATCCTCATTGGCTAGAAACTTCGGCACCATGAACATCGAGATGCCGCGATGGCCGGGCGGCGCGTCGGGCAGGCGGGCGAGCACCATATGGACGATGTTGTCGGTGACGTCGTGTTCGCCATAGGTGATGAAGATCTTGGTGCCGCGGATCAGATAGCTGCCGTCGGCGCGGCGCTCGGCGCGTGTGCGCAGAAGGCCGAGATCGGAGCCGGCATGGGATTCGGTCAGGCACATGGTGCCGGCCCATTCCCCGGAAACCAGCTTTGACAGATAGCGCCGCTTCATGTCCTCGGTGCCGTAGCGGTGCAGCGCATCGGCCGCGGCGACGGTCAGGACGGGGCCGATGGCATAGGCCATCGAGGCGGCGTTCCACATCTCCTGGGTAGCGGCGAACAGCGTCATGGGCAGGTTCTGGCCGCCATATTCCTCTGGCCCGGTCAACGCCAGCCAGCCGCCGGCGATCCAGCGCTGATAAACCTCGCGCCAGCCCCGGGGCATGGTCACGCGGCCATCCGCGAACGGCGTGCCCTCGATGTCGCCGAGCCGGTTGAGCGGCGCGATCTCCTCAGAGGCGAAGCGGCCGGCCTCATCCAGGATGGCGGCAACGAGATCGTCGCTGAGCTCGCCCAGGAAGCCGCGCTCGATGTCCTGCGACAGGCCGGCGATCCGGTTGAGCGTAAAGGCGATATCCGCGACCGGGGCGCGGTAGGTCATGGATCGGGCCTCCTTCTGGCAGGGCGCGCTTGACGGAGATGGGTGCGCCGCGCACAAGTCCGGGCACTCTAGTGTTCCCGAGCCGGGCTGTCACGGCCATGCTCGGGTCGGTGACAGGCTCATGGCTCAGCCAGAAACACTCAGGATCGCCGAAGACGACGCCGACAGCCTCGCGCTGGCCGTCGAGGCCGCCGCGCGTCACCTCGCGGCGGGCCGCCTCGTCGTCGTCCCCACCGAGACGGTCTATGGCCTTGCCGCCGACGCCACGAATGACCGGGCGGTCGCCGCGATCTTCGCGGCCAAGGCGCGGCCCGGCTTCAATCCGCTGATCGCCCATGTCGCCGATGAAGCCATGGCCCGCGAGCATGGCCTTTTCAACAAGGATGCGCTGCGGCTGTCGGCGGCATTCTGGCCCGGCCCGTTGACCCTTGTCGTGCCGAAGCAGCCAGCCTCGCCGATCGGCCCGGCAGTCACGGCGGGCCGCGATACGGTGGCGCTGAGAATGCCGGCCACGCGGCTGATGCGGTGTCTGGCGGCAAAGCTGGGCCGGCCGATCGCTGCGCCCAGCGCCAACCGTTCCGGCCGGGTGAGCCCGACCGCGGCGGCGGCGGCGCGGGCGGAAATTGGCGCGCATGTCGCGCTGATCGTCGATGGCGGTGCCTGCCCGGTCGGTGTCGAATCGACAATCGTGGCGTGTCTCGACGGCGGCCCGGCGCTTCTTCGGCCGGGCGGCATCCCGCGCCCGGCTATCGAGGCCGCCCTCGGCAAGCCACTCGCGATGGTGGTGGACGAACCGGTGGACGAACCGGCCGCGCCGGGCATGCTCGCCTCGCACTATGCGCCGGCGGCGCTGGTGCGCCTCAATGCCGAATCGGTGGCGCCCGGCGAGGCGCTGCTCGCCTTCGGGCCGGTGCCCGCCGAGGGCTGGCAGAACGCCCGCGCCATGCTCAACCTGTCGCCCGAGGGTGATGTCACCGAGGCGGCTGCCAACCTCTTCGTCCATCTGCGCGCGCTCGACGACAGCGGCGCCAGCACCATCGCCGTGATGCCGATCCCCGAGGCGGGGCTGGGCGAGGCGATCAACGACCGGCTGCGCCGCGCGGCGGCGGACCGGCCGTAATCACCCCTGCCGCGCACCGAAGCGCCTCGATGCGCCCGCTACCAGCGCCGCCGGCGGCCTCGGCGCATGACCATGCGCAGGACGCGCATCAGCATGAAGATCATTCGTGAATTCATGACATGAGGCTAGCAGCCGGCCTCCGCGAGGAGCAACCGGTCGCCGGATCAATTCGCCGCCACCCATGAGGAAGGCCCATCGCCCGACAGCTTCCCGCTTGCCGCCGGGGCCGGGGGAGGGCTAGGAAGGTGCCATGAAGCCCTCATCAGCCCCATCCGACCTGATCCCGCGCTTTCAGGCTGCGCTGGGCGCGCGCCATGTGCTGAGCGAGCCGGCCGACCAGGCGCCCTATCTCGCCGAGCCGCGCGACCTCTGGCACGGCAAGGCCGCGGCCGTCCTGCGGCCGGGCTCGGTCGACGAGGTCGCGACCGTCCTGCAGATCGCCGCCGAGACCCAAACCCCGGTGGTGCCGCAGGGCGGCAATACCGGGCTGGTCGGCGGCCAGACCCCGGACGGGACGGGACGCGAGGTCGTGTTGTCGCTCGAACGGCTCAACCGCATCCGCGACCTCGACCGGCAGGGCAACACGATGCTCGCCGAGGCCGGCGTCATTCTCGCCGATGCCCAGCGCGCCGCCGACGATGCCGACCGCCTGTTTCCCTTGAGCCTCGCCGCGGAAGGCTCGTGCCGGATCGGCGGCAATCTGGCCACCAATGCCGGCGGCACCGCCATGCTCGCCTATGGCAATGCGCGCGACATGGTGCTGGGGCTCGAAGTGGTGCTCGCCGACGGGCGGGTTTGGAACGGGCTGCGCGCCCTGCGCAAGGACAATACGGGCTATGACCTCAAGCACCTGTTCATCGGTTCGGAGGGCACGCTCGGCATCATCACCGCGGCGGTGCTCAAGCTGTTCCCCAAGCCGCGCGAGCGGGTGACCGCCTTCATCGGGGTGCCGCATCCGGCCGCCGCGCTCGCCCTGTTCGACACCGCGCGCGCCCAGGCCGGGTCACAGGTAACGACCTGCGAACTGATCGCGCGCATCGGGCTCGACTTCGTGCTGCGCCATGGCGCCGATACCCGCGACCCGCTGACCGAGCCGCATCCCTATTACGTGCTTCTGGAGCTGAGCTCGCCGCTCAGCGATGCCGGCCTGCGCGCGGTCATGGAACGCATCCTTATGGGCGCCCATGATTCCGGCGTCGCGGCCGACGCCGTGCTCGCCGAATCGCTTGCCCAGCAGGCGCAGTTCTGGCGGCTGCGCGAGCTCCTGCCAGAGGTGCAGAGCCCTGAAGGCGGCTCGATCAAGCATGACGTCTCGGTGCCGCTGGCGCGCATTCCCGACTTCATCGCCCGGGCCAGCGAGGCGGCGCTGCGAGTGGTGCCCGGCTGCCGCCCGCTGCCCTTCGGTCATATCGGCGATGGCAATGTCCACTTCAATGTCAGCCAGCCGGAGGGCGCCGACGCGGCGCAGTTCCTGGCGCGCTGGGAGGACATGGCGGCGGCGGTGCACGAGGTGGCGCTGAAGCTGGGCGGCTCGATCTCCGCCGAACACGGTATCGGCCGCCTCAAGCGCCCGCTCATGGAGCAGATCAAGGACCCGGTGGAGCTGGGGCTGATGCGCGACCTCAAGCAAATGCTCGATCCGCAGGGACTCCTCAACCCCGGCAAGCTAATTTGAGCGCCGGTCAGCGGGCGACCGCCGCGCCCCGGATCGGGACGCCCGAGCTTGGCCTGTATGCCCTGACCATCGTAGTCTGGTCGACGAGCTGGATCGCCATGAAGTTCCAGCTCGGCGTCGTTGATGTCAGCGTGTCGGTCTTCTATCGCTTTGCCATCGCCGCGGCGATCATGCTGGCGTGGGTATGGCTGTCCGGCCGCGCGATGCGGTTTCCCCTGCGTCTTCACGCCCGGCTCGCCCTGATGGGCGTGCTGATGTTCTCCACCAACTTCCTTTTGTTCCTGACTGCGACCCAGTGGGTGACGACGGGCCTTCTCGCTGTCGTCTTCTCGCTGGTGACGGTGCTCAACCCGATTAACGCGGCCCTCCTTCTGGGCACGCCGCTCGAGTCGCGCGTCCTACTGGGCGCCGGCGCCGGTGTGACCGGAATAGCGCTGATCTTCTGGCCGGAAATCGCGGGCGCCGGCAGCGACGTCGTCACGGGCCTTGCGCTGGCGATTATCGGCGCGATGTGCTTCTCGCTCGGCAACATCACCGCAGTGACGGTGCAGCGCCAAGGGCATCCGGTGGTCTCGTCGAACGCCTGGGGCATGGTCTACGGGGCGGCGTTCATGGCCCTGTTCGCGATCGTCTCCGGCGCGCCCTTCGTGTTCGACCCGCGCCCGTCCTATGCGATTTCACTCGGCTCGCTGGCGGTGTTCTCCACGGTCGTCGCCTTTGCCAGCTATCTGACCCTGATGCGCCGGATCGGCCCTGGCCGGGCGGGCTACGCCACGGTGATGTTTCCGATCGGCGCGCTCGCCATTTCCTGGGCGTTCGAAGGGTTCGAATGGACGGCGCTTTCGCTCGCCGGGCTGCTCCTGGCGCTTGCCGGGAACCTTCTGGTGCTGCGGGGCGGCCGGGCCGCATGAGGCGAGGGAAGGGGGCGCCCATGGCCGATATCGCATTCGGAGAGATCGAGCTAGGAGAGGTCGAGGCGGTGGTCGCGTTGTGGGAGCGCTGTGGACTGATCCGGCCGTGGAACGACCCGCGCGCCGACATCGCCTTTGCCAGCACTCAGACCAATGCCGCCGTGCTGGTGGGCCGCGCCGGCCGCGCCATCGCGGCAAGCGCGATGGTGGGCCATGACGGCCATCGCGGCGCCGTCTACTATGTCGCGGTCGATCCGGCGGCGCGGGGCAGGGGCTATGGCCGGTCCACCATGGCAGCGGCGGAGGCTTGGCTCGCCGCGCGCGGAGTGTGGAAGCTCAATCTTATGGTGCGGCCGGACAATGCCGGCGTCATCCAGTTTTACAAGGCGCTCGGCTATATCACCGAGGAGCGGGTGAACCTGTCCAAGCGGTTGTAGACCGCATTTTCGGCTGGGACGGCGGCCGGCCTGTCGGCCGCTTGATGCTGCCGCCCGGCTCAGGCCGAGGCGACATGATGATCCCGCCACGCGGCCGGCGAGACGCCCGTTGCCTTCTTGAAGGCCCGGCTGAACGCCGCTTCCGATTCGTAGCCCACGTCATGGGCCACCGCAGCGACCTTTGCCGGACGGTCGGCGAGCATACGTGCGGCGATCTGCATGCGCCAAAGCGTCAGATACTTCATCGGGGGACAGCCCACGAGATGCGCAAAACGCTCGGCCAGAACCGCCCGTGAAAGTCCGGATTCGCTGGCGAGCTCGTTGAGTGTCCAGGCCCGTGCCGGGTGTTCGTGAAACAAGGTGAGGACCCGTCCGACAGACCGGTCGCGCAGGCCCGCCAGCCACCCCGTCCCTCCGACCGGCAAGGTTTCCAGATAGCGCCGGATAACCTCCACGAAGATCAACTCGCTGAGCCGCAGGCGAATGGAGTCACCGCCCGCGCGGCGGGTCCTCGCCTCCGCCAGCGTCAGCTCGACCAGGTGGTCCAGCAGCTCGTCGCCCGCGTAGTTCCGCCGCTTGACCTGGAGGAAACGCGGCAGGGTCGCGAGCACGGGATTGAACGGCCGCATATCGCAGCCAAGATAGCCGCAGACATAGCGTGTCCGTTCCGGGCCGCCGCCGCCTTCCTCGACGACGAAGGGCAGCCTGCCGGCCGCCATTTCGCGCAGGAACTCCACCGTGGCTATGGAATCAAACTCCGGCTGCTGGTCCGGCGCGCTGAGCAGCAGGTAGGGATCGGAATGTGCGAAGACGAGGATGTCGCCGCCCTCGAACCTGACGGGTGCGGCACCCTGCATGCAGACCCAGCCCGAGCCTTCCAGGATGATGTCATAGGAAATGACATGCTGGGCGCCCGGCAGCACGGCCGGGGCGACACGGTCCGTACGAGGCACTTCGACGCCCCAGGGGTGGGTGGCATCCACCATGAAGAACAGCGCGCCGGTAAGCTTCACCGTCCGCAGGACGTCCGAGAGGGGATCGTTGCCGCGGCCTGGCGCCGGGGCCGGCCCGGTGGTCTCCGCGTCCGTGTATGAGGCCCCAACCTCGTGCGTCAATCGAGACGGCGGGGCAGGCGACAGAGATGCGCGGTCATGGGAGCGAGCCATGCGCGAAATTATAAGGGCCCTGTCAAGACGTCCACCGGACGGCCTCGCAACCGTCAGCGATGAAGGGGAAGTCCCATGCCCAACGCTGCCGATCTCCACCGGGAGATGTTCAATGCCATTCAGAAGCGTGATTACGAAACGATCCGGAGCTTGTTCATGCCTCGGTCGATCCACGTTTCCGGAGACGGCATCGAGAAAGCCGGTCCGGACCCTGTGGTCGCCGAAGTGGAGACTTTCACGACGGCGTTTCCAGATCTCACGATTATGATCCGCCGCCATCATGTGCCGAGCAACCAAGTATCGATCATCGAATACGCTTTCGAGGGGACCCATCTCGGCGAACTCGATGGACTTCCGCCCACCAATGAGAAGGTCTCGGTCGTCGCTTGCAGCGTGCTCGAGACGGACGGGGAGATGATCGCGCGCGAGGCGGACTACTTCGACACGATGGCGCTGCTGGACCAGCTCGGGACCCGGCCGAGCGCGGCGGGAGCCGCGGTAGAGGCCGCGCCGTAAAGGTGAGCTGCTCGTCGTCGGCCTTGCGCCAACCGCAAAGTCGGCGCCGGGCCCGCCCGCAGCCTGTCGGGCGCCCGAGCGCCGCGGGCACGTCGCTTCAACTCAGACGCACCAGCAAATCGTTCGGACGCACGGACATGGGGTCGGACGACGGGCCAAACTACGCTGCCTTTCATGTGCAGATGGCCGCGCAGCGGCACTTAAGCGGAGGTGAACTGATGAATACCAGTGTCGATGTCCAATCTCCCGCCGAGGTGTATGACACATCCTTTGTGCCGGCCCTGTTTGCCCATTGGGGACCCGTGGTGGCCGGCGCAGCCGGAATCAAGCCGGGCGACCGGGTGCTCGATGTGGGTTGCGGGACCGGTGCGCTGACCCTCGCGGCGGCCGAGCGCGCGGGCTCGCATGGCTCCGTGGTCGGTGTCGATCCCAACCCCGAGATGCTCGCCGTGGCGCGGCGCAAGTCGCCACCGATCGAATGGATCGAGGGTCGCGCCGAGGCGCTGCCGATGCCGGACCGCGACTTTGACGCGGTGGTCAGCCAATTCGCGCTCATGTTCGTCGACGACCGGGCCGGCGCCTTGCGCGAGATGATGCGGGTGCTGCGCCCGGATGGAACCTTGGCCGTCGCGGTCTGCGACGCGGTCGAAAACTCGCCGGGCTTTTCTGCCTTGGCAGGATTGCTGGACCGGCTGTTCGGCAAGCCCGTTGGCGATGCGCTCCGCGCGCCATTCGTGCTTGGAGATCCCGAGCAACTGCAGGAGATTGCGCGCCAGGCGGGGCTTCAGGACGCCCAGGTCGCCCGGCACAACGGAACCGTCCGGTTCAAGTCGATTGCCGCCCTGGTCTCCACCGAGCGGGCTTGTGTGTGGACGCTTGGCGGCGTGCTCGATGACGACCAGTTCGAACGCCTTCTCGACGAAGCCGAGAGCGCTTTGAAGCCCTTTGTCGTCGATGACGGGTCCATCGTTTTCGATATGCCGGCGCTGATCGTCACGGCGCGAAAGACGTAGCCGCCCCGACCGGTAGCCCGGTGGCCGTGCCCATCTGTCGGCGCGCCGCAGGATGACGAAAGACGGGCGGCCGGCGCCGGCTACTCGGCGGCGTCGAGGGCTTCGGGCGCCGGCGGCAGATTGCTCAGCCGGGCCAGGATATGGTCGGCCAGCGCATTATGAATCGGCGTCGCCGCCCGGCGGCCCCGCAACAGCGCGATGTCGCAGGGCGGCAGAGCCGGGAAGCCGTCCGCCTCGGTCAGGACATGGAGGTCGGGACGGATGGCGCTTTCCGGCAGGACCGAAACGGCAAGGCCCGAGGCTACGGCGCTCGACAGCACCACGGCGGCCGAGCTGGTATAGGCGATACGATAGGGGCGGCGCGCGGCGTCGAGCGCGTTGATGGCGATCATGCGCCACGAGCAGCAGGCCGGGCCAACGGCCAGCGGCAGCGGGTCGGCCAGATGGGTGCAATGCACCGGCGAGGAGACCCAGTGCAAGGTCTCGCGGCGGATGACGAGCTGATCGGCCGGGCCGACATCGCCAGTGATGATCGCCAGATCGAGCTTGCCGTCGGAAATCAGCCCGCACAGGGTCTGCGAACTGTGGCAGTTGACCACCAGCTCGACATGCGGGTGGGTGCGGGCAAAGGCGGACAGAACCCGCGGCAGGAGCCGTTCGGCATAGTCGTCGGGCACGCCGAGGGTGACAAGCCCCTGCAGCGACGGCTCGGTGAAGGCGGCGAGCGCCTCCTCGTTGAGCCGGACGATGCGCTGGGCATAGTCGAGCATGCGCTGGCCGTCGGGCGTCAGCCGGACCGCGCGTCCGCCGCGCTCGAAGAGCGGGCGGCCGATGCGCTCCTCCAGCTTCTTAACCTGCATGGATACCGCGGACTGGGTCTTGTGAACCTCGTCCGCGGCACGGGTGAAACTGCCGGTCTCGGCGATCGCCAGAAAGGTCTTGAACAGATCCGCGTCGATCAGGTTTGCCATCGCAGCCCGCCATCAAGCTCAGTGATGATTTCGATTATAAACATTCGTTGGATTCATAAATCAACCCGGCTCATCCTTTCGGCTCACGCAACGCCGTAAGGAGGCGATAATGCCAGGCAATTCGGGCGTCACGACACAGGGGCGCGCCGGGGCATGGGCCGTCATGTCGGTTCTCGGGAGGGCGATCCGGATGGTCCGGACGCTGCACCACCGGCGCCAGATCAACGAGCTGATGAGCTATGACGACCGAATGCTGCGCGACATTGGCGTGACCCGCCTCGACCTCCATCGTGCGCTGTCGGGCCCGCTGGCGAGCGATCCATCGCGAGAGCTGTCCCGCCTTCGTCATCGTGGGCCGTGCAACAAGGCGAGGTCGGATTCGGCTTGTTTCCGGTCGCATTCCTGATGTTCGATTATTGAGCTAAGCGCCGGACACATAGGACGTTTTCGAATTTCAAAGAGGTCGCGCGGCAGCCCGGCGCCTATATCTTGTGCAATGCAAAATGGGGTCGCGCTCCCGGTATCGGGGGCGCCATGACCCGCCACCCCCCGCAATTCTTGGAGCAGGCAGATGGCTACCCTGACGTATGAAGAGTCGCCGCGCCAGCGGCCCGGCGCCGCCCGGCGGCTTTCGGCATTCTTCGCGCGGCTGGTCGCGGCCCGGCGCGAGCGGCGCGATCTGGAGAAGCTGCGCGGCGCCAGTGACCGCGTCTTGGGCGATATCGGCATCGCCCGGAGTGAGCTCGACCGGGCGCTGGCAAGCCCGATCTGGACCAATCCGGCCGACCGGCTGTTGCGCCGCTGGTAACGGGCTGAGGCGGCGCGGCCTATCCGGCCGTGCCGCCCACCGTGAGGGCGTCGATGCGGATGGTCGGCTGGCCGACCCCGACGGGCACACCCTGGCCCTGCTTGCCGCAGGTGCCGATGCCGGGGTCGAGCGCCATGTCGTTGCCCACCATCCGCACGCGGGTCAGCGCGTCGGGCCCGTTGCCGATCAGCATGGCGCCCTTGACCGGCGCGCCCAGCTTGCCGTTCTCGATGAGATAGGCCTCGGTGCAGGAGAACACGAACTTGCCCGAGGTGATGTCGACCTGGCCGCCGCCGAAGGATCGGGCGAACAGGCCGTGCCGGACGCCAGCCAGGATCTCGTCCGGCTCGTGCGGGCCGGCCAGCATGATGGTGTTGGTCATGCGCGGCATCGGGATATGGGCATAGGACTGGCGGCGCCCGTTGCCGGTGGGGCTGTGGCCCATCAGGCGGGCGTTCTGGCGATCCTGCATGTAGCCGACAAGGATGCCGTCCTCGATCAGGGTGGTTGACGATGTCGGCGTGCCTTCATCGTCGAAATTGAGCGAGCCGCGGCGCTGCTCGATGGTGCCGTCATCGATCACGGTCACGCCCGGCGCGGCGACGCGCTCGCCCATCAGCCCGGCAAAGGCGCTCTGCCCCTTGCGGTTGAAGTCACCTTCCAGGCCGTGGCCCACCGCCTCATGCAGCAATATGCCCGGCCAGCCCGGCCCGAGCACGACGTCGAGCTCGCCGGCCGGGGCGGGCGCAGCCTCGAGATTGACCAGCGCCTGACGCAGCGCCTCCTCTGCCACCGCCTGCCATGACCCGGCGGCGATCCACTGATCATACGCGGTGCGCCCGCCAATGCCGTAGCTGCCGGTCTCCTGCCGCTCCCCCGTGCCGGCGACCACCGATACGTTGAAACGGACCAGCGGGCGGTGATCGCGCAGCACCTGGCCGTCGGGGCGCACGATCTCGATCGACTGGCGCTCCCCTGCAAGCGAGACGGTGACCTGGCGCACGCGGGGATCGCGGGCGCGCAGCCAGCCATCGATCTCGGCGAGCAGCGCCGACTTGGCCTTGAAGGCGGGGGCATCGACCGGATTTTCGTCGCCATAAAGGCGGATATTGGTACCGGCCGGGGGCAGCGCCAGATTGCCGCCGCGACCGCCGGCGACGGCCGACACGGTATCGGCGGCGCGCTTCAGGGCGGCGGCCGAGACCTCGGTGGAATGGGCATAGGCTGCCGTTTCGCCAGCAACGGCGCGCATGCCAAAGCCGCGCCCCGAATCGAAGCTGGCCTGGCGGAGGCGCCCATTGTCGTAGACGAGGGCTTCCGAGCTGCGTTCCTCGACGAAGATCTCGCCATCATCGGCCCCGTCGAGGGCAGCGGCTAGGGTGTCGCGGGCGCGGCCGACGGATACGCCCGCGGCGTCGAGAAGGCTGGATATGGCGGTCATGGGGCTCCGTCCGTGCGTGGCTGGCGCGACTCTTAATCTAGGCCGTATCTAGGCCGGCCGGGCCGAAGCGCAATCGCACAGGGCGTGGAGCGGGCGGTGACCCGGCGCGCCCATCAGGGCAGCGCCTCGAAGCCTTCCGCGAAGCCGGCCAGCGACATCGGTATCCCGATTCCTTCCTCGGGCGTCTGGAAAACGATGAAAAGCGCTTCCTCGCCGTCGCTGAGCTGGCCGATCAGCTCGGCGTCGAGATCAGCATCGGCGATGCAGCCATTGGGCAGGCAGCGCATGAACGGCACGTTGCCGATATCCTCCTCGTCGATGCGCAGGCCGAGATTGGTCGGCAGGAGCACGCCGAGCGGGGCCACGACGCGCAACAGGCTGCCTTCGCCGTCGGCGAGCTTGATGGCGTAGACCACGAGCCCGACCTCCTCGCGATCCTCCGCGGTGACGCTCTGCATGAGGTAGCACTGTTCGCTCTGGGCCCCGGGCGGCGTCTCGCAGCGCACCTGCCAGTCGCCATGGGTCGAGCGAACCTCCTCGGACAGCGCCGACGTCGCAGTGAAGAGGGCGATGGCCAGAGCCGCCCAGAAGAATATGAGGCGATGGTAGGTGCCGTCGTTATGCTCACGGGTCGTCATGATGATGATTCGCCTTGGTTCCGGGTCCGTCCCCGCTGTTTCGCCTAGCAGACGGCGAATGGCTGTCAAGCGTTCAGCCGAGTTGCGCATCGGACGGCTCGGTCCGGGCGGCAAAGTGTCAACCGGCTATTGCGGCGCAACGCCGCTCGCCGCAACATGGGCGCGGCATGTGACGCCGCCGCGAGGGGCGGAGATGCGGAAATTTGTCGCGCTGACTGGCGAGCAAGGTCATTGCCGAGCGTAGCGGAAATGTGATTTTAAGGCAGGCCCGCTTGTCGGACCGCTCTTGTCGACCGGAATCCTGTCACGACTCCGTCGGGCGGCCGCGGAAGGCGAGAAACCAGGGGAGCTTGGACGATATGGTTTCGAGATGGCGTTCGGCCGGCAGCGCATTGGCTGCCGCGACTCTCATCGCATCGGCGGCGGCCGAGCCCGCGATGGCCGGACAACCGGTACCCTGGCAACTCGGCTTCCAGGAGGCGGCCTCTCCGATCCAAGAGGGCATTCACGCCTTCCACAACCTGCTTTTGGTGATCATTACTCTGATCACCATTTTCGTCACTGTGCTCCTGGCGGTATGCATCGTGCGCTTCAACCGGCGCAGCAACGCCAATCCCTCGCGCACGACGCACAACACGATGCTCGAAGTGGCATGGACGGTGCTGCCGGTGATCATCCTGGTGATCATCGCCATTCCGTCGTTCCGGTTGCTTTACGAGCAGCTCGAGGCGCCGGAGCCGGAGCTGACCATCAAGACAACGGGGCATCAGTGGTACTGGAGCTACGAGTATCCCGACTATGAGGGCGTCGCCTTCGACAGCTTCATGTTGCGCGACGACGAACTCGAGCCCGGCCAGCCGCGGCTCCTGGCGACCGATACCGAGGTCATCGTGCCGGTCGATACCAACGTGAAGGTGCTGGTGACCGCCTCGGACGTGATTCACGCCTGGAAGATCCCCGCCTTCGGCTCGATGGTGGACGCCGTGCCGGGCCGAATCAACGAAACCTGGTTCCGCGCGACGCGGGAAGGCGTGTTCTACGGCCAGTGCTCGGAGCTGTGCGGGCGCGATCACGCCTACATGCCGATCACGGTGCGCGTCGTCTCTCAGGACGAGTTCGATGTGTGGATCGAGGAGCAGGTGGCCGCCGCGCGCGGCGAGGGCGATGAGGACACGCAGCTGGCGCGCCTCAATGACGAGGCCGGCGAGGCGAGCGAGCGCTGACGCGCCGAGACGAGGAAGGACGAAGATCCATGTCGAGCACTGCGGCGGCCCATGAGGGCCACGACGAAGTTCCGGGCTTCTGGCGTCGGTGGTTTCTGTCGACCAACCATAAGGACATCGGAACGCTCTACCTGATCCTCGCCATCATCGGCGGGCTGATCGGCGGTTTCATGTCGGGCGCCATGCGCCTTGAACTGGCCAGCCCTGGCATGAGCGTTTTCGGCGATCCGCAGGCTTTCAACGTATTCGTCACCGCGCATGGGCTGATCATGGTGTTCTTCATGGTCATGCCGGCGCTGATGGGTGGGTTCGGCAACTGGTTCGTGCCGCTGATGATCGGCGCTCCGGACATGGCGTTCCCGCGCATGAACAACATCTCGTTCTGGCTTCTGGCCGTCGCCTTCGTGCTTCTCTTTGTTTCGCTGCTCGTGCCTGGCATGCCGGGCAGCCTGGGCGCGGGCGTCGGCTGGACGGTATATCCGCCGCTGTCCACCGACGGCCATCCGGGGCCCTCGGTCGACCTTGTGATCTTCGCGCTGCACATCGCCGGCGCGTCGTCGATCCTCGGCGCCATCAACTTCATCACCACGATCTTCAACATGCGCGCGCCGGGCATGACGCTGCACAAGATGCCGCTCTTCGTGTGGTCGGTGCTGGTGACGGCCTTCCTGCTGCTGCTGGCGCTGCCGGTGCTCGCCGGCGCCATCACCATGCTGCTGACCGACCGGAACTTCGGCACCACCTTCTTCGATCCGGCCGGCGGCGGCGACCCGATCCTCTACCAGCACCTGTTCTGGTTCTTCGGCCACCCGGAGGTCTATATCATCATCCTGCCCGCCTTCGGCGTGGTCAGCCAGGTGGTGGCGACCTTCTCGCGCAAGCCGGTCTTCGGTTATCTCGGCATGGCCTATGCCATGGTGGCGATTGGCGTGATCGGCTTCGTCGTGTGGGCCCACCACATGTACACGGTGGGCCTGTCGGCCAGCACCCAGGCCTATTTCGTGGCTGCCACCATGATCATCGCCGTTCCCACCGGCATCAAGATCTTCTCGTGGATCGCCACCATGTGGGGTGGCTCGATCGAGTTCCGGACGCCGATGCTGTGGGCGATCGGCTTCATATTCCTGTTCACCATCGGTGGCGTCACGGGTGTGGTGCTCGCCAATGCCGCGGTGACCCGTATGCTGCACGACACCTATTACGTGGTGGCGCACTTCCATTACGTGATGAGCCTCGGGGCGATGTTCGGCATCTTCGCGGCCTGGTACTACTGGTTCCCGAAGATGTTCGGCTACAACTACAACGAGTTCATCGGCAAGCTGCACTTCTGGATGACGTTCATCGGCGTCAACCTGATCTTCTTCCCGCAGCACTTCCTCGGGCTGGCCGGTATGCCGCGGCGCATCTCCGACTATCCCGACGCCTTCGCGGGGTGGAACATGGTCTCCTCCTGGGGCGCCTACCTGTCGATGGCCGCGGTTCTGGTGTTCCTCTACGGCGTGGCCGAGGCCTTCATGCGCAAGCGGGTCGCCGCCGACAATCCGTGGGGCGAAGGCGCGACGACGCTAGAGTGGACCCTGTCCTCGCCGCCGCCCTTCCACCAGTTCAGCACCTTGCCGCGCATTACATGAGTTCCGGCGCGGGCGGCGCCCCCATGACGCCGCCCGCACCGCGACCGGTCAGCTTTGGGATTGCCCGTCCAGATGAATCATCAGGCCCTGAGACCCGACACCGTAGCGGACGAGCACGCCCTCGTGCTGCCGGCCGATGTCGGCGACTACATCGCCTTGCTCAAGCCGCGCGTGATGTCGCTCGTTGTGTTCACCGCGCTGGTCGGCCTACTGATCGCACCGGCGACGCTGCATCCCGTGGTGGCGGGGATCACGCTGCTTGCCATTGCGGTGGGCGCGGGCGCCTCGGGCGCGCTCAATATGTGGTACGACGCCGACATCGACCGCGCGATGTCGCGCACCCGCGAGCGCCCGATTCCGGGCGGCCGTATCGAGCCGGGCGAGGCGCTCGCCTTCGGGATCACCTTGGCAGCGGGCTCGGTAATCGTCCTCGGGTTGGCGTCGAACTGGCTGGCGGCCGGACTGCTCGCCTTCACCATTTTCTTCTACGCCGTGATCTACACCATATGGCTGAAGCGGCGCACGTCGCAGAACATCGTCATTGGCGGGGCGGCCGGCGCCCTGCCGCCGGTCATCGCCTGGGCGGCGGCAACGGGGGGTATCGCTCTTGAGCCGCTGATCCTGTTCGCCATCATCTTCTTCTGGACGCCGCCGCATTTCTGGGCGCTGGCGCTGGTGCGCGCCGGTGACTATTCGCGCGCCGGGGTGCCCATGCTCCCGGTGACCGCCGGGATCGCCGAGACGCGCCGGCAGATCTGGCTGTATTCGGTGATCCTGTTCCCGGTGGGGCTGGCCCCGGTCGCGGCGGGCTTTGCCGGCTGGCTCTATGCCGGCGTCGCGGTGGCGCTGGGCGGCGCGCTGGCATGGCTCGCCGAGCGGCTGCGCCGGGGCGGCGAGGGCACGGTGGGCCCGGCCGCCAAGCGCCTGTTCGGCTTTTCCATCATTCACCTGTTCGGCCTGTTCGCCGCGCTGCTGGCCGAGCGGATCGCCGGCATCGCGCCGCTTCTGGGTGCCGGGGGCTAGGATAATGGCGATGGTCCAAGAGGACGGAATCAGGCTGACCGAGGAGCAGAAGCGCCGCCGCCGCCGGCGCTCGATCGCCATCGGCCTGGCGCTCGCGGCCGTGGTGCTGCTGTTCTACGTGCTGACCATCGTCAAGATGGGGCCGGACATCCTCAACCGGCCATTGTGAGGAGGATCATGACCGACACGTCGCCGAAGCCGGGCAACAGCAACCTGAAAGTGGCGCTCGCCTGTTCGGGCTTCGTCTGCTTCATGGTGGGCATGTCGTTCGCCGCGGTGCCGCTCTACGACCTGTTCTGCCGGGTCACCGGGTTCGGGGGAACCACCCAGCAGGCCGAGGCCGCCTCCGACCGGGTGCTCGACGAGACCATCAGCGTGCGCTTCGATTCCAATGTCGCGGGCGGCCTGCAATGGCGCTTCCGGCCTAAGGAGAACCGCGTCCGGGTGCGGCTCGGCGAGACCGCGACCGTGGTCTATGTCGCCGAGAATATCGGCGACGAGCCGGTGTCGGGCACCTCGACCTACAATGTGACGCCGGAACAGACCGGCGCCTATTTCATGAAAATGGAGTGCTTCTGCT
>SKQW01000067.1 GCA_007118805.1 Rhodobiaceae bacterium | reverse complement strand
TCGAACACGTCGACCGACCTTATGGAATCGATGGACGGCCGCGCCCAGGATGTCACCGCTTCGCTTCGCGATACGGTCGACCAGGTCGATAGCGCGGTGACGGTCAAGGGAGCCGAGCTGGTCGACAAGCTGGCCTACCGCGCCTCCGAGATCACCGAGTTGTTCGACCATCGCAGCTCGGAGATCAATTCGCTGCTGGGCAACCGCATGGCCGAACTCGAAGGCTCGATGACGAGCCGGGCCCAGTCGATCAGTGAGACGCTCGATCGCCAGGCCAGTGAGATCAACGCCAATCTGGGCGCGCGGGCCACCGAGATCGAACAGACGCTGGCGGCGCGGAGCACCAGCCTCGAGGACCTCCTCTCCGAGAAGGCCAGCCAGATCGAGGGCGCCTTGTACGACCAGCGCACCGGTCTCGACAATGTTCTCAGCACGCGCGCGGCAGAGCTGCAGAACACCCTGTCGAGCTACGCAACGAGCTTCCAGGACATGCTGTCGGCGCAGCAGTCGCGCCTCGACGAATCCGTCGCGCAGCAGCGCACCAGCTTCGGCGATATGCTGTCGGGCAAGGTGACCGAAATCGAGAGCTGGCTCGAACATCACACCAACGGTCTCGCGGCCTCCCTCGGCGGCCGACTGGACGCGCTGGGCGCCGCAGTGACGGACCATCAGGAAGAGCTGGACCGGACGCTGGCGGCACGGGCATCGCAGATCCGGGCATCACTCGACAACCACGCCTCCAGCCTGGATCACACGCTCACAACGCAGCTCACCGGGCTTGGAGAGACGCTTTCCAGCCAGCAGAATGCGTTCGAGACAATGATGGAGGCGCGTTCAACGGAGTTGCAGCGTTCGCTTGCTGGCTATGCCTCGAGCCTGGAGTCCACCCTGTCGCTGCGGTCCTCGCGCCTGGCCGAATCGCTCGCCGATCAGCGCGAGACGCTCGACGAGATGCTCACCTCTCGCAGCAGCGAGATCTCGCAGACGCTGTCGGCGCATGGCGACCAGTTCACCGAACGCCTTTCCGGACAGGTTCAGCGCATCGAGGACGCCGTGATCGTCCGGGGCGACCGGCTAGTCGAGGAGGTCACGTCGCGCAGCGACCGGATCGAATCGGTGATGGACGATGCCAGCGGGAAGCTGGAGCGCGCCCTGACAGAGAAGGGAACCGAGGTCACGCGCGCCATCGCACAGCAGGGCATCGATGTTACGCGGGCGATCTCCGAAAGCGCGACGAACGCCTATGAAACGCTGGAGAACCGTGGGCAAGGCATTGTCGACTCGATCTCACGCACCAACGAAGCGGTGTCGACCGGCCTTGAGGATGTCCTGGGTCGCCTGCTCAACACCAATGAGGTGCTCCAGGAGGTCCTAAACGGCGCGCGCGCCAATCTGGGCGACATCGAGAGCACGCTGACGAGCCGGGTCGAGCAGTTCCGCGAGGCAATCGACTCCGCGACCCACCAGACGGGACAGACCAGCGAGCGCATGAGCGAGCAGGTCCACCTGCTCGAATCGGTTTCCGGGCGGGTAGTTGCCGACCTCGGCGAGCTGGCGGACCGCTTCCATGCCCAGAAGCTCGGCCTGGAAGGCGTCGCACAGACCGTGGAGCGCACGAATACCGACATGGATCAGGCGATCGAGGCGCGCCGCGCCCAACTGGATGAACTCGCCAATAGTGCCGCCGAGCGCGCACGGGAAATCGAGACGCTGACCCATCGCTACAACTGGGCAATCGAGCAGTCCCTCGGCAACGCCGAGACACGGGTCGAGGCGCTGGGCGAACGGCTGCAATCGGCCCTACAGGAGGCCTCATCGCAGCTACTTGCCGACCTAGACCGACGGAGCCAGGAGATTCAGCACGTCGTCAGCCGCCACGCCGCCTCGCTCGAGGAAACGATCGGGGCCGCCGAAAGCCGCGCCGATGCCCTTGGCGACAAGCTCAATTATGCCTCGCGCCAGGCGACCGACCGGCTGTTGAGCGAGTTCGAACGTCTCAACGGCTCGATGGATCAGCTGGCCCAGGGCATGGACCAGCGCGCCATGGCCACCGTCCAGCAGATCTACGACCAGCTCGACGCCGTGCGCCGCGCCGCCGATGAGATTTCGACCACCATCAATGATCGCACGACGGCTTCGGCACGGAGCCTGCTGGAGGAGGTCGAGACCATCCAGCGGCGTTCCGAGGAGATCGCCGCATCGATCGCGGATAATGCCGGCCTGTCGACACGCGCCGTTCAGGATCAGTTTGCCGATCTGAGACGCTCCGCCGACGAGGTGCGTCAGCTCTTGGCGGATACCGCCGAGGCCTCGACGCGGACCGTGTCACAGGAGCTTTCCAGCGTGCGGGCGATGGCCGGCGAGCAGAGCGAGCAGGCAGCCGCGGCGGTGCAAGCCGGTCTGGAAGAGTTTACCAAGGAGATCAGCACCCTGCTTCAATCCTCCAGCGAGCGCTTTGGCGAGGCCACCCGCGAGATCCGGACCGCGGCGCAATCCATTGCACGCGAACTGGACGCCACGCGCAACGAACTCAAGCGGGGCGCTTTCGAACTGCCGCGGGAGACCGAGGAGAATGCCGCCGCAATGCGCCGTGCCGTGGCGGATCAGATCAAGGCCCTCAAGGAGCTCTCCGAGATCGTGGCCCGTCAGGGGGCGACCCTGGACGTGGCCACGCCGGAGCGAAGCCGGGCAACAGCAAGCACCTCCGTCGAGGTTCAGGCAGAAGGCGCGAAGGCTGCTGTCGCCGGCGCCGGCAGCGACTATCACTCCGCCGCGCCCGCCAGGCCGTCGGCAAAGACCACCGCACAGTCCCACCAGGGCGAGCGCTGGCCCGAATTGCTGGCACGCGCCGCGCAAACTGATGACGCGAACAAGCCGAGGTCGTCCGGCGCTTGGAGCGAGCCGGAGACGCCACGCTCTCCCGGTCAGATCCTGGAATCGCTCAACGCAACGGCTGTCGATATCGTCCGTGCGATCGACGACGGCGCCTTCATCGACCTCTATGAACGCTATCGACGCGGCGAGCGCGACATCTTCATCCGTCGTCTGTATGCCGAGCGCGACCACGGGGTGACGGAGGAGGTTCGCCGGAAATATCGGCACGATCCTGACCTGCGCGACGCGGTCGACCGTTACAACGAGGTCTTCGAAGAGCTGATGGAGCGGATTTCCGAATCCGATCAGGACGGGACGCTACGCAAGATGTATCTCACCTCCGAGGCGAGCCGGGTCTACGCGCTGTTGAGCGATGCGATCAGTAATCCGGGCTGAGCACACTTCAACGCAACGGCTGTCGGACGGCCGACTTGGCGTATAGGAAGCGCGAGGCAGGGCGTCCGCCGCTCTCCCGTCATGCCCGCGCGCATCGGAGGGCGTCGAGCAAAGGCTTGAGGGCGGCGGTTGCCCCGGCTGGCGTGGCCGGGTCCTGTCCCGGCCACGAAACTTCGGACAGGACGCCGTCTCCGAATACCGTGGATGCCCGGATCACGCGTCGGGCAAGCGAAGGGTGGAGAACCGGCCTGGTCCCGGCCGCTACGCCATCAGACCCGGGCCAGCGTCCAGTCCACGATCTCGGCGGCAACCTGTTGAAAGGCGGTATCGAGCGCCCGGATCATGTCCGCCCGCTCAGAACCTGACAGTGGAGCGGTGGCGGAGAATCGGCGGGACGCGACCACGCGGCCGGTATCGTCGGAGACGATGCGGGCCTCGAACTCCACTTCCGCGCGATTCTGAGCGACATCGACCTGGAACGCACGCAGATCCAAGACGAGACCGACATCGTTGACGATGGCACCGCCGGGCGGCCCGACCGAGCCAACCCTGTCGCTGTTCTGGAACGACTCGATCAGCCGGCGCTGCACCAGCCGGGGCAGCCGGTCGCTCCACTGGGCGCGGCCCAGAAACGAGATTTCCGTGGGTGTCAGTCGGACCACGACGCGTTCGCTGTCGAGCGCGCCGACGGCCGTCGGCTCGGTAACCGCCAGATGAGCGTCCGTACGTTGAGTCTGCTCGAACTGTGTGGCGGCCCGCACGTCATACACGTCGGGCGGCGGCGTGCGCGCCAATGCACAACCCGCCGCCAGCGACGACGCGAGCACCACCGCAGACAATCGCTGCATTGTTCGGCTCAAAGCGCGCGCCTCCCCCCGATGCGCCTTTCCTACGCGATACTCGACCTCGCTTAAGCCGAACCGCGCACCTCGTCTCAGAATCGACGGCCCGGATTGTATTCCGGAGTCTGCGATCCGCCAAACAGCAACCGGCTGGGATCGCGCTCAAGATTTGTGATGACGCGTTCGACGTTGCTCAAGGTACGCCGCCCCTCGCTCATGAAGGCCTGAAACTCCCTCAGGCTGCTCCCGCCAAGGCGCTGGAAATCACCGGTGAGCGCGGCCAGCCGTTCGTCGAGATTCTCGCTGAGTTGGCGAAAGGCGCGCGCCGCCGCAGCGACTTCGGTCACGAAACCCCCTTCCCCGTCTTCCCCGAGCATGCCGTCGACACGCTGAAGGATCTCGTCGAAGCGCCCGGTGCTCTGGCGCAATTGCGCCGCCACGGCGCCGGCATCGTCCATGAACTGATCGAGGTCCCCGCTTCGGCCGGCCAGGGTGGTCGTGAAGCGGTCCACATTGTCGAGGCTCCGCGCGAGCTTGTCCGGGTCGATAGCAGCGAACATGCGCGAGACATCCCCGCCCACGCCTTCAAGATCGCCGGCGATTTGATTGAGCCGCGCCGCGGCCGAACCGGCATCCTGCGTAAGCTGCGCGATCCCGTCGGAGTTGGCCGCGAGCATGTCCGCAAAGCTCTGTGCGTCGGTTACGAACTTACGGACGGCGTCGGGCTCGACGGCAGCGACGACCTCGTCTGCCCGGCCGGCAAGAACCGCGATCCGTTCGCCGGCCGCGTCGAGGCGGCTCGCCGCGGAGCTTGCATCAGCGAGGAACTGCGAAATGACTTCGGAGTTCTCGGTCAGCTCAGAGGTGAATGTCTCGGCGTTGCGAATCGTATTCGTGAGCGCGGTTTCATTTTCCGCGATCAGCGTATCGAAACGGCGCGACGTCTCGTCGAGACGTGCGGTGAAGCTCTGCGCATCGGCGAGAACGGCGCGCACGGTTTCCGGCTCGACGGCAGCCAGGATCTCGTCGGCGCGCCCGGCGAGTGTCTCGATGCGCTCGCCCGCGGAATTGAGCCGCTGGGCTGCCGCCCCGGCATCGGCCATGAAACTGGTGATGGCATCGGAATTCTCCGCCAACGTCGCCGAGAAGGCCTCGGCATTGCGGATCGTATTGCTGAGCGCCTCCTCGTTCTCTTCGACTAGGAGGGCGATCTGCCGCGACGTCGAATCGAGCCGCCCGGCAAAGCTCTGCATGTCGGCCATGACGGTCTGAACCGCCTCGGGCTCCACCGCCTGAAGGATCTCGTCGGCGCGCCCGGCGAGAACCTCGATGCGCTCGCCCGCGGAATTGAGCCGCTGGGCAGCCTCCCCGGCATCGGCCATGAAGGTCGAGATGGCATCGGAATTCTCCGCCAGGGCAGCGGTGAAAGTTTCCGCGTTGCGGATCGTGCTCGCCACGGCAGCTTCGTTGTCTTCGATCAGGGCCGCAATCTGCTGCGAGGTGGCGTCGAGCCGCCCGGCAAAGCTCTGCATGTCGGCCATGACGGTCTGAACCGCCTCGGGCTCCACCGCCGCAAGGATCTCGTCGGCGCGCCCGGCGAGGGCCTCGATGCGCTCGCCCGCGGAATTGAGCCGCTGGGCAGCCTCCCCGGCATCGGCCATGAAGGTCGAGATGGTATCGGAGTTCTCCGCCAGGGCAGCGGTGAAGGTTTCCGCATTGCGGATCGTGCTTGCCACGGCGGCTTCGTTGTCGTCGATCAGGGCAGCCACCCGCTGCGAGGTGGCGTCGAGCCGCCCGGCAAAGCTCTCAATGTCGGCCATGATGCTTTGAACGCTGCCGGGCTCGATCCGGGTGACGATGTCGTCGACATGTGTGGTGAGCGTTTCCAGCCGGGCACCCACCGAATCCAGACGACGCGCGGCGGCGCCAGCATCGGACAGGAAGGTCGACACGTCAGTGGAGCTGTCGGCAAGGGCGGTGGTGAATGTCTCGACATTCCGGACCGTAGTGGCAATTGAGTCCTGGTTCGCCGCGATCAGCCCCTCGACCTGCTCGACGACAGAATCGAGGCGGACCATCATCGTCTGGGTCTGCTCGATCACCGTCTGGATCTGCTGCGGCGGGTCGGAGTGAATGCGGATCGGCCTGTCAATGTCCCGCAAGGTGGCCACTTCGTCGGAGCCGCCGCGAAGTTGCAGAACGCTGACGCCAGTGATCCCGGTTGTTTGAATCTGGGCCCTGACGTCAGAGGGGATCGGCTGGTCCGCTGCAACGCTAATGGTGGCGACGACCGTGGTGGGCTCGTCGGGGGGTATCGTCAGCCCCGTCACCTCGCCGACCCGGAGGCCACGATAAAGCACAGAGGAACCGGGGCTCAGCCCCGTCACTTCATGCGTGAACGTGACCTCATGGGTCTCGCGGGCCGTGGTGTCGCCATAACGACCAACCCACATCACGAAGAGAAGGATGCCGAACAGAACGCCGAGGGTGAACAGTCCGACGATAAAGGGGCTGGCACGCGTTTCCATCTGCACAAACTATCACGTTGCGCGCGCGACCATGTGGGCGCGCTTGCCGCGAAAATAGGCCTGAATCCACGGATCGTCGTGGGCGATAACCGTCTGCATGTCGCCTGCTGCGAGAATGACCTTCTTACCCAGGGCCGCAATCCGATTGCAGACCGAGAACAGGCTGTCGAGATCATGAGTTACCATGAAAACGGTCAGGCCTAAAGTCTGTTGAAGCTTGGCGATCAGGTCATCGAAATCGGCTGCTCCGATTGGGTCGAGGCCGGAGGTGGGCTCGTCGAGAAATACGATATCCGGATCCAGCGCCAAGGCACGGGCCAGCCCCGCGCGCTTAATCATGCCGCCAGAGAGCTCGTTGGGAAATTTCTCACCCGCATCGGGCGCCAGGCCCACCATTGCGAGCTTGAGCTCGGCGAGCTCGTTCATCAGCGGGCCGCTCATCCCGAGATGCTCGCGCATGGGCACCTGCACGTTCTGCTTCACCGTAAGGGACGAGAACAGCGCGCCGTGTTGAAAGAGTACACCCCAGCGCCGCTCCATCCGCCGGCGATCGGCAGGGGCGAGCGAATCGACGTTCTGGCCGAACATTTCGACGGTCCCGGCGCGGTGGGGCAGCAGACCGATAATCGCGCGCATCAGCACCGACTTGCCGGTTCCCGATCCGCCCACGACCCCCAATATGTCGCCCCGGTGCACATCCAGGTCGAGACCCTCCAGCACCGTCGTCTTGCCGAAGCCCACGGTCAGCCCGCGCACCCGGATCATGACCTCCCCGGCGCCCTGCACCCCACCCACCTCGTTCATTCCGGGCCTCAATAATTGATCGCCGCAAAGAACATGGCGAAGATTCCGTCGACGACGATGACGAGAAAGATTGCCTTGACGACCGCGGCGGTGGTCTGACGGCCAAGCGATTCCGCGCTGCCGCCGACCTTCAAGCCCTCAAGGCAGGCTATCATGCCGATGATGAGCGCCATGAACGGGGCCTTTATCAGCCCGACCAGGAAGGTATTCATGGCCACGGCGGTGCGCAGATGGCTGATGAAGGTGCCGGGCGAAACATCGATATAGATCCAGGCCACCAGCCCGGCACCGACCAGGGCGGCAATATCGGCGACGAAGGTAAGCAGCGGCAAGGCAATGATCAGGGCGATCAGCCGCGGCACGACCAGAACCTCGATCGGATCGAGCGCGAGCGTGCGCATGGCGTCGACCTCCTCGCGCATCTTCATGGCGCCGATTTCCGCGGTGATGGCACTGCCCGAGCGCCCAGCCACCATGATGGCGGTCAGCAGCACCCCGATCTCCCGCAGGACGAGGATGCCCGCCAAGTCGATCGACATCAGTTCGGCGCCGAAGGCGCGGAGCTGATAGGCACCCTGCTGGAGGATGATTCCGCCGATCAGCAAAGAGATCAGCGCCACGATCGGCACGGCCCGGAACGCCATGTGCTCGAGATGGAACACGATCGACGTGAACCGAAGCCGCCACGGCCGGATCAGGTAGCCGATCAAGAGGATGACAATCGAGCCGATCAGGGAGACCAGCGAGCGAAGATCGCGGCCGGCGTCGATCACCTCCTCGCCCGTGTCGATCACCAGGCGCTCGATCGGCGGCGGGCGGTAAGGGGGTGGCGCCGGCGCCCGGTCGTTTCGCGCCACCTCCTCGAACAGGATCTCTTGGCCAGCGTTAAGTCCCGAATAGACGACCTCGCAACCCGCCTCGGCCAGCTCCCGGGCCTTGCGATGAACGAGCCAGACACCCGCCGTGTCCATGCGGGTGACCGCCGACAGGTCTACCTCCACCCGTCCGCCGCCGGCATCTGCGGAAACGGTGGTCTGCATCGCTTCTGCAAGTTCTTCGGCGTGGCTGACGATCCACGGCCCCGCAAGGCTGATGCGCAGCATCGCCCCCTCGCCCGCGGCTGAAATGGTGGGCTGATCGCTCATGCCCGGCCGGCGATCGACGATAGCCGTGCGGCGCGGTGCACGATGAGGCAGGCCGCGGTGAGCGGCGTCACGGAGGTCTTCGGCCCCGACGGGCGAGCTTCGGTCACGCGCCAACCCCTTCACGCGACGGTCCAGGTCGAGGCGGTACGTTGCAGTGCAATTTGCTTCTGCCGCCTGCTCTCGGCTATTACCCAGGACCATCTTTGCCGCAGCCGCAAAGGCACGGCAAGTGCCAGTCTGCCTGCCACCCTCGTGATCGCTGACCATACGGTACGTCATATGGATATTTCGGTTCCCTATCTGTTGTTCCTCGGCGACGTGCCGGATGACCTAGCCGCGAAGATGGCGCACGGAATTGTCGAATGGCGGCGCGAGGCGTGCGTCGGGCAGCATCGCCTGCCCGGATGCCGAGCCGATTGCGGCCTGCCCGACATGAGCCTGTCCGAGGCAAAGGCCGCCGGCGCCCGGACGATGGTGATCGGGGTGGTCAATCCGGGTGGGGTGCTACCGGAGAACTGGATCGATTCGATCGTGGCGGCGCTCGATGCCGGCTTCGACGTCGCCAGCGGCTTGCATATGCGGCTCGGCGACGTCCCGGCCATCGCGGAGGCCGCCGCGCGCAACGGCCGCAGCCTCTTCGAGGTCCGACACTCCTCGGAGCGCTTCGACACGGGCAAGGGCACGCGGCGGCCCGGTCGGCGCCTCCTCACGGTCGGAACCGATTGCGCCGTCGGCAAGAAATTCGCCGCCTTGGCCATCGCCCGGGAGATGCGCGATCGGGGCATGGATGCCGATTTCCGCGCCACCGGGCAGACCGGGATCCTGATCTCGGGCAGCGGCGTGGCCGTTGACGCCGTCGTGGCCGATTTCATTTCCGGCGCCGCGGAATCGCTCACGCCGGCGGCCAAGCCGACCCATTGGGATGTGGTCGAGGGGCAAGGGTCGCTGTTCCATCCCTCCTTTGCGGGGGTGACGCTGGGGCTCATGCATGGCACCCAGCCCGATGCCATCATCGTCTGTCACGAGCCCACGCGCACCAATATGCGCAACGTGTCCCATCCGATTCCCGACATCTCAGAGGTCATCGACCTGACCATACGCTGCGGGCGGCTCACCAATCCCGACATACGCTGCACCGGCATCGCCGTGAACACCGCCGCGCTCGACAACAAGGAAGCAAAGCGGCTGTTGGCCGAACTCACCGAGCGCTACGAGCTGCCGACAACGGATCCGGTGCGCTACGGGGTGGCCACGCTCGTTGACCATCTCATCGCCGAGTTTCCCGACTGATGTCCCTTCGGCTGACGACACGCAGCGAGAACTGGCCGATTGCCGGCGGCTTCACCATCTCCCGCGGTACCAAGACACACGCCCATGTGGTGGTTGCCGCAGTGACTGACGGTGCGGTCACTGGCCAGGGCGAATGCGTTCCCTATGCCCGCTATGGCGAGAGCGTCGATATTGTCCGCCGGGCAATCGATGCGATGGCCGAGGACGTTGCTGCCGGACTCAACCGGCACCAGCTCGCCGCCGTGATGCCGCCGGGCGCCGCCCGCAACGCCCTCGACTGCGCCCTTTGGGACTATGAGGCCAAGCGCAGCGGACGCCGAGCCCACGAGCTCGCCGGGCTGGGATCGCTCAAGCCCGTCATCACCGCCTATACGCTTAGCCTGGGAACGCCGGACGAAATGGGGGTCGCTGCCCGATCGGCGGCGCGCCGGCCGTTGCTCAAGCTCAAGCTGGGCGGCCCGGGCGATGCCGAGCGGCTGCGCGCGGTGCGCGACAATGCGCCGGATGCGCGGCTCATCGTCGACGCCAATGAGGCCTGGACGACGGACCTGCTGGAGCCCTTGCTGGCCACCTGTGCGGAGGTCGGCGTCGAACTGGTGGAACAGCCCCTTCCTGCCGATTCCGACGACCTGCTAGCGCTTGTCGACAGGCCGGTGCCGGTGTGCGCCGACGAGAGCGTGCACGACCGGGCAAGCCTGCCGGGCCTTGTTGGCCGCTATGACGCGATCAATATCAAGCTCGACAAGACCGGCGGATTGACCGAGGCGCTCGCCTTGGCCGGCCAGGCCGAGGAGCTGGGCCTGCGCCTGATGGTCGGATGCATGCTCGCCACCTCCCTCGCCATGGCACCGGCGCTGCTGGTGGCCCAGACCGCCGAATGGGTGGATCTCGACGGCCCGCTGCTGCTCGCCCAGGACCGCGACCCCGGATTGCGGTTTGACGAGAGCCTCATCTATCCGCCCGATCCGGCCCTCTGGGGGTGATGAACCGGGCCCATCGTTTGGGCACGAACCAGGGAATCACGTAAGCTTCGACCGGATGGATGTGGGAATTCCGCCAGGGAGGCAACGTGGCTATGGCCTATCAAGGCGCGCCGGTCCCGGTTGCACCGGATCAGGAAGCAACGGCCGGAAACGACGGCGACTACGAGGCCATACTCAATGCCGTCATGGAGACCGCGCGCGGACGCTGGTTTCTTGCCGAATATGCCCGGCGCAATCGCAACGCCGACACGCGGCTGCTGCTCGACGCGCTGGCGCGCCTAGAGGCCACCCTCGTCCGAGAGCCGCAACCCCCTGCCGCTACGCCGTCCCGCCCGAACGCCGATGCCGCGACGGACATGCCGTCGAGCCGGCACAGCGCCGCCGTTGAGGCCGAGCGGCCATCAGACAACCCGGCGCAAAGCGATTGGACCCTGACCGACCTCGACGCCGAGGCGCCCGCCACGCAGGGTCCCCTGCCCGACCCCGCTCAGCCTGAACCGGCCCGCCCGCTGCGCAGCTTCTTCGACCTGACCTTCGAAGAGAGGGTTGCGCTGTTCAGCTGACCGTCGCGGCGACCGCCTGGGAGAAGATCGCGGGATCGGCGTTGCCGCCGGACAGGATGCACGCCACATGCCTGCCTTGCACGTCGATCCGTCCCGCCATCAGCGCCGCCAGGGCGACCGCACCCCCCGGCTCGACCACCAGCTTCAACTCGCGCCAGGCGAAGGCGACGGCGTCCAGAGCCTCCTGGTCGCTGACCACCAGGCCGCCCGCGGCCCGGCGGCGCGTGACTGCGAATGTCAGCGCGCCGGGCCGCTCGGCAAGAAGGGAGTCGCAGAGCGATCCGGCACGGCTTGGATTGGCCTCGCGCTGGCCGGATGCGAAGGAGCGCGCATGGTCGTCGAAGCCTTCCGGCTCGACCGTGTATAGCTGAGCCTGGGGGGCCAGCCCTTCCAGGGCCAGCGCGATACCGGCGGCAAGGCCGCCGCCGCCGGCCGGCACCAGAACGATATCGGGCAAGGCCTGCTGCGAACCGGCCTGCTCGATGAGCTCGATGCCCACGCTTCCCTGCCCGGCAATGACCGCCGGGTCATCATAAGGGGCGACGAAGAGGGCACCGGTGCGCTCGGAAATCTCGGCTGCGATCGCGTCGCGATCTCCGGTCGCGCGGTCATAGGACACGATCTCTGCGCCGTGCCCACGGGTGCGCTGGCGCTTCAGGGCGGGCGCGTCGTTCGGCATCACGATCGTCGCCGATACCCCGAATATCGCCGCCGCCGCGGCAAGGCCCTGGGCGTGATTGCCCGATGAACAGGTGACCACGCCGCGCCCCCGCTCGGCCTCCGGCATGCTTGCCAAGGCGTTGTAGGCGCCGCGGAATTTGAAGGAGCCGGTCCGCTGAAGCGTTTCCGGCTTGACTGCGACTCGCGCCCCGACCCGTTCCGCTAGGACAGGGGGCAGAAGCAGCGGCGTGCGCACGGCCTTGCCGGCGAGCCGTACCGCGGCGGCGCGGACATCCTGGAATGTGGGAATCCGTCCGCCATGCTCAGCCATTGAGGCTCGCCCTCTGTCCGGTATTGCTCAGCCGTAGCACGTGCACGACGCTTCGTAACTCAACTCCCGGCTTCGCGCACGGCCAGAAACGGCGCCATGGAAACCCGCGACCATCCCCCGAGCCGGCGCAGAGCGGCCCGGTAGGAGTCGAGGACGCGCTCTGCTTCCGGGGATTCAGCCGCCAGATCCGCCATGACCTCCTCGGCAGCCGCCCGCGCGGCGTCGATGACATCCGGCGGGAACCGCGCCAGCTCAGTGTCGTGCTCATGCACCAGCTGGTCAATCGCCCGGCCATTCATCCAGTCTGCCTCGGCAAGCCCGGCCGTCGCCTCGCGGGAACAGGCCGTTGCTACGATTTCGCGCAGATCGGAATCGAGGGCCTCCAGCGCGGCCAGCGAGACGATCGCTTCGCCGGTGCCATTCGGCTTGTTGAAGCTTGGCCACAGATAGTGAGGTGCGGCCCGGTGGAACCCGAGCGCGATATCGGAGAAGGGGCCAAGAAACTCCACTGCCTCGACGACGCCCTGTTGCAGGGCCGGGTAGATCTCGGCCGGCGGGATCGCCTGGGCGTTCATGCCCAGCCGGCGGAACACCTCGGCGCCAACGCCGGCCGCCCGGATGCTGACGCCGCGCAGATCCTCCAGCGAGCCGACCGGAGCCTTGAACCAGCCGCCCATCTGGAACCCGGTATTACCTGCCATGAAGGGTTTGAGGCCGTGATCGGCATAAAGCGCGTCCCATAGCTGCTGGCCGCCACCCTGCTCTATCCAGGCGACGTGTTCCGGCGGCGTGAGGCCGAATGGCAGGGTGGTGAAGGCAACCGCGGCCGGCACCTTTCCCTGCCAGAAGAAGGAGGCCGTATGGCCAATCTCGGCGGTCCCCGCCGCCACGGCATCGAACACCTCGAAGGCCGGCACCAGTTCGCCGGCCGCGTAGACGTCGATCGTCAGCCGTCCCCCGCTCATCGCCGCAATGCGCTCAGCCAGCCGCGCCGCGCTGACGCCAGGCCCAGGGAGATTGGCGGGCCAGGACGTGACCATTCGCCAGTGCACGTTCCCCCGCGCCAGGGCGGGGCGAGTCAAGGCCGCCGCACCGGCGCCGGCAACGCCGGCGACCAGGGCTTGTCGACGCGAGATCTTGGTCACTGCTCTGCTCCTTCGAGCTGCGGCCACAGCGCGTGGAAATGATGCACCGGCCCCTGCCCCAGACCGATCCGGAGCGAATCGGCCGCGCCAAGGGCAGCGGTCAGATAGGCCTTCGCCGCGACGACGGCCTCCTCCAGCGCCTGCCCCTTGGCAAGCTCTGCCGCCACGGCCGAGGATAGCGTGCAACCGGTGCCGTGGGTGTTTCGCGTCGCGATACGCTTTGCCGGCAGTCGGGTAACGTTGTCGCGCGTGACGAGCAGATCCGTCGCCTCGGTGCCCCCGGAATGGCCACCCTTGATTAGGACCGCGCCGGGCCCCAGCGCCAACAGCGCTTTGGCCTGCTCGCGCATCTCCGACTCGTTGCGTGCCTGCTCGGCATCGAGAAGCCGGGCCGCTTCCGGCAGGTTGGGCGTAATCACCATTGCGCGCGGCACCAGCCGATCCCGCAGCGTGTCCACTGCCTCCGGGCGCAACAGCGGATCGCCGCTCTTGGCCACCATCACCGTATCCAGCACCACGGTGTGGACATTATGGGCCAGCAGCCCTTCGGCGACGGTCTCGATCACCTCGGGCGTTGCCAGCATGCCGATCTTGACCGCGCCGACCGCCAGATCGGAGAAGATGGAATCCATCTGCTGGCGCACGAATTCGGGCGGCACGCCGTGAATGCCCTGCACGCCTTGGGTGTTCTGCGCCGTCAGGGCGGCGAGCACGCTCGCGCCATACACGCCGAGCGCCGAGAACGTCTTGAGATCGGCCTGCACTCCCGCGCCCCCGCTGCTGTCGGAGCCGGCGATCGTCACTGCAATGGCGGTCATTTGCTGAGCCTCCTTCACACCTTGTGTCCGCTCAATCCATGCGCGCGCGGGCGAGAATTTCATCCGGGGTGACGTTGTAGAGTGCATCGAGATAGGCGGGCGCAAAGCTGCCCGGCCCGTGCGCCGTCGCCCCGGCTGCCTCGGCGGCGACACCGACCTGGACGAGGCAGGCGGCGGCGGCCTCCAGCGGATCCTCCGCTACAGCAAGGTATCCGGCCATCAGGGCGCTCGCGGCGCACCCCATCGCGGTGACCCGGGCCATCAGCGCGTGGCCGTTCGACACAGCGATGCCTGAAGCGCCATCGCTCACCCGGTCGACGACGCCGGTGAGCGCCACGACGGTGCGATGGCGTCCGGCGAAGGCTGGCAGCGAATCGCCGTTCACCTCTTGGCCCATCAACGCACCGAGCTCGGCCGCATTGGCCCGGATGATCGCCGGCCCCCGCGCGATGAGGCGCTTTGCCAGTTCGAGGCGCTGCTGAGAGCGCTCCACGAAGACCGGATCGAGCACCCAGGGCAGCGCCGTCTGAGTGGCGACACCAAGCGCGGCCTCGATGGCCGACTGACGCTGTTCATCGAGCGTGCCCAGATTGACGAGGAGCGCATCGGCCCGGCGCACGAAGTCCTGAACTTCCGCGGGATTGATGGTCATCGAAGGGACGGCCCCGGCGGCAAGCAGGACGTTGGCGGTATAGTTCTCAGCCACCGCGTTGGTGATGCAGTGAACCCGCGGCGATCGCGCGCGCAGGCGTTCGGTGAGTTCCGCCGCGCGGGCAGCCAGGCTTGCGGGTGGCTTCATCGCCGACCAGCCTGCGGCGCAGGTGAACGCGCCGGACACGCCGTTGCTGGGTGGTTTGCCCACACTATCTCAACTCCCTCCGCCGGCATGACCCGGATCAGGTTCCACGGGTTGGCGCCCGGCGCCTCTCAGTCCCGTAGGGGACACCCCATTGAGATCATCATCGCCACCTAATGGCGAGCGCAGGCCAATTCAAGTAGCGGCCATCTTGCCCGCGGCAGCGGCTTCTGGTCACATCACGCCTCAGCCCAGCGACATCCGGAGGCCCCCGATGATTCCGTTTTTCGTGCAGATCAAGTGCCATCTCGGCAAGGCCTACGAGGTGGCCAACCAGATCGCCGATGCCGAGATCGCCTCGGAAATCTATTCCACGGCAGGCGATTACGACCTCCTGGTCAAGGTCTACGTCGACGCTGAGACGGATATCGGGCACTTCGTGAACGAGCACGTCCAGCGCTTCCCGGGAATCCGGGACACCCATACCATCATCACCTTCAAGGCCTTCTGAAGCGG
>SKQW01000381.1 GCA_007118805.1 Rhodobiaceae bacterium | reverse complement strand
GAAGGAATCCGCACCCGCTCCATGAGCTCGATCGCTTTGCGGCGGGCCTCGCCGCGAAGGAATCCTCACCCGCTCCATGAGCTCGATCGCTTTGCGGCGGGCCTCGCCGCGCGAGGCGCGGCGGTGGATGCGGAACATTTCGCCGATCTGCTGGCCGACCGTCTTGGTGGGGTCGAGGGACATGAACGGGTCCTGGAAGATCATGGCGATCTTCGCGCCCCGCATCGCGCGCATGGTTGCAGACGGCGCGTTCAGGAGATCGGTGTCACCGAACCGGATGCGCTCGGCGCGGACATGACCGGGCGGGCTCCTGACCAGCCCCATGATCGCCTGCATGGTGACGCTCTTGCCGCAACCGGATTCGCCCAGAATCGCCAGCGTCTCTCCCCGGCGCAGTTTGAAGCTCACCCCGTTGACCGCATGGACGTGGCCGCCGGGGGTGTCGAAGACGACTTGCAGCCGCACCACGTCCAGGAGCGCCTTGTCCGGCTGCGGGTTCGGCTCGGCCCGCACTGCCTCATGCCGTGTCATGTCAGCCACCGCCAGCGCTGCACGGGATCGGTCACCGCCCGCACCCAAGCCGCCACCAGATTGAGGCTGAGCGTGGTGCAGAAGATCGCAAGCCCTGGAATGGTCACCAGCCACCAGGCCGAGCGCAGATATTCCCGCCCCCGGGCGATCATTAGCCCCCAGGAGGAGTCCGGTGGCTGGATGCCGAAGCCGAGGAAGCTGAGCGCTGCTTCGGCGAGGATCAGCACGGCCACCTCAAGCGTGAACAGCACCAGGATCGGCGACAGCATGTTGGGGAGCAGATGGCGGAAGATGATGCGCCGGTCGCTGGCGCCGATGGCGCGGGTGGCCTGGATGAATGCCTGCTCGCGCAGCGACAGCGCCATGCCGCGGGTAAGCCGGGCGAAAATCCGCCAGCGCACCACCGCAAGGACGATCACCAGGTTCCAGAAGCCGCCGCCGATGACGAACAGGAAGAACAGCGCGATGAGCAGCGTCGGCAATGCCGCCATGGCGTCGACGGTGCGCATGACGATGTCGTCGACACGCCCGCGATAGTAGCCTGCGAGAAGCCCCAGGGTGACACCGATCAGCGCTGCCACCGAGGCGCCCACCAGACCGACGGCGATTGAAACCCGGCCGCCATGGATGAGCCGGCTAAGCAGATCACGGCCAAGCTCGTCGGTCCCCAACAGATGGACAAAGCCGCCCTCAGTCATGGAGGGGGTGAGCGGCGGGCGATTGCGCATGACGAGCTGTTGCTTGACCGGGTCGTAGGGCGCCACGACATCGGCAAACAGCGCGCATAGCAGCAGGATAGCGAGCACCGCCATAGCGATCAGTGCTGGTGGATCGCGCAGGAGCGCGCGGAAATAGCGCATGAACACGCGCCCGTAGGTCTCGTGACCGGCTGCGGGATCGAGGGCAGTCATCGGGGGTTCCCCGTAAAGGACACCCGCGGATCGAGCCGGGTGTAGACGAGATCGACGATCAAATTGATGGTGATGGCGGTGAGCGCCAGCACGAAGATGGCCGCCTCGATCAGCGGCAGGTCGCGGCTCGACAGCGCGGTCACCAGCAGGCTGCCGACGCCGGGCCAGGCGAACACCACCTCGATCACGATGGCGCCCTGGATAATCTGGAGGAGTTCGTCGCCGATCATGGTGGCGACGGGGATGGAGGCGTTCTTCAGGGCGTGGCCGTAGACGATGCGGGTCTCCGACAGGCCCTTCGAGCGCAGCGCGTCGATATAGGGTTTGGCCAGCTCATCGAGCATGGCGCTGCGCACCAGCTGGGTCAGCCGGCCGATGGGGCGCACCGCGAGTGTCAGGGCTGGCAGCACGAGATGGCTGAGGCTGCCCGAGCCGGAGGTCGGGAACCAGCCGAGCGTGACGCCAAGGAGCAGGATCAGCATGAAGCCGAGCCAGAAATCGACGGTCGACACGCCCGCAAGCGAGACGACGTTGATGGTGCGGTCGAGAAGCGAGCGCGGATACATCGCCGCCAGACAGCCAAGCACCAGCGCCACCGAGCAGGCCAGCACCATGGCGGAGGCCGCCAGCATGTAGGTGGCGGGCAGACGTTCCAGGACCAGCGGCAATACCGGTGTACCGGTGGCGCCGGGATTGGCCACGTCGGGCACGGCGAAGCCGTAACGGAAGGTAACCCCGAAATCGCCGCGTATGGCGCCCCAGATGAAGCGCAAAAACTGTTCGATAAGGGGGTCCTCAAGGCCCATCTGCTGGCGGACCCGCAATATGTCGGCGGCGCTCGCCTCCGGGCCGAGCAGCAGGATGGCCGGGTCGCCGATCATCCGCCCGGCGACGAACACGAATGTCAGCACCGCGAACAGAACCAGGATCGCCTGGCCGAACCGCCGCACGAGGAAGCGTGTCATGATCGCGTTCGTCCCAGACTCGCGTACCGCAGGCACTTGTACGAACTGGCAGCTCCGCCCGATCGGCGAAGCGACCGCTCAGCGTCAGCCTGCGCGAGGCGGCGCCCGGCGGCAAGCCGCGGGCGCCGCCAGCGGCTCACTGGTCGCTCATCTGCACTGCGACCAGACGTTGGTCGAACTGGAAGCGCCAGTCGAGATCGTCGCGCAGGGCGTAGGCCCATTCGATTCGCGCCATGGGCAGGATCACATACTCGTCGTGGATTTCCGCCACCAGATCGCGGAAGGCCGCCTCGCGCTCCTCGCCACCCAGCTCACTCGCATTCTCGAGCCGGGCATCGAAGTCCTCGTCGCAATACATCGAGACGATGGTTTCGCAGTGATAGAGCGCCCGCAGCGTCAGCGAGTAGTCCCACAACGGGTTGCCGCCGGGATGAACAAGGATGTTGGCCCGGGTCGGGCCGGGGCGGTCGAGGAACCATTCGATGATCTGGCCCTGCTCCTGCAGTTCGACCCGGTTGGGCAGGCCGGCCTCGGACAGCATGCCGCCGACGACCTCGATGATCTCGCCGATGCGGGGAACGCTGGCGACGCGGGCGGCGACCAGGACGTTGGCCTCGTCCACCGGCACGCCGTCGGCGCGGGCCTCCTCCAGGAGCGCGGCCGCCCGCTCGGGGTCGTATTCGTAATCGCCGACGTCCGGATTATGGCCGCCGGCGTCGGAGGGCAGCATCTGGCCGCCGAGATACTCGCCCGCGCCCATGATGTGGTCGATGATCGCCTGACGGTCGATGGCGTGGAAGATCGCCTGGCGCACCCGGAGGTCCTCGAAGGCCGGGTGGGCGCCGGTGACGTCCGGCCGCAGGAACAGATAGGTGTCGGACGGCGCGACGATGCATTTGGTGCCGTCATGGGCGTCGGCATCGGCGCACTGTTCGGGGGTGACGAACATGGCAAAGTCGGCCTCGCCGGTCTCCACCATCGCCGCGCGCACCGAGGATTCGGTGCGGAAGACGAAGCGCAGCTGATCGAAGGTCACCTCGCCATAGGCGTCGTCGGCGTCATGGCCCCACCAGTCGGGGTTGACCTCGGCCGACCAGTCCTGGCCGCGCCGCCATTCGATGAAGCGGTAAGGTCCGGTGCCGATCGGGGTCTCGTCGACCTCTCCGGGGCTTTCCTGGATCTGCTGCATTGAGGAGATGCCGCCGAGATACATCCGCCAGGGGATCATCGGGTCGGGGGTCTCGGTCGTGACGTGGATGACGTAGTCGTCGACCGCCTCGGCCGAGATTTGGGGACCCATGGTCTCACGGATGTGGAAGGAGTTGTCGGCGCTCCACACCCAGTTGACGGCAAAGGCCGCGGATTCGGCATTGAAGGGCGAGCCGTCGTGGAACTCGACGCCCTCGCGCAGGGTGAAGGCCCAGGTCAGGTCGTCGACCTGCTCCCATTCGGTGGCCAGCATGGGCATGAGCTCGCCGCTCTCGAGATCGACGGTGACGAGCTGCTCGATAACGTTGCGCAGGCCGGGCGAATTAACCTCCTTGTAGGTCTGCTGGGCCTGCATCGCCTGGTTCTCGGTATGGGTGACGATAACGAGTTCAGTATTGGCGTTGGCTGGGTTCGTCGCCACGGCGAGGACGAGTGCCAGGCCGCCACCAAGGCTAGCCAGCGCCAATCCACGACGCCTCCTGTCGGAATCAATTGCGAACACTTTTTCCTCCCTTTCTCGTTAGGACTTGCAGACCTCTCCGTTATGTCATTGCGAGGCGGCTTCTGCGCCTCTCGTGCCCCAATGTTCCGCCGCGAACACGTCGTTCAGAAGGAGTGTCTTCTGCTCGGTCATGTCGAGCAGCGTTTCGTGCAGACCCTCGCGCGCGTTTCCACTTAGCTTGGTGCCGCCAAAGGGTAGATTTTCCAATCGGATAGCGGTGGTGTGGTTGACGACCACAGTGCCAACCTCGAGGGCCTGAAAGGCGTGCATGATGCGGCCGACGTCGGCGGTGAAGATGGCGGCCTGCAGTCCGTAGGGGCCGCGATTTGCGAGTTCCAGGGCCTCTTCGAAGGTATCGAATGAAATGAGCGGCAGGACCGGGCCGAAAATCTCCTCGTCGAAGATGAAGCTCGTCGGGCCGACGCCACTCAAGACGGTCGGTTCCACATAGGCATCGTGACGCACGCCACCGCACAGGATCTCCGCGCCGTCAGACGCCGCGCGCTTGATCTGCGCCTCCACCCGCTCCGCCGCTGCGACGCTTACTAGAGGCCCGACGTCGGTGTCATCGTCCAGGGG
>SKQW01000394.1 GCA_007118805.1 Rhodobiaceae bacterium | reverse complement strand
GGAGCATGAAGGAGCAGCACGATCAGCGCGGCAACCACATAGGCGATCGCCATGGTCGGCACGATGCGCTCCGCCGTCGCGCCAATGCGCCGGATGCCGCCGAGCGTGACCGCGCCGACCAGTGCAACGGCGACAATACCGGTGAGCACGGCCGGAACGCCGAAACCGGTCTGCAGCGCATGCGCCATTGTATTGGCCTGGACCATATTGCCAATGCCGAAGGAGGCGAGGCCGGCCAGCCCAGCATAGATCACTGCCAGCGGCTTCCAGCCAAGTCCGCGCTCGATATAGTAGAAGGCGCCGCCCGAGACCTCGCCGTTCCCTTCGATCTGCCGGTACCGCACGCCAAGCGCCGCTTCGGCGAACTTGGTCGCCATCCCGACCAGCGCCACCATCCACATCCAGAAGATCGCACCGGGGCCGCCCAACGCGAGCGCCGTAGCCACACCCGCGATGTTGCCGACGCCGACCGTCGCCGCCATAGCGGACGCTACCGCCTGCAGCGGGGTGATTGCACCATCCTCTGTGGTTGCGCGCCGGGTGAAGAGGCGGCCGAAGGAATTGCGCCAGGCAAAGCCTAGATGCGTGAACTGGAAGAAGCGCAGGCGCATGGTGAGATAGAGCCCGGTCCCGACGAGCAGCAGCATGAAGGGCGGCCCCCAAACGAGGGCGTTCAGCCATTCATTCGCCTCGGCCAGGAAGGCAACGAGTGTGCTGAGCATCGCTTCTCCGATGGTGCGGGGAGCTGGTTAGTCGGGCATCCGTCAACCGGGCACTTCACCGTACGACGGTCAGCAGTGCAAGCAGCCAGCCGGTCAGCGCAACGAGCGTCATCGACAGGGCGAAGCGCCTCGTGTCGGTGTCGTCGACGCGCGTTTACTCCGCTGCCGCCACCACCAACATCACCACGGGCAGCATTATGACGACAGCGGCGCTGTCGCTGATCCACATCGACAGAAAGGCGCTCGCCGCCATGAAGCCGAGCACCAGTTGGTGCGGATCGGTGCCGATATGCTCAACCACTTCGCCAGCGCAAATCCTAGCCTCAGAGTCTGCCAGCCTGCAGCCGGCAGCCCCGGCGAGGGCGGGACCCACGAGCGTCGCCGCCAGCACCAGGACGCCAACAACGGGCCTGCCGCGCTGAGCAGGCCACAGGAGGGGCGGCACGGGATGGAGCTTGGAGACGTTCATTCAGGCTTCCAGACGCGGCGCAAACCCGCCGCGCGATCTTGCACCTCAGGTGCAGACCATGATCTTGATTAACAGCGGCTCACCGCTCGATGGCCGGATAAGCCGACTGGCATCAGAAAAATGACAGAGAATCGCCAAGGGCAGAATCAGGCCTGCGAAGGGCAAGCGCCGGTTCGCCGCGAGGCTGAGTGGCAACAGCGCGTTCTCGACATGGAGCGCGACCAAGCATGCGCGGATCGAGCGCGGGCAACCGTTGGCCACTGGGAAGGCCATGGTCGCTGCGGGCTCTCGCCAATCAGGGGCCGATGCAAACGATCGGATGCACCGCCCGCCCATGAAGCTGCAGATAGCCATACTGGTGGACTTCGGCACTCTCCTCGGTGCGAAGCAAGCGCAGCGACGCAAGCTGTCGCAGCGACTGCTCGTCTACCAGGTCGACGGCACGCCAGCGCTCGTCGACGAAGGATTGGGCGAGAGACCATCGCTCGGCCTCCTCGCCGGGCACCGTGGTCCAGGCGACAGGCCCCAGCAACGCCCGGACATGAAGCACCGGCGTGACCGGCAGAGCGCCCAGTGTGAGCGTCACCGAAACCTCGGCTCCGTCCAGGGCATGGCATTCGATGGAACCAGAGGCGTGCGCTGACAGCGCTCCCGTCAATGCGGCGACACCCGCAACAATGACCGCGGCAGCCGCCCGCTTTCGATAAGTCCACATCTCACTGATCCCCTGCACTGCCGGCACACCTCATCTCCGGCGGGCGACGAAGAACTCATAACCATAATATTCCGAATGACGCCGGTGCATCTCCGGCTCCGTTGCCAGCTCGGCGAGGGTGGCGAGCGCCTCAGCGTCGCCCTTGTATTTCTCGCGCAGCTCCGCGATGCGAACCTGCATCGGGCGATAGAAGTCGTCCCACCAGGCCTCGTCCGGCAAGGCGAAATGGCCGATGAGCGAGAGTTCGGCTCCCTCGATGGCAGCCAGATCGTCCGCCACAAATCCCATCGAGGGGTAATCGGAGGCAAAGCTCTCCGTGACTTCCGGTGGCGGGTCTTCCTTGCGCCACACCGCATCAGTGAAGGCAAGATAGCCGCCGCAGCGCAACAGATCATGGCAGATCCGCAGCGCTTTGCCCAACCCGACATTGTAAAGCGCACCCTCCGACCAGATGAGGTCGAAGCTGTCTGGCGGCAGGTGCAACTGCGCGATGTCACCGACACGCACTTCGATTTTCTCCGAAAGCCTCTTTGCGGCCACCCTCGCCTTCAGAAGCGCTACGCTTGGCGCATGGCTATCGATGGCGATGATCGACCCGGAACTGAGGTTGGCGAGATCAAGGGTCTGCGCGCCTGTTCCGCAGCCAAGGTCGAGCACGGCCGGCGAGACTGGCAGGTCCCTGCACAGCGCTAGTGCCTTTGCCGTAGAAACGCGATTGCCGGGACCCTGACGCGGCAGAGCCTCGTAGACCTCGAAGAACAGCTCCCAGAATCTCGGCGGGGGTTCCACCATCCCAGCGATACTCCCCTTGGCCGTCTGCACACACATCTTGCCTCACGGTGCGAATTAAACCAGTTGACCCAGATCAAGGTCGCTTCCTGTCGCAGCGCGTAACAAGCCAATATGCACCGCAGATCTGCTGGTTCCCCTACAGCCAAGGCCGATCGATGCAGCATGGGCCCCGCGTTCCCCCTCCAGCGGGGCCTCTCATTCTATCGCTCATGACTGACGAAAGGTTGAGTAATGAGCGCTCTGCGCGAAATCGTGACGCTGTCCGCCATGATTGTTGCCACCTCCTGCGTTCTTGGCGTCATCGTCTATTTGCAAGCCGGCGTGATCTGAGCGCCCCGCCGGGGCATGGACGGGATGGATCGGGCAGCAACTTCACCCCGAAACTATTTTGTAGAGTCCTCGGCGCCACAAAGAATAAGAATCAGCTGCCAATTGGGAACGCTTGCGGTCCTCAAAAAGCGCAGGAGAGCGGACCGAAGTGCCGCAGTTACCGCGCCCAAACTTCCAAATGTAGCGCTTGAAAGCGGGCTACGTACTCTCCCTTAGGGAGACATCCTGATTCCGACATGCATTGCTTGGATTTACCATCCACACGATGGCAAAGCGAGGCGGTCATGCTGAAGGCGCTTTTTCTACCAACACATTTCTCGGCTCTTGTTGATCGAGCTGACGCCTTCGGTCAGCGAATACCCTTGACCCTTGCGGTTCCAGCTTCCTTTCTCTATCTCGCAAGCATGACACTGTGGGCACTCGGCTTCGAGGCGGTGGCTCCGGAGTTTGTTTTCGTCTTCGCGCCCGTTTGGGCACCGGCCTGCCGCGCGCGTGTTCCTCAGGGGGCGCGGGCGAACAGGATTCATCTGCATCGATCGCCAATGCCGGGAGGCTGATGATCGGCTTTTCGCTGATCAACGTCGGGGCGCATCGCGTGGAGCGGTGCGACGGCCCCTCGCGACATAGGCCTTGCGTATCACGTCGGAGAGGCTTGAGGCCCCGAGCTTGGTCATGACGTTCGCGCGGAAGATTTCGACCGTCTGCAGAGCGATGCCGAGGTCATCAGCGATCGCTACGTTGGGGATGCCATCGATGAGCCAGTCGAGCACCTGACGCTCGCGTGCGGTCAGCCGCTCGATCGCAGCGGCAAGGTCCTCACGCTCGCGATCCCTGACGTCCGATCCACGCCGATGATTGACGGCAACTTCGACCGACGAGAACAGTTGGTCATCACTGAACGGCTTCTCCAGAAAGTCGAAGGCGCCGTTCTTCATTGCTTCGATGGCGACCAGGAGATCGCCATGGCCCGTCATCACGATGACCGGCACCTCATGCCCATTGCCCCGCAACCGCCGCAACAGCTCGATGCCATCGATCCCAGGCATTCGCACGTCGGTAATGACGCAGTCCGGGCCGACTTCCGACGTGTAAAGGGCATTCAGGAAGTGGTCAGCGCGCTCGAAGGCCTTCGTGGCGAAGGCGGCCGATCCGAGCAGGAATTCGAGCGAACCGCGCATCGCGTCATCGTCGTCGATGATGTGAACTCGGCTTGTCTCGGTCATCTAGCCAGCTGCTCCCCTCCCGCTCGGTGAGGCGCGCTGAAATCGGCTCACCTGCGCAGCGTCAATGATAGGGATGCAGATTGCCAGTCCAAGCCCCCCATCTCCCCATGCTGCGCGACAGACACTGTTCCCAGAGCGGCCGCGAAGGATTGCGGCGGCCGCCGCCATGCCACCCCCTTGGAGTGACAGGGAGCCAACCCGTTGCGAATGTTGATACAGCCCAAACCTGCTGGCAAAATTGGTTCGCTGCGCGGCCGTTTCTGCATCAATGCAGCTGATACGGCGAACCGCGATGGCCAGACGACATGGGCGTCCACCCCGTCAAGCGCTCGCGTGCTCCTCCTCTTCGCGGGCGCAGGCGGCCTCCCGATCTTGATCGGGCAGGGATGTGGCGACCACCTCGCCCACGCTGTCCACCCAGACGAACTCAACCTGCCGGCGGGCGCTCTCGGGG
>SKQW01000117.1 GCA_007118805.1 Rhodobiaceae bacterium | reverse complement strand
GAGCCCGGTCATCAGATCTACGATCGACAGCCCCATGCGCGCGGGTGGGGTGCCGGCTTCGCCGGTGAGCGAAAAGTAGCCGGCCTCGGCCTGCATCAGATAGTCATAGCCCGGCCAGGCCGCGCGGCTGCCCTCGCGGCCATAGGCCGACAGGAAGGCGCAAACGATCTTTGGGTTGACCAGGGACAGGGTCTCATAGGTCAGGCCCAGCTTGGCCGGGACGTCGCCGCGCAGATTGCAGGCCACGGCGTCGACCCGCCCGACCAGCGAGTTGAGCACCTCGCGCCCCTCATCGCGGCTGATATCAAGGGTCAGGCTGCGCTTATTGCGGTTGAACGCCTGATAGAACAGGCTCGCCCCAGTCGCGCCCTCGGCATCGAGAAAGAACGGCCCCACGCTCCGCGCCATGTCGCCCTCGCCCGGCGCCTCGACCTTGATCACCTCGCCGCCGAGATCGGCCAGGAACTGGGTGCCGAACGGTCCGGCCCCGTATTGCTCGAAGGCCAGCACCCGAAGCCCGGTCAGGGGAAGAGGAGTCGTCATGATGGTCTACCGGATGAAGCGGCCGTCCTTGGCGCGGGGTGCCTCGTGCAGCTAGGCAGTTAGGTCGTCTGCGCGCCGATGGTCAATAGCACCATGGCGCTAAGCGGCAGCGCGTCACCGGTTGGGCGCGCGGCATCGCATGGGCCACCAGATACCCCGCCAGCGCCGACGCCAGCAGGTCGCGCACCTCGGCGGGGATGATCACGAGCATGCGGTAATGGAGCGGCGCAAGGGTCAACTTTTCGATTCTGGAAAGCTGGTTTGTGGACAATGCCGAGAACTGCGACCTGCTTGACTCTGCTGCCGACGAGACGCGGCAGGAGGAGCTCCTGTGGTCCTGTATCGAGGATCGCCGGGAGTTCTGGGCGATCCGCATCCTGCTGGTGGGGCTCATTGTCAAGGGAGCGGGCGGAGACTGGATGAGTCACGTTGCCACCGCTGCCGCCTTGCTCGATGAATATCCACTGGCGAAGATTCCGGTGATGCGACAGATCGCCGAGGCCACTCTGGACGCTTTCGATGAACAGCAATGGGCCGGCGAGAGCTTTGACATCGAATCCGACGAGGCTGTTTCCGACGAGGCCGTGAGGGGCCTGCTCGAAGCGGTCGGAATGGCCGAGCCGATGCCGGAGGCGGCACGGGAACGGTGTGGCGCGAACCGCCGGGATTGTCACCGGGGTCAGCAGGCCGGGGTGCCGGTCCTGCGGCTGGACGCCATCCCGTCCGCCCATTCGGCACGCCGCTCGATCTCGGCCCAGTCACCGGCTCGCACCGCCTCGGCCGGTGTGATCCACGAGCCGCCGACACAGGCGACATTGTCGAGCGCCAGATAGTCCGCCGCGTTCTCCGCGGTAATCCCCCCGGTCGGGCAGAATTGCATGTGGGGGAACACCGGCCCGAGCGCTTTCAGCGCCGCGCGGCCACCGGAGACTTCGGCCGGAAAGAACTTCACGTAGCGCCAACCGCGCAGCGACAGAATCATGATCTCACTGGCGGTTGCCGCCCCTGGAAGGAACGGCAATCCGGTCGCCTCGGCGGCAGCGAGAAGCTCCGGCGTGACACCGGGGCTGACCGCGAAGTCCGCGCCCAGCCGTGCGATGTCGCCGAACTCCTCCGGTCGCGTCACCGTGCCAACGCCCAGGATGAATTCGGGCAGGGCCTCGCGAATGCGCATCAACGCGGCGCGCGCCGCGTCGCTGCGCAGGGTGATCTCGACCGCGCGCAAACCGCCGGTCCGCAGCGCTTCGGCCAGCGGCACGGCCTCCTCCACCCGCTCAATCGTGACCACGGGAATGATCGGGGCAGCGGCCGCGATTTCAGCCATTGTCGTGGGGCGCATCACGATCCCTCCGCACACTTTGCCAGGAACGCCTCGACGTCCCGGCGAACCGGTATCGACGCCGCCGCGCCCTGCCGCGTCGTTGACAAGGCGGCGGCCGCATTGGCATAGCGCGCCGCGGCGACGGCATCCGACGAGCGGAGATACTCCGCCAGAAACGCGCCGTCGAAGGTGTCGCCGGCACCGGTGGCATCGATCGCCTCGACCGGCAGCGGATCGATACGCCGCCGGTCGGTGCCATCGCACACATATACGCCCTGCGACCCCATCTTCAGCGCCACGAGGCCGGGACCCAGCGACAGATAATGGTCGAGGATCGCCTCGGGCTCCTCAAGGCCGGTGAGTTTGACCGCATCGTCGAGGCTCGGCAGTGCGATGTCGGCGGACCGGATCGCTTGATGGATGATTGCGCGCGCCCGCTCGAGCGGCCAGAGGGCAAGGCGCAGATTGGTGTCATAGCTGACAAGCGCCCCGGCGCTCCGGGCGATCTCGATTGCCCGGAATACCGCATCGCAGGCGGTTTCGCTGATCGCCTGGCTCAAGCCCGACAGGTGCAGGATGCGGGCCCTGTCGATCACGTCCGTGGCCAGATCGTCGGGGTCCATGCGGCTTGCCGCCGATCCGCGACGCAGATAGCTGAAGCGGTGTCCATCGCCGTCATAGGTGACGAAATAGGCCGCAGTGAAGGCGCCGGAAAAGCGGCGCACGCCCGTGACGTCGATCCCCTCCCGACGCCAGAACGCGCGCAAGGCATCGCCGAAGGCATCGTCGCCAACGGCCGTGAGATAGCCGGCGCGAGCCTCCTGGCGCGCCGCCGCGACGATGGCGTTGCTGGTGTCGCCGCCGAAGCCCTGGACATAGAGGGGCTCGCTGGCATCCGGCACCGCGCAGAACTCGATCATTGCCTCGCCAAGGCCGACAATGTCGAGATCCCTTGCCTGCTTCGTTCGATCACGACGGCTCGTCATTTCGGGGGCGAAGGCTCATGACAGGATGGGTTACAAGGGGGAGTGGCATTAAGGGCTGCGCATCATGGCCGGACGCCGCCGCCAAGTCCACCGCTCTGGCCGGAGCCGACCATCCCTTCTGGACAGTCTGTGCCTGTGGCATCCGGGAATCACTTGCGGGCAAATCGTCCCTGATCTGGGGAAATCCTTAATCAAAGGTTGATCCGGGGTTGCAGCCGAGTCCGCGCATACGGTAACCTTTGCCACTGTAGATACGAGATTTAGTGCGGCGGACCAGTCCAGTATCCCATAAGTAGTGGTGCGCAGGCTCGCTCGGTTGGCGATTCTGTGCGGGACTCGGACTCTGTCCACGGATCCAGAGATGGAGCGGCGGATGTCCTGGAGCGAAGAACGCGTGGAGCTTCTGAGAAAGCTTTGGCAGGATGGATTGAGCGCCAGTCAGATTGCCAGCGAACTGGGCGGCGTGACGCGCAACGCAGTGATCGGCAAGGTGCACAGGCTGGGCCTTTCGGGGCGGGCGAAGGCAGCGAGTGTCGCTGCCGCGAGACCTCGGAGAAGCCGGCCTTCGGCCCCGCCCCGCCCGGCGGCGCGGACGGTTGGCAACACCGCCCTGAAGATGGAGGCCGCCCCAGTGGTGGCGCGTCCGGTGCGCGCACCCGCGCCGGTTGAGGAAGTCGTTATCCCGCAGGAAGAGCGGGCCACCATATTGTCGCTCAGCGAGCGCACCTGCAAATGGCCGATCGGTGATCCGAGCAGCGACGAATTCCATTTCTGCGGCCGGCCGTCGCTGTCGGGGGTGCCCTATTGCGAGCACCATGCGCGCGTGGCCTATCAGCCCGCCAGCGACCGGCGGCGTTCGGCGAACAAGGACCAGACATCCTGATCCGGCAGGCGAGGGTACGCCAGCGCGCGCAAAACCAGGTCAGAATGCCAGCGGCTTGACCTGACGCACATGCGGTAGCGCCTGAACGGCGGCGAGGACGTCCGGAGAGAGGGGCTCGTCAACCTCGATCAACGCGATGGCATCGCCGCCGGGCTTGTCGCGACCGAGATTGAAGGTGGCGATGTTGACGCCGGCCTCGCCGAGGGTGGTGCCCAGCGCGCCGATAAAGCCGGGCTTGTCCTCGTTGGTGATGTAGAGCATGTGGAGCCCGAGCTCGGCCTCCAGATTCATACCTTTGATCTGAATGATGCGAGGCCGTCCGTCCGAGAATACCGTGCCAGCGACGGAGCGCTCCTGGCGCTCGGTGACGACGATGAGGCGAATGAAGCTGTCATAGACGCCCTGGCGCTCGCGCCGGACCTCCTCGACATGGATGCCACGCTCGCGCGCGATCTCGGGGGCCGAGACCATGTTCACCTTTTCCAGCACCGGCGCCAGCACCCCGGAGATCGCCGCCGAGGTCAGTGCCTTGATATTCATCTCCGCCACATCGCCCTCATACTCCAGGCGAATGGTGGTGATCCCGGTTTCGGTGAGCTGGCCGGCAAACGAGCCGAGCTGTTCGGCTAGCGTCACCAAGGGCCTGAGGCGAGGAGCCTCCTCCGCCGTGATCGAGGGCATGTTGAGCGCATTGGTGACGGCGCCGGAAATCAGATAGTCGGCCATCTGCTGGGCGACCTGAAGCGCGACATTCTCCTGCGCTTCGGTGGTCGAAGCGCCGAGATGGGGCGTGCAAACCACGTTGTGGGCGCCGAACAGAACATTCTGCCTCGCCGGCTCCTCGACGAACACGTCGAAGGCCGCGCCGGCGACATGGCCGGCCTCGAGCGCCGCGCGCAGGGCGCCCTCGTCGACGAGACCGCCGCGTGCGCAATTGATGATGCGCACGCCCTTCTTCGTCCTGGAGAGCGTCTCTTCGGACAGGATGTTGCGGGTCTTGTCGGTCAGCGGCGTGTGCAGGCTGATGAAGTCGGCTCGGGCGAGAAGCTCGTCGAGCGTGACTTTCTCCACGCCGATCTTGACGGCGCGCTCGGGCGACAGGAACGGGTCGTAGGCGATCACTCGCATCCTCAGGCCCTGGGCGCGTTCGGCGACGATCGCGCCGATATTGCCGCACCCGATCACGCCGAGCGTCTTGCCGGAGACCTCGACCCCCATGAACCGGTTTTTCTCCCACTTGCCGGCCTGAGTCGATGCATCGGCGGCGGGGATCTGGCGGGCGAGTGCGAGCATCATAGCGATGGCGTGCTCGGCGGTTGTGATCGAGTTTCCGAAGGGCGTGTTCATCACGATGATGCCCTTCTTGGTGGCGGCGGCCACGTCGATATTGTCGACGCCAATCCCGGCCCGGCCCACCACCTTGAGCCGGTCGGCGGCCGCTATCACCTTTTCGGTGACCTTGGTGGTGGAGCGTATGGCCAGGCCATCATAATCGCCGATGCGCGCGGCGATGGCGGCCTTGTCGCTGCCCAGCTCGGGCTCGTAATCGACCTCGATTCCGCGATCGCGGAATATGTCGACGGCGGCCGGAGACAGCTTGTCGGAGATCAGCACGCGGGGGGTCATGGTTCAATCCTTGTCGTGTTGTATAGATGGCGGACGGATCCGGTTCTGCGGACCTGTCCAGCGCTGTGTCGTGTGGTTTCCGGCGAGAGCGGCGGGTGCCGGGGTCAGGCGACCTGGTCGAGCTCCGCCGTCGCGACCTGGAAGGCCCAGTCGAGCCAAAAGGTCAGCGCCTCCAGATCGGCGGAGTCTATGGTGGCACCGCACCAGATGCGCAGACCCGGCGGCGCATCGCGATAGTGGCCGATGTCGTGGGCAACGCCTTCGGATTCCAGGAGTGCGACGATGCGCTTGGCGAACGCGGCCTGGCCGTCCTGCGAGCGGGCGCAAACGGCCGGGTCGACGATCCGCAGGCACACCGAGGTATTGGAGCGGGTTTCCGGGCGACGGGCGAGAAATTCGGCCCAGGGCGTACGCTCCACCCACGCCGCGATGACGGCGAGGTTGCGATCAGCCCGGCCGATCAGCCCGGTCAGTCCGCCAACGCTCTGCCCCCAGCGGAGGGCATCCAGATAATCCTCGACGCAGAGCATGGACGGCGTGTTGATCGTCTCGCCCCGGAAGATACCCTCGTTCAGCTCACCGCCCTTGGTGAGACGGAAGATCTTGGGCATTGGCCAAGGCGGCGTATAGGAGGTCAGCCGCTCCACGGCCCGCGGCGACAGGATGAGCATTCCGTGGGCGGCCTCACCGCCCATCACCTTCTGCCAGGAGAAGGTCGTCGCGTCGAGCTTCGCCCAGTCGAGGCGCTGCGCGAAGACCGCCGAGGTCCCATCGCAGATGGTCAGCCCGGCACGGTCCGACGGTATCCAGTCGGCATCGGGCACGCGCACGCCCGAGGTGGTGCCGTTCCATGTGAACACCACGTCGCGCTCAAAATCGACCTGCCCGAGATCAGGCAGTTCGCCATAGTCAGCTTGCGTGACCCGCGCATCCTCAAGCTTAAGCTGTTTCACGACGTCGGTGACCCAGCCGGTGCCGAAGCTCTCCCAGGCCAGCATCTCGACGCCGCGCGCGCCGAGCATCGACCACAAGGCCATCTCGACGGCGCCGGTATCCGAGGCCGGCACGATGGCGATACGATAGTCGGCCGGCACGCCGAGGATCTGGCGGGTCAGCTCGATGGCCTCGTTGAGGCGCGCCTTGCCAGGCTTCGATCTGTGCGAGCGCCCGGTAAGTGCGCTGCGGAGATTTTCGGGGGCCCAGCCGGGGCGCTTGGCGCACGGGCCGGAGGAAAAATGCGGATTAGCCGGCCGCATGGCCGGCTTAGCGATATCTGGCATGTCAGCTACCCTTCCAGATAGTCGCCCCTCGTTGGGGAGGGGTGTCCCGCCGCCGGTACTAGTGGAATGTCGGTAAGAACGCAAGCGGGCGGGCGCCAAGTGGCAGCGCCGAAACTGCAAACGGGTGGGGCTGATCAATAACGGAAGCGCAAACCGAAGGCGTTGGCGTTGTAGCCTTCTTTCACATTGCCAAGCGTGCCGTAGAGTCCCGAACGGTGATGGAGGCGGTAGACGAACTCGACATTACCCCAGCTGGGCGAGGTCAGGCTGAGTTCCGGACCCAGGTAGAAAAGGGTCCGCGAGTTCCCGCTCTCGAAATGAGACTGGACGCCATGCTCGGCACCGATTGGTTTGGTCACTGTGCTTATCCCGACCGCTACAGCCGGGGCGATGCGCACGCTGCCGCCGAACAGGTCGAACCCGGTATGGCGGAGTACTCCGGCCCCCCAGAACTCGCCCGACCTCACCGATCCCCGCACCACTGGATTGCAGCACGATTTGTAATCGCCGAAGCGTAGCGCCGCGCCGGCCTCCACCCCAAAGCGCAAATGCTCGGTCAGATCGAGGATGTCGCGACCATAGGCCCCGCCCACGACAAAATTGTCATAGAGCACACGCCCCGAGGGCTTGTGCACGTTGAATATCATCGAGCTCCAGATGTCGGTGGTCGACAGGGGTCCGCCGAACACGAAGATCGAGTTCCGCCGATCCGCGGTAGTCCAATCCTCATCAGCGGGTGCCGGCGTGGGCGCAACTGCGGCTACAGACAGGGCCAGACCGACCAGCGCGCACATACGGGTCAGTCCAAAATCTCGCCAGCCCCGCGGCGCGCCAATCCCTCCGATGACCCCCATCCCCCCTCCGGCAACGATGTACGATTTCACATACTGGAAACGGTTGTCGGCAATATAGACATGGCGTCACGGCGAAAACAATCGTCGGTGACGACCAAAGGCAGCGATGGGGGAGTCAGCATTCCACCACGAGGGGATTAGGTGGTGGCGCCTTGGCACACGGGTTGACCCTGTGCAGAGCTCACCTATTAAGCACCATTCCCGGCGATCAGTCAGCAGAGTTGTGATCCGGTCGGGCAGAAGGAACCCAGCAGATGATCGGCTACACCATGGTGGGAACCAACGACCTGGAGCGCTCAATGCGCTTCTACGACCCCATCTTCGCAGAGATGGGGCTCGACCAGTGCTGGCGCGACGGGCAATGCGCCTCGTGGGGCCGGCAGGACGACGAAGCCTTTCCGCGCTTCTTCACGGGCTATCCGTTCAACGGGGAGGCGGCAAATGTCGGCAATGGGTCAATGACCGCCTTTCTGGTCAACGAACCCCGGTTGATCGACCGGCTTTATGAGCTTGCCATGCAAAATGGCGGCATTGACGAGGGCGGCCCCGGATACCGGCCTCAATATGATGCCCGCTTCTACGCAGCCTATGTCCGAGATCCCGACGGCAACAAGGTGGCTTTCGTCTGCTATTCCGCCTGAGGCCGGGCGCGCCGGCGAGCCCCCTCAAGGCTAGATCTCCCGGCCCTCAACCTCGATCCGAAGCCGCTCGACGAGCGGTTCGATGTTCGGCAGATAGGGATGCACCTCAAGCGCCTGACGCAGGGCGCTGAGCGCCCGTTCCTTCTCGTCGAGGCGATGGAAGATCATGCCGAGCCCGCTCAGGGCGCCGAAATGGCGAGGCTGCAGAGATAATGTGCGCCCGATATCGTTGATGGCGCGCTGGTATTCGTCGATCCGGAAATAGACGGTGGCCCGCATGTTCCAACCTTCGGGAAGCTCGGGGGCCAGCTCGACGATGGTATCGAGGAACGCGATCGCGGTGCCGAATTCATCGTCCTCGATCGCTTCGGCGGCCCGGCTCAGCAGCAGATCCACTGTCGGGCTGCCGGATTGGCGCCAGTTGTACACGATCATGCGTTCGAGCTGGCGCGCTTCGGCTTCGTCGCTCGCCTCGGACAGGCGGTCGAGAAGGGCTTCCACTGGGCGGCGCGCCGCAGGGTCCCCATCCCGGTCCGGGGCGGGATCGAAGCTCTGCGGGGGCGGATCGTCAAGCCCGACATCGCCCGACGCCGAGCCGGGCGCCAGCACCACGAACGCGGCAATGACCGCGCCTGTCACGAGGCCCGCGAGCAGAGTGCGACTCCGACCAATCATCCTTGACCAAATGGCGCGCACAAGCGCCCCGGTCAATTCAATTTGCCGGGAGCCGGAAAATTGCGACGTGGCTGGCTCAGCCCTGGCGGGCCTTGAAGCGGCGGTTGCGCTTGTTGATGACGTAGATACGCCCCTTCCGGCGCACTACGCGATTCTCGCGGTGCCGCTTGATCAGCGATCTGAGCGAATTCTTGACCTTCATGACAAATCTGCCGTCGAGACCGCCGCAGCGGTGATCGTTCTTGCTGTTCGTGGGAAAACCGCCCGGATTTGTGACCGAGCCCAGTGGGCGCGGATAGAACCAGCGGTGGCGCCGCCTGTCAAGCTCGCACGCGCTTTGCGCCGCGCGGTCGACAACGGCCCGGCGAGCAGGCAAGGTCCTTGATGACGACAAAAGGAGACGTTCGATGCTGGGGGATATCGGCGCCTGCGTCTTCGACGCGTACGGCACCCTTTTCGATGTGCATGCGCCGGTTTCGCGGGTCGCCGGCGAGCTGGGCGATCAGGCCGACAGCATTTCCAGATTGTGGCGCGACAAGCAACTCCAATACACTTGGCTGCGCAGTCTGATGGGCGCCCACGCCGATTTCGCGCAAGTGACCGCCGATGCCCTCGACTATGCGCTGGCCGCGCATGGGGTGAACAACAGCTCCGTGCGCGCGCGGCTTCTCGAGCTCTATCGCACCCTCGATGCCTATGGCGATGCCGCACCCTGTCTGACGCAGCTGAAAGCCAGCGGAATGGCCACGGCAATCCTGTCCAACGGCGCGCCGGACATGCTCGCCGCGGCAACCGAGACCGCCGGCCTGGCGCCGCTGCTCGATGGCGTTCTTTCGGTCGAGGAGGTCGGAATCTACAAGCCTGATCGGCGCGTTTACCGGCTGGCCGTCGACCGGCTGGGCGTTGCCCCGGACCGAATCTGCTTCGTGTCCACCAATCCGTGGGACGCCAGCGGCGCGGCCCATTTCGGCTTACGGGTCGCCCGCCTCGACCGCTTTTCGGTGCCGCCGGACAATCTGCCGGGCGAGATCGCCGCAACGATCACGACGCTCGACGAACTTCCCGAACTCGTCGGCGCCTGAGGGTCACTCCGCCGCAGCGCGCGCGGCAATGTCTTCGCCGCGCAGGGCGGCGCCGAACTCCTTGAACAATCGGGTCGAGGGGGCATCGCTGCCAGCCCAGTATTCCGGGTGCCATTGCACCCCCATGGCGAAGGCCTTCGCATCCCGCACGCGCACGGCTTCTATGGTCCCATCCTCGGCGGTGGCCTCGATGTCGAGGCCCGGCGCGAGCCGATCGATGCCCTGGCGGTGGACCGAATTGACGGCAATGCGCTCGGCACCGATGAGGTGTTGGAGCACGCCGCCGGACCGCGCGGTGATTGCATGCCGAATCGCGAAGCGCTCGTCCTGGGTCCCGGAGTCAGGCGCACGGTGATCCATGCGGCCGGACAACGCATGGAGCTCGGCGGCGATTGAACCACCGAGGGCGACATTGAGCTCCTGTATGCCGCGGCAAATGGCGAACAGCGGCAGGCCGCGGTCGAGCGCCAGGCGGATCACCGGCAGGGCAGTCGCATCGCGCTGGGTATCGAACGGCTCATGCGCCGGGGTGGGGGAAACCCCGTACTGCTCGGGATGGACGTTGGAGCGGCTGCCCGTGAGCAGAACCCCATCGAGCGGGTCAAGGCAGCGCGCAATGTCGACCTCGCCACCGAGCGCTGGAATGATGATGGGTGTGGCTCCGGCGTGGCGCACCAGGGCGGACAGATAAATGGCTGGCGCGGCGTGCCATTCATAGTTGTCGAATGTGCGCGTGTCGGCGACCACGCCGACCAGCGGTGACCGCTCGCTGGCAACCTCGTCCTTCAGCTTACCCAAGCTGCTCTCACACGTCGATCCAGTGGCCAAGTCCATCATGTCGCAGTGGCTTCACCTAGTGTTGCAAAGCGGCAGAGCGTCTTGTATCTGCCGGTGACATATAAGCAAAAATTGCCATCATCCACCAAGTAGTGGCACTCTATGCCACCAAAATGCCCGAAGGCTTCCAAGGGAGGGAGATTGTACTATGGATCGTCGTTCGTTCATAAGGAAGGCTGGCCTTGTCACAGGCGGTGCGGCTGTCGCCGTCACCAACTTTCCCAAACCCGCGCTCGCCCAGGAGCGCTTCGAATGGAACATGGTCACCACGTGGCCGTCGGGTTTCCCGGGCCTTGGCGTGGGGGCCGAGCGCTTCGCCGAGCGGGTCAACGCGATGAGCAATGGCCGCCTTCACATCACCGTTTACGGGGCTGGCGAGCTCGTTCCGCCATTCGAATCCTTCGATGCGGTGACAGCGGGAACCGCCCAGATCATGCACGCTACGCCGTACTACTGGCAGGGCAATCATCCCGGTCTCAACTTTTTTACCTCGGCCCCCTACACCATGCTCACGCTGGAGCACGACGCATGGATGTATTACGGCGGCGGCCAGGAGCTGTGGGACGAACTCTACGACGAATTCGGTCTCAAGGCGTGGAACGGCGGCAACACGGGGACCCAGATGGCCGGGTGGTTCCCGGAGGAAGTCAACAGCGTGGAGGACCTTCAGGGCCTCAGCTTCCGCACCGCCGGTCTCGGCGGCGAGGTCTGGCGTCAGGTCGGGCTGAACGTTCAGACCATGCCCGCCGGCGAGATCTTCCCGTCGCTGCAGTCGGGCGCGCTTGACGCGGCCGAATGGGTCGGGCCGTGGAACGACCTCGCGCTCGGCCTATACCGCGTGCACAGCAACTACTACTATCCGAGCATCATCGAGCCGAGCGCGGCGCTCGAGGTGACGGTCAACAAGGCGGCGTACAGCGAGTTGCCCTCCGACCTGCAGTTGATCATCGAGGTGGCGGCCCAGGCGGAGAACAATATCGTCACCGCGGACTTTAACGCCAACAATCTGCAGGCGCTCGACACCCTTATCAACGAGCACGGCGTCAACGTGCGACGCTTTCCCGAGGAAGTCATTGAGGCGCAGGCGCGCGCCTCCGTCGAGGTGATCTCCGATCTTGCCGGGCGGGACGAGCTGACCGGGCGGATCATCGATTCCATGATCCAGTTCCGGGAAACGGCCATGCGGTGGACCGACACCGGCGAGCGGGCGTTCGCGTCAACGCGTGATCTCGACATTCCGTTTCGCGCATGAGTAAGGTCCCGGGCAGGACAGGACACAAGTCCCTGTCCTGCTCGGGCGCCACGTCCGATCGGGCCTGGCTGCCCGGCGCGCCTGACGCGTCGCGCGGGCGCGGCGCGGGTTGGACCGGAAGGTTTCAGAATTGACTGGGCTGCTTGCCATCTGCCGGTCCATCGAAGGCGTGAACCGCGCTGCCGGCCTCGCGGCGGCTTGGCTCGCCCTATTCATGATGCTGGTTCAGTTCGCCTTGGTGCTGCTGCGATATGTCTTCGGCACCGGCTCGCTCTTCATGCAGGAGTCGATCATCTATGCCCACGCCATCCTGTTCATGATGGCTGCAGCCTGGACGCTGAGCGATGACCGGCATGTCCGGGTCGATATCTTCTATGGTTCCGCATCGCCGCGCCGCCAGGCAGCGATCAACCTATTCGGCGTCATCGTCTTTCTGCTACCGATGTGCGGGCTGCTCTGGTGGGTGGGATATCCCTATGTCGCGCGGTCCTGGGCAGTGCTGGAAGGCTCGCGCGAGACAAGCGGCATCCCAGCCATCTTTCTGTTGAAGACGTTCATTCTGCTGTTCACCGTGACGCTTGCCCTGCAAGCCGTCGTGTTGGCGGTCAGGGCGGTGGCGACGATACTCGGACACGCGCCGCTTGCCGAGGCCGACCGGGACGCCGAGTAGGCGGCCATGGCGCTCAACGAGATTCTCGACGCCGCGATGTTCGTCACGCTTTGCGCGGCGATCCTGCTCGGCTTTCCCGTTGCCTTTACGCTGGCCGGGGTGAGTCTCGTCTTCGCGCTGCTGGGTCACGCCCTCGGCGTCTTCAATCTCGGCATACTGGGGGCCTTTCCCCAGCGCATCTTCGGCATCATGACCAATCAGGTGCTGATTGCGGTCCCGCTGTTCATCCTGATGGGGGTGATGCTGGAGCGCTCCAAGGTCGCCGAACAGCTCCTCGACTCCATGTCGATGCTGTTCGGCCAGTTGCGCGGTGGGCTCGGCTATTCGGTGTGCATCGTCGGCGCCCTGATGGCCGCCTCCACGGGCATCGTGGGGGCCACCGTCGTCACGATGGGGCTCCTCGCCCTGCCGACAATGCTGAAGCGCGGCTACGATCCCCGGATCGCCAGCGGCGCCATTAGCGCGGCCGGCACGCTGGGTCAGATCATCCCGCCATCGATCGTGCTGATCCTGCTAGGCGACGTGTTGTCCACGGCCTATCAGAGGGCCCAGCTCGAAGAGGGCATCTTCGCGCCGGACACCATCTCCGTGGGTGACCTGTTCGCCGGCGCCCTGATCCCGGGCCTGGTGCTGGTCGGGATGTATCTCCTCTATCTCGTCGTCGTGGCGGTTATCCGGCCGGCGGCGATGCCACCAGTGCCGCCGGAGGAATTCGATATTGATCGCGGCGCGTTCTGGAAGCATCTCCTCGAAGCGCTGGTCCCGCCGGTGGTTCTCATCGTGGCAGTGCTCGGCTCGATCCTCGGCGGCATTGCCACGCCTACCGAAGCTGCGTCAGTAGGCGCGGTCGGCGCCACCTTTCTTGCCGGCTACCGGCTCGCGCCGGACAAGGCCCGGCCAATCCTGGTCGGCGCCGTAAGCCTGATCGGGCTCATCGTGCTGACGGCCACGTTTGACCTGCGCATCCGGCGCGGCGTGATCTCGCCGGTCGAACTCGTCGCCATCGGTGCGGCCGCGCTCCTGACGGCAATGACCGCCTGGGGGCTCGCAGTGGCCTTGCTGCGCGGCTGGCGGGCGGGGGTTCTGTCGGCGGTCATCCAATCCACCGCCCAGCTCACGACCATGGTTTTCATGATCCTGATCGGGGCAGCCCTGTTCACCGTGGTGTTTCGGGGGCTCGGCGGCGACGACACGGTGCGCTCGTTGCTGGAGGCGATGCCGGGGGGAACCCTCGGTGCGATGATCCTCGTCATGGCGGCGATGTTCGTCCTCGGTTTCTTCCTCGATTTCATCGAGATCACCCTCGTCATCGTGCCCATCGTCGCACCGGCCCTTATGCTCATGGGCCTCGATCCGATCTGGCTTGGCATCATGATGGCGATCAATTTACAGACGTCGTTCTTGACGCCGCCCTTCGGTTTTGCCCTGTTCTATCTTCGGGGGGTGGCGCCGGCCGCGGTGCGGACGATCCACATCTATCGGGGCGTCCTTCCCTTCATCGTCATCCAGCTCCTGGCCTTGTTGGTGCTGGCGCTGTTTCCCGGTCTGGCCACCTGGCTCCCTGCGGTTCTTTACGGATGAGGTGCTGAATGCGCGCTGCCGAGTTGTTCAACTTGTCCGGTAGGACGGCCCTGGTGACCGGCGCCTCGAGCGGGCTGGGCCGTCATTTCGCGCGCGTGCTCGCCGAAAACGGCGCCCGAGTCGCCATTGCCGCGCGCCGCAAGGAGCGGCTCGACGCGCTGGCCGGCGAAATCGTCGCGGCCGGGGGGGCGGCGGCGCCGATCATCCTCGACGTCAACGATCGCCAGGCCATTCCGGAGGCATTCGATGTCGCGGAGGCGCAGTTCGGGCCGGTCGACATCCTCGTCAACAACGCCGGCGTGGCGGCGCAGGCACGGGTGCTCGACCAGTCGGCCGATGATTGGCGCAAGGTGCTCGACACCAATCTGGACGGGGTCTGGTTCGTTGCCCAGGAGGCGGCCCGGCGCATGGCGGCAGCCGAACGCGGCGGCACCATCATCAATATCGCCTCGATCTTCGGCTTCGGGGTCGCCAAGACGGTGTCGGCGTACGCCGTTGCCAAGGCCGGGGTGGTGCAGCTCACCAAGGCCATGGCGCTTGAGCTTGCCAACAGCGGTGTCCGGGTCAACGCGCTGGCGCCCGGCTATATCGTCACCGAACTCAACCGCGACTTCTTCGAATCCGACAAGGGCCAGCAACTGATCGACCGCGCAATACCCATGAAGCGGATCGGCCAGGAGGCCGATCTGGACGGTGCGCTCTTGCTGCTGGCTTCGGACGCCTCCTCCTTCATGACGGGCGCCACGGTCACGGTTGATGGCGGGCAGCTGGTTCGCAGCCTGAACTGAGCCGGAACCGGTTCGTCCATCGCTGGTTTCCCGATCCCGAACCTCGGAATGGGAGATGGAATCATGCCAGCGAAATCCGGATCGCAACAGAAGGCGGCGGGCGCGGCCTTGGCGGCCAAGCGCGGAGAAACCAAGGTATCTGACCTGCAAGGCGCCTCCAGGAGCATGTACGACTCGATGAGCGAGGCGCAGCTCGAGGAGATGGCCGGAACCAAGCGCAAAGGCAAGCAGGAGCACAAGCGCAAGTCGTCATGACCCGTCGGTGCCGCCAGTTTCGGCCCGGTGACGACGGACCGAATCATCCGCACGCCACGATCACCCGACTTCGCCACGCCCTCGTCCAACTGATGGCGGCCATCCACACAATAGCCCCACAATGACCCAGACCCCTCCCCTCGATCGCCACTAGGCAGCATGACGATCACCCTCGGCGCTGACGGCCGGAGCGGCTGTCGTCGCCGTCCGTTGATCAGATCCAAGAGGTGAAAGTCATGACACGTACTGCTCTTACGCTGCTCTTCGCCCTCGGCCTTGCAACCCCGGCCCTGGCGCAGACCGATTGCCTCCAGGACATCAATCAGGTGCGCGCCGCCGCCGAGGCCTCGCAACTGTCTGATCAGGAGCGCGGCGAACTCGACGCGGCACTCGTTCAGGCCGAGCAGCAGGCCCAGGCCGGCGACGAGGAGACATGCGCCGCGCTGGTCCAGCAGATCCGCGCAGAATACAATCTCTGAGCCAAGGCGCCTCGCGTTCCATCAAGCCGGGGGGAGGCGGTCCGCTTCCCCTCGCGCGCCCAAATGTTCCCGGACGGGTATTGGCTTATTCTCGGTCGCCGCGATGCCGGCGCCCCGGGCCGCGGATTGGCCAGCGCAAGCGGCCATTCGACGCAATATCCTTTGATCCGGCTGGCTGTCACCCTATTCTAGGCGGGGCGATCGAATAGGGGCCGTCATGAACAAGCTTGAGCGTATCGAGGCGTTTGCCGGGGCGCCGCAGCGGCGTCCGGCGGGACATCCGGACGTGAAATCCGGCCGGATCGGCGCACTTCTCGTCAATCTCGGCACGCCGGACGCGACCGACTACTGGTCGATGCGGCGATATCTCAAGGAGTTCCTGTCGGATCGCCGCGTGATCGAAACGCCGCGCCTCATCTGGTGGCCCATTCTCAATTTTCTGGTTCTTACCCGTCGGCCGCAATCGAGTGGCGCTGCCTACGATCTCATCTGGAACCGGGAACTCGACGAGTCGCCCCTGCGGACGATCACACGCAGCCAGTCGGACAAGCTGGCCGACACCCTGTCGGACCTTGACGATCGTCTCGTCGTCGACTGGGCAATGCGCTACGGCAATCCCTCGATCGCGGATGGGCTGCAGCGCCTCACCGCGGCCGGATGCGAGCGCGTTCTCGTCGTTCCGCTCTATCCGCAGTATTCGGCCGCGACGACGGCGACCGTCAACGACAAGGTATTCGAATCGCTGATGAAGATGCGCTGGCAGCCCGCCCTGCGCACGGCCCCTGCCTATCACGACGACCCGGTCTACATCGCGGCACTGGCCGCTTCCATGCGGACTGCCCTCGATGCGCTGGATTTCGAGCCCGAACTGGTCATCGCCTCGTTTCACGGCCTGCCGCAGGAATATTTCGACCAGGGCGATCCCTATCACTGTCATTGCCACAAAACGGCGCGGCTGTTGCGCGAGGCGCTGGGCTGGGACGCGGACCGGCTGATGGTAACCTTCCAGTCCCGCTTTGGGCGCGCCGAGTGGCTCAAACCCTATACCGACGAGACCGTGAAAGGGCTGGCGGAGCGCGGCGTAAAGCGGCTAGCGGTGATCACGCCGGGCTTCGTGTCCGATTGCGTGGAGACGCTTGAGGAGATTGCCGAGCAGAATAAGGAGATCTTTCTGGAGCACGGCGGCGAGCACTTCGCCGCACTGCCATGCCTGAACGACACGCCCGAGGGCATGCGGGTGATTGAAAGCGTGGTCAGACGGGAACTGTCGGGCTGGGTTTGACGGGTCATGGCCGATGCTGCGGCGGCAGCGGCGGTTCCTCTCTCAGCAACAGGATGCTGATGCGCCGATTGGCGAGCAGGAAGGAATCTTCGGGGAACAGTGGGTCGGTGTCGGCCTTGCCGGTGACCGCCGCGAAGCGATCACTTTTCACGCCATGGGCGGCAAGGACGCTGCGAACCGCGTTGGCGCGATCCGCCGAAAGCTCCCATTGGGAATAGCCGACCCGTTCCTCCGAGCGGTCGGAACTGGTGTGGCCGGTTATGACGATCCGGTTGGGCAGGTCGCGCAGGATCGGGGCCATGCGCGCAAGCAGGATTCGCGTATGCTCGTAGGGATGCTTTGATCCTCCCGGAAACATGGAACGGCCTTCGGTGTCGATGAGCTGGATATTGAGGCCCTCCGGCGTCTCCTCCATCAGGATCTGATCCGACATCTCCATGAGTTCCGGCATGTCCTGCCAGGCTTGGCGCAGCGACTGTGCGGCCATGATGAACTGGTCCGGCTGCTCCTCCTCCGCCTTCTCCACGTCGTGGGTGTTGGCTTCCGGCCCCTGGGCCTGACGGTGATCGTGGCGTTCCTCGGCGAAGTTGGACTGGTTCTCTTCCTGCGGTGCCCAGGTCAAGCGACGGATGAATTCGCGCAACGGAATGCCGTGGATTTCGACGACCCCGGTTTGTCGCAACTCCAGGGTAACGCCGAAGGCATCACGCATAGAGCCGGCTACGATCTGAAGCTTTTTTTCGTCGACGATCGAGAACGAGATGATAAGGACGAAGAAGCAGACCAGGATCGACATGAGATCGGCAAAGGTTACGATCCAGGCCGGCGCGCCCTTGTCGTCGGACTTGCCCCGCTTCGGGTTGCCGCGCGCGGGCATGGGTCAGGCAGCGGCCATTGCCTCGACCTCCTGCCGGTTCTTCTCCGGCAGGTAGGCGATCAGCATCTCGCGAATGACCGACGGGCTCTTGGCCTCTCGGATCTGCAGGATGCCGTCGAGGATCAGCGTCTGATTGATCTCCTCGGTCCGTGCCTTTAGGGCGAGCTTGTCGGCGATCGGCAGGGCGATCAATGCCGCGATGACCGCTCCATAGAGCGTCGTCAGGAGGGCAATCGCCATCGCCGGGCCAATCGAGGAGGGATCGTCCATGTTGGCCAGCATCTGAACCAGGCCGACAAGGGTTCCGATCATCCCGAAGGCGGGGGCCGAGTCGCCAATCGCCTTGAAGATGCGCTGGCCTTCCTCGAGGCGTTCGAGGTTCAAGTCGCGCTCGCGCTCCAGCAATTCGCGGATGAAGGCGGAATCGTAGCCGTCGGCGATATGTTGAAGGCCCTTGGCCAAGTAATCGTCTCCGACCTGGACATTCTCCAGGCCCAGAGGCCCCTTCTTGCGCATGACATCGGCAAGCTCGGCGACCTCCTCGATCAGCTCGCGGGGCTCGACCTTCTTGTGCGTAAAGGCGATCCGCCCTCCCAACACGAAGGCGGACGCAACTCCGGAAATGGGGAACCTGATGATGGTTGCCGCCATCGCGCCACCGACCACGATGAGAATCGACGGCAGGTTCATGAACGTGACGAAGTCGCCGCCCACGAAGATCGCCAGGGCGACAACGACGGTTCCCGCCAGAATTCCGACGATGGTTGCGATATCCATGCGCGGCTACCGTACTCAGAAGACGCTAGTGCGCGAAGGACTGCACCCCCCCGCGCCCGTTCCGGCAGGCACACTAGACGGGGCAACCTAACCAATCGCTAAACGGCCGATTTGAATGCTGCCGGTCCGGGGTCACGCGACGCCGATGCGCAGGAGGTCGTGGATGTGGACGAGACCGACCGGGCGAGCGTCCTCGACGACGAACAGGGCGGTGATGGCCGACGAGTTCAGAACCTCGAGCGCCTGGCTGGCCAGCATGTCGGGCCCGATGGTCTTCGGCCGGCTCGTCATGATGTCGCCGACGGTACTGTCGAGCAACTTGGGGTTCATGTGGCGGCGAAGGTCGCCATCGGTGACGATCCCGACCAGCCGTCCCCCCCCATCGACGATTCCCAGACAGCCCAGGCTCTTCTCCGTCATCATCACGACCGCCTCGGCCATCGGGGTATCGACCCGGGCAAGCGGCAGGCGATCGCCCCGGTGCATGAAATCGCTGACATGAGACAGGGCTGCCCCGAGGCGGCCGCCGGGATGGAACGTCTTGAAGTCTATCGCCGTGAAGCCCTTGCGCTCCAGCAACGCAATGGCCAGCGCGTCGCCAAGGGCGAGCTGCATGAGTGTCGAGGTCGTCGGCGCCAGGCCGTGCGGACAGGCCTCCCGCGTGCGCGGCAGCACCAGCACGATATCGGCGGCACGCGCCAGCGTGCTGTCATCGCTCGACGTGATGGCCACAAGCGGCACCCGAAACCGCCTGGAATATTGCACCAGGTTGGTCAGCTCGGTGGTCTCGCCCGACCAGGACAGGGCAATGACAAGATCCTCGCCCGACCGGATCATGCCGAGATCGCCGTGGCTGGCTTCGCTGGGGTGGACGAAGAATGCCGGCGTGCCCGTCGAAGCAAGCGTCGCAGCGACCTTCTGGCCGACATGGCCGCTCTTGCCCATTCCGGTCACGATGGCGCGTCCGGTGGCCTGGTGGATCAGATCCACGGCGGCACAGAACGCGTCCGCGCCCGGACCGCGCAGGGTGTCGGCAAGCGCCGTCAGGCCGGCGCACTCCAGCTCCAGGGTGCGTAGCGCCGAGGTAACCGCCCCGGACCGGGCGTACTCCTCATCGCGAGCATTGAGCGCCATCGTGCAAGAATCCCCGTCTCATCGAAGCGGTGTCTCCCGCCGAGGCCCTTTAGCACACTTTGCGGCTGCGTCCGAAGTCCAATCGCGATGACGGCCGCGCGATTAAGTATGGATTAACCATGTTTCGCCTAGCCTGACGGTTGCCCAAGGCGCGCCGCCCGGTGCTCCCATCCAATCCTCGCAGTGCGGAACCACGGGCCGTGACCATCCTGCACTACCTTCGCCCAATGCTCGCCGCCGTGTCGTTGCTGGTTCTGGCAGCCGCTGGCACCCTGGCTACCGCAATCGCGCAAGAGGAGATCGCGCGGGAGGAGGATGACGAGCTAGGCCTGCGCGGCCGGGTCGCCCCGCAGGAGGAAGCGCCCGCGCTGTGGAATCTTGAAGTCGCGGACGCAGCGGCCGAGGAGCCGGCCAGCAGTGAGCCCCGAGGGCGGGACCGCGACGAGGATCCGTATGCCCCTATCGGCGTGCGGATCGGCACCTTCATCGTCCTGCCCTCCCTGGAATTGTGGACGGGCTACAGCGACAATGTGGCCCAACGCAGCGTGGCGCCGCGCGGCGGTGGTTATGGACGTTTGGTTCCCGGAGTAGAGTTCCGATCCGACTGGAACCGGCACGAGCTGCGTGGGCGCGCGGCGGCCTCGTATCGCACACGCTCAACGGCGCAGGATGAGGCGCAGATCACCATCGATTCGGAGCTTGCCGGCCGGGTGGATATCCGAACCGGCCTTCACGCGGACCTGCGCGCGAGCTATCGGCGCGATCCGGAGAGCCGGGACGATCCCAATGTGCCGCCGGGCGTCGACGACGACATGGATGTCGAGCGTATCCGGGGGGAAGCAAGCATTACCCGGGAGATCGGGCGGGTTGGACTGACCCTGCGGGGCGCGGTGCAGAAGAACAACTATGACGACGATGCGGCGATCGCAAGGATGCCGCGCGACTATCGCTCCGAAGAGGTCGGCGGGCGGGCAAGCTATGAGCTTGTTGAAGGAGCCGCGCTGTTCGTCGACTCGACGCTGAATCGCCGGCGCTATGACCAGCCGTTCTCGCCGGCCGGCCCACGGCGGGGGTCCCGCGGCTACAAGGTGCTGACCGGCGTCGAGGTGCGCCTCACTCCCGTCATCTCTGGCGAGGCAGGGATCGGCTACCAGCGCCAGACCCCCGACGATCCCGTTCTCGCCGTCGTCGACGGTCCCGCCTTTCAAGGCTCGCTGACGTGGGAGCCGTCCGCCCTGACGACCGTAACCCTCTCCGGTGCGTTGACCGCGGAGGAGGCCTCGATCGATCCGTTCGTCTCGGGCGCTCGCGTGGGCAGGGCGAACCTTTCGGTCACGCACGCCCTGCGGCGCAACCTGATTGCTACGCTGAACCTCGGCTATACACGGACCAGCTATGTCGGCGCCCCCCAGCGCGAGACCTTCCGGCGCGCAGGATTGGGCCTTGAATACCTTATGAGCCGGGAAGTGGCGCTCGTGGCGGAAGCCAGCCATCAGCGCTTCGCCTCGTCCGTGCCCGGCAGCGACTATAACGAGACCCGCGTGGAAGTCGGCGTACGGGTCAGGCGGTAGGCGTCAGCAAGGCGTCGATTTCCTGACGCAGCCGGTCGCCGAGATCGGGGCGGTCGAGCCCGTAGGCGAGATTGGCGGCCAGGAAGCCGATCTTCGAGCCGCAGTCATAGGTCGTGCCGTCGAACCGGTAGCCATAGAAGGGCCGATCCTCGGCAAGCTTGAGCATGGCATCGGTAACCTGGATTTCGCCGCCCGCGCCGGGCTCCTGCCTCTCCAGCAGCTCGAATATCTGCGGCTCCAGAATGTAGCGCCCGGTGATGATGAGATTGGAGGGCGCATCCTCGGGCTTCGGCTTTTCCACCATGCCGTCGAGCTCGAAGGCACGGCCATGCTGGTGGCCCACCCCGACCACGCCATAGCTGCTTACCTGGTCCCGCGGCACCTCCTCGACGGCGGTGAGATTGCCTCCGCCGAGTTCCCGCCAGGCGTCCATCATCTGCTTGAGGCAGCCGGGCGAGGATTTCACAAGCACGTCGGGCAGGATCAGTGCGAAGGGCTCGTCGCCGACAATATCGCGGGCGCACCACACCGCATGACCCAAGCCCAGTGGCGCCTGCTGACGCGTGAAGCTGGTGCGCCCGGCGGCAGGCAGGCAGGCTTCCAGCGTCTTGAGTTCGGCCGTCTTGCCACGGCTGGCCAGCGTCTCTTCGAGTTCCGGCTGCCGATCGAAATGGTCCTCGATGGCGGATTTGCCGCGGCCGGTTACGAAAGCGAAGTGCTCGATGCCGGCTTCGGCCGCCTCGTCAACGACGTACTGAATTATCGGCCGATCGACGATGGTCAGCATCTCCTTGGGCATGGCCTTGGACGCCGGGAGGAATCGCGTTCCCAGGCCGGCGACGGGAAAGATGGCCTTGCGAATGGGCTTCATGGGTCTGGTGAGCTCGCTCATTGGATGGTTGGACGGTCGGGTTGGTTACCAGAGAGTAACGAGTCGCAGGCAAATTTGCACATGCGGCGATCCATTGCCGCGCTGGATGCATCGGTTGGAGCTTCGGACCTGTCTACGCAATTCGTCGTCACCACGCCGCATTTGCGCGGTCAGTGGCTCGAACGCGAGCGGCGGAGAACGGGGCGCGCTTGGACTGGAGGAATTTGCAGATGTGGTTCGGTTTGCCCGGTTCGGAATTCTGGCGTCGCCTCGCCGTCGTGGTAGGGGTGGCGATGATGATGGTCGTGTCCGCAGGTTCGGCATCCGCCGACCGGAATTTCTCCCAGTGGGTCGAGGAGCTCTGGCCGGAAGCGCGCGCAAAGGGGATCTCCGAAGGCACCTTTCGCCGAGCCTTTGACGGGGTGACGCCGGACCCTGAAGTCATCGAGCTTGCAAGCCGGCAGCCGGAGTTCGTGCGGCCGGTCTCCGACTACATCGCCTCTGCCGTCTCGGACGAGCGCATCGAAACCGGCCAGGAAATGCTGGCGCGGCACGCCGGCGTCCTCGATCTCATCGAGGCGCGCTACGGCGTCAGCCGCTACATCGTGGTGGCAATCTGGGGGATCGAATCCTCGTATGGTGAAGTCCTCGACAACAAGAACATTGTGCGCCCGGTGATCCGCTCGCTGGCCACGCTCGCCTATCAGGGTGGGCGGCGAGCCACGTTCGGCAAGCAGCAGCTTCTCGCCGCGCTCCAGATCCTCGAGCGCGGCGATGTAAGGCCCGAGCAGATGTATGGCTCGTGGGCCGGCGCCATGGGCCATACCCAGTTCATACCGACGACCTACAATCAGTATGCCGTCGATTTCGACGGCACCGGCCGGCGCGACATCTGGAACAGCATACCCGACGCGCTGGGCTCGGCCGCGGCCTATCTCAGCGCCCGGGGATGGCGCACCGGCAAGACGTGGGGCTATGAGGTCACCCTGCCGGAAGGCTTCGACTTTGCGCTCGCCGACGGGGACGCGCGGCGCAGCTTAAGCGAATGGGAGCGTCACGGCGTCCGCCGCGTTCAAGGGCAAGCATTTCCGCGACCCGATGACGAGGCCTATCTGATGCTGCCCGCCGGCGCCCGCGGGCCGGCCTTCCTCGCCCTGCCCAACTTCCGCACGATCCTGGCCTACAACAACGCCAACTCATACGCCCTGGCCGTCGGCCACTTGGCCGACCGGCTCAAGGGATTCAACCCGATCGTCGGCGAATGGCCCGAAAATGACAGGCCGCTGACCGCCGCTCAACGCCGGGAGATGCAGGAGCATCTGGTCAGCCGCGGCTACGATACCGGCGGGATTGACGGCATGGTCGGGCCCAAGACACGGAGCGCCATTCGTTCCTTCCAGTCGCGCATCGGCCTGCCTGCCGACGGCTATGCCAGCTACTCGCTTCTGCAGCGCCTGCGCAACCAGACGGCCAGCGCGGATCGCTGATTCAGCTCGAAATCGGGTGCTGCCTGCACTAGATTTGACGCGGTCGAGGCTGCTGGCAGGAGAGCATGGGCTATGATGGCTAAGCGCATGATCGTCGCCGCGCTCCTTAGCGCCGGCCTTCTCATCGGCGTTCCGGCACCGGGCACGGCGGCGGGTACGCCTATCGTCGTTGCCCAGGTGGACAACCCGATCTCCTCGTTCTTCCGCCAGCTCTTCAATCCGCGTCAGCGGCAAGGTGCCCCGCGCCGGGGCGCCGATCCGAGCCAGCCGGCGCCGCCGGCCGCGGGCCAGCCGCGGCGTCAGGCGCAGCCCCAACCCCAGCGTCAGCGTCGACCCCAACGTCAACGCCGCGCGCCAGCTGCGCAGGCCCAATCGCAGCCGGCCGCCGTCGAGAAGGACGAGGACGCCAGCCAGGTCGTGGTATTCGGGGACTTCTTCGCCTCGGGCTTGCGCGACGGATTGGAGGAGGCGTTCCACGAAACATCGTCAATTGCCATATCGGGCCGGAGCAACGCCAGTTCGGGCCTGGTGCGGGATGACTATTTCGACTGGCCGGCGGAGATGCAGTCATTCCTGGAGAATGAGGACAGGCAGATCGACGTCGCCATCGTGATGATCGGCGGGAACGATCGTCAGCCCTTGCGCGGGGGCGGCGTCGACCATGCCCCCCGCAGCGACGAGTGGCGGGAGCTCTACGCCCAGCGGGTGGATACGGTTATCGAACTGTTCCTTAGCGAGCAGATTCCGGTCTATTGGGTCAGCCTGCCGCCAGTGCAATCCTCCGGGCTCAACCAGGGCTATGCGACCTTCAACGACATCTATCGCGAGCGAGCGCAGCGCGCGGGGATAGTCTATATCGACATCTGGAATAGCTTTGTCGACGAGGACGGGAACTTCGCCATGCGCGGCCCCGACATCAACGGTGAAGACCGCCAGTTGCGGACTGACGACGGATTGCGGTTCACCGGGTCCGGCAATCGCAAGCTGGCCCACTTCGTTGCGCGCGAATTGCGCCGCGACATAGAAAGCGATGGCGCGCTGACGGCGGCGTTGCCCCAGGGGCCGGTTGGCCCGCAGCCCTTCGAACCCGGTGAGGAGGAAGCCGAGACCGGAATCGGACAGGTGGTTGCCCTGACCGGAGCGCCGGCGCAGGCGATGGGGCTGGCTGGCGGACCCGAACCAAGCCCCGAACCCCCTGACGATTCCGCGTATTATCGCGTGGTTATTCTCGGTGAAGCCACCGAGCGCGAGCCCTCCCCGCAGCGCGCCGACGACTTCTCCTGGCCCCGCCAGGGCGCGGACGCTGGCGACCGCTGATCGCTAGTCCGGCGACGGGGCTTCCGGCTCCCCGGCCTTCCAGAACCACCAACTCACGGCGGCCCTCGTCGGCTCCGGCCCGCTCCGCCGCGCCGGCGAGGCCGAGCGCGGCGTTTGTATCGGCAGGCCTGCAGGCGGTGGTGATCAACTGGGCCCGCTACGAGCTCGGCGAGTCCCAGCGCACCCCACGCTGCCCGTGTGGCCGAACTGCTCGACGTGGCAAGCATCCTGATGCTCGAGAACGCCCTGCGCACCGCCGCCGAAACGGCGCCTGAGGCGCAGCTCAGCAGCTGCTGCCGATTCCCACCGACGCAATCGTCGACGTCATCGAGAGGAGCCGCCGCGTCCCTGCCGGCCGCCGGCGATCCCGACCCGACCCTGCACTGACCTGACGGCTAGCGCGGCAGGGCGCTTTCGCCCATCAGCGTTTTGTCGATGGCATGAGCCGCCTGACGGCCTTCCCGGATCGCCCAAACCACCAGCGACTGGCCGCGGCGCATGTCGCCTGCCACCCAAACCTTGGGGTGCGAGGTCAGATAGCTGATGTCGTCGGCTTTCACATTGGTGCGCGCGTCGCGTTCCAGCGGCAACTGCTCAAGGAGCCCCTCCTCGACCGGCCCCGCAAAGCCGATCGCAAGCAGCACAAGATCAGCGCGGATGTGAAAATCGGTCCCTTCAATCGGCTCACGCTGCTCGTCCACCCGCATGCAGCGCACCCGGCGCGCCCGTCCGTGTCGGCCCTCGATGGCGATGGTCGCCGCAGAGAATTCTCGCTCGACCCCTTCGGCCTGGCTTGACGAGGTACGGAGCTTGGTGGGCCAGTAGGGCCAGACCAGGAGCTTGTTCTCGCGCTGCGGCGGGACGGGCCGGATGTCGAGCTGAGTGACCGCCACGGCGCCCTGCCGGAAAGCGGTGCCGATGCAGTCCGACGCGGTATCGCCGCCGCCAATCACGACCACATGCTTGCCGCCGGCGAGAATCGGTGCCTCGTCGCCGAGATCCTCCCCGCCAATGCGCCGGTTCTGCTGCACCAGATAGGGCATGGCATAGTGGACGCCTTCGAGGTCCATGCCGGGAATCTGCGGATCACGCGGCCGCTCCGCGCCGCACCCCAGCAACACCGCGTCATGCCCCTCGATCAGCTCATCGGCGGTCATGTCCTTGCCGATGCTGACGCCGAAATGGAAAGTGACGCCCTCGGCCTGCATCTGGGCGACGCGCACATCGATATAGTGCTTCTCCATCTTGAAATCCGGGATGCCATAGCGCAGCAACCCGCCGGCATTCGGCTCGCGCTCATACAGATGGACGTCGTGCCCGGCGCGGGCGAGCTGTTGCGCGCCGGCCAGCCCCGCCGGCCCCGATCCGACGACGGCGATACGCTTGCCAGTCTTGCGCTGGGGCGGCTCAGGGCGGATCCAGCCTTCCTGAAAGGCGCGGTCGGCAACCGCCTGCTCGATGGCCTTGATGGTGACCGGAATGTCCTCGAGGTTGAGCGTGCAGGCCTCCTCGCAAGGGGCCGGGCAGATGCGGCCGGTCATCTCGGGAAAGTTGTTGGTGGAATGCAGGTCACGCGCGGCCTCCTCCCAGTCGCCGGCGTGAACGAGGTCGTTCCAGTCGGGAATCTGGTTGTTGACCGGACAGCCGTGCGGCCCGTGACAATAGGGGATGCCGCAATCCATGCAGCGCGCGGCCTGACGGCGCACCTCAGCCTCTTCCAGCGGAATCACGAACTCGCGGAAGTGACGGATGCGGTCGGCGGCCGGCTGATACTTCTGCTCCTGCCGGTCGATCTCGAGGAAGCCCGTTACCTTGCCCATCGCATCAACTCTTCATTGCTCGCCACATCCGTCATGGTGGTAGCCGTAGCGGCCGCCGCGACGCTTCGTGTGGATCTTCACTGCGCGGCCACCGCGGCCGGCCGGTCGCGTGCCATCTCCTTGAGCGCGCGGCGATACTCCACCGGCATCACCTTGACGAATCTCGGCCGAAACGCCTCCCAGTTATCGAGGATCTCGCGGGCCCGCGCCGAGCCGGTATAGTGCAGGTGATTGCTGATGAGCTGGTGCAGCCGTTCATTGTCATGACGCGACATGTCGGCGGAGACGTCGACCCGGCCCAGCCATTCGATGTCGCCGCCATGGTGGTGAAGGCGCTCAAGAAGGTCGTCTTCCTCGCGCACCGGTTCGAGATCGACCATGGCAAGGTTGCAGCGCTTGGCGAAATCGCCTGCCTCGTCCAGCACATAGGCAACGCCGCCCGACATGCCGGCTGCGAAGTTGCGCCCGGTCTGGCCGATGACGACGATCACTCCGCCGGTCATGTATTCGCAGCCGTGATCGCCCGTGCCCTCGACAACCGCGATGGCGCCGGAGTTGCGCACAGCAAAGCGTTCCCCGGCGACGCCGCGGAAGTAGCATTCGCCCTCGATCGCGCCATACAGCACCGTGTTGCCGACAATGATCGATTCCTCGGGAACGAACCCGATATCGTCGGCCGGCCGGATGACGATGCGGCCGCCCGACAGGCCCTTGCCGACATAGTCGTTGGCGTCGCCGACGAGATCGAGGCTGACTCCGGCGGCGAGGAACGCGCCGAAGCTCTGGCCAGCGGTGCCGGCGAGCCGCACCGAGATGGTGTCCTCGGGCAGGCCCTCATGGCCATGGCGCTTGGCGACCTCGCCCGACAGCATCGCGCCAGTCGCGCGGTCGGTGTTCTGAATCCGAGATTCGATGGTTACCGGCTCGCCCCGTTCCAGCGCCGGCTCGGCCTCAGCGATCAGTCTGCGGTCGAGCACGTCGTCGATGGGATGGCTCTGCGCCTCGCTGTGGCGGATCGCCACCCCCGGCCCTGGGTCGGGCTTGTAGAATACGCGAGAGAAGTCGAGCCCCTGCGTCTTGGCGTGGTCGATCAGCTCGCGCTTGTCCAGCATGTCGGACTGGCCGGTCAGTTCGGCGAGCCGGCGAAAGCCCATCTCGGCCATCAGGGCGCGCACCTCTTCGGCGACATAGAAGAAGTAGTTGATGACATGCTCGGGCGCTCCCTTGAAGCGCTTGCGCAGCACCGGATCCTGCGTGGCGATACCCACGGGGCAGGTGTTCAGGTGGCACTTGCGCATCATCAAGCAACCGGCGGCAATCAGCGGGGCGGTGGAGAAGCCAAACTCGTCCGCCCCGAGCAGCGCGCCGATTACCACGTCGCGACCGGTGCGCAGGCCGCCATCCACCTCGAGGCGCACGCGCCCGCGCAGCCGCTGCTCCACCAGCGTCTGGTGGGTTTCGGCAATCCCCATCTCCCAGGGGCTGCCGGCATGCTTGATCGAGGTCAGCGGGCTTGCGCCCGTGCCGCCCTCGAATCCGGCAATGGTAATGTGGTCGGCGCGCGCCTTGGCCACCCCGGCGGCCACCGTGCCGCAGCCGACCTCGGAGACCAGCTTGACCGAGATCGCCGCGGCCGGATTGGCGTTCTTCAGATCAAAGATGAGCTGGGCGAGGTCCTCGATAGAGTAGATATCGTGGTGCGGGGGCGGCGAGATCAGGCCGACGCCCGGCGTCGAGTGCCGCACCTTGGCGATCAGCGCATCGACCTTGTGGCCGGGGAGTTGGCCGCCCTCGCCGGGCTTTGCCCCTTGCGCGATCTTGATCTGAATCTGGTCGGAATTGACCAGATACTCGGTGGTCACGCCGAAGCGTCCCGAGGCCACCTGTTTGATCGCCGAACGCTTCGAATCCCCATTTGGCAGCGGCACGAAGCGCTCCGCCTCCTCGCCGCCTTCGCCGGTGTTGGAGCGCCCGCCGATGCGGTTCATGGCGATCGCCAGCGTCTCGTGCGCCTCCTTGGAGATCGCCCCGAACGACATGGCGCCGGTCGAGAACCGCTTGACAATTTCCGAGGCCGGCTCGACTTCTTCTAGCGTCACCGGCTTGCGCCCGGCCTCCTCGGCGCTACGGATCCGGAACAGGCCGCGAATGGTGTATCGCTGCCCTGCGTCCTCGTTCATCGTCCTGGCGTAGGCCTGATAGGTCTCGAACGAGTTGCCGCGCACCGCGTGCTGAAGCTGGGCGACCGATTCCGGCGTCCACATGTGCTTTTCGCCCCGATTGCGCCAGGCATAGTCACCGCCGACATCGAGGAAATTGCGCAGCACCGGATCGTCGCCGAAGGCGGCGTGGTGGCGGTGGATCGACTCCTCGGCAATCTCGTCCAACCCGATCCCTTCGATCGTCGTGGCCGTGCCGAAGAAATAGCGATCGACGAAGTCGCTCGTCAGGCCGACCGAATCGAAGATCTGGGCGCCGCAATAGGACTGGTAGGTCGAGATGCCCATCTTGGACATCACCTTGAGGATGCCCTTGTCGACCGACTTGATGTAGCGACCAATGATCTCGTCCTTCTCGATCTCCTTTGGCAGATCGGCCTTCATATCGAGCAGCGTCTCAAAAGCGAGGTAGGGGTTGATCGCCTCGGCTCCGTAGCCGGCCAGGACGCAGAAATGGTGAACCTCGCGTGCTTCGCCGGTCTCCACGACGATGCCGACGGAGGTGCGCAGGCCCTTGCGGATCAGGTGATGATGCACCGCGGCAGTCGCCAGGAGGGCGGGTATCGGGACCCTCTGGGGCCCTACCAGCCGGTCGGACAGAATGATGATGTTGTAGCCGTCCAGCACCGCCTGCTCGGCGCGCTCGCACAAACGCTCGATGGCCATGCGCATGCCGTCCGGCCCGCGCTCGGCGGCGAAGGTGATGTCGAGCGTCTTGGTCTGAAACTGGTTATCGGCGATATCGCCGATGGTGCGGATCTTCTCGAGATCCTCATTGGTCAGGATCGGCTGGCGGACCTCAAGCCGCTTGCGCGTGGCCAGCCCTTCGAGATCGAACAGGTTCGGCCGCGGTCCGATAAACGAGACTAGGCTCATCACCAGCTCCTCGCGGATCGGATCGATCGGCGGATTGGTGACCTGCGCAAAGTTCTGCTTGAAGTAGGTGTAGAGCAGCTTGGGCCGTTCCGAGAGCGCCGAGATCGGCGTGTCGGTGCCCATCGAGCCAACCGCCTCTTGGCCGGTCGCCGCCATCGGCGCCATCAGTAGCTTCAGATCCTCCTGGGTGTAACCGAAGGCCTGCTGGCGGTCGAGCAGGCTGACATTGCTGCGCGGCGGGCTGCTCAGCGCGGCGGGCATCTCCTCGAGCACGATCTGGGTGCCCTCAACCCATTTGCGGTAGGGATGGGCGCGCGCCAGGCGGGCCTTGAGCTCTTCGTCTGAGACGATACGCCCTTCCTCGAAGTCGATGAGCAGCATGCGCCCCGGTTGCAGTCGCCACTTGCGCACGATGCGGCTTTCGGGAATGGCGAGCACGCCGATCTCGGAGGCCATCACGACACGGTCGTCATCTGTGACCAGCCAGCGCGCCGGCCGCAAACCGTTGCGGTCAAGCGTCGCGCCGATCTGACGGCCGTCGGTGAAGGCGATGGCGGCCGGGCCGTCCCAGGGCTCCATCAGTGCCGCGTGGTATTCGTAGAAGGCCGCGCGCTCGGGATCCATGAGCGGATTGCCGGCCCAGGCCTCCGGCACCATCGTCATTACCGCGTGGGCCAGCTCGTAGCCGCCACGCACAAGAAACTCGAGCCCGTTGTCGAAGCAGGCGGTGTCGGACTGGCCTTCATAGGAGATTGGCCAAAGCTTGTTGATGTCGTCGCCCAGAAGCTCCGAGGAGACGCTCGCCTGGCGCGCCGCCATCCAGTTGACGTTGCCCCTGAGCGTGTTGATCTCACCGTTATGGGCCACCATCCGATAGGGATGGGCGAGCGACCAAGTCGGGAAGGTGTTGGTCGAGAAGCGCTGGTGAACGAGCGCCAGGGCCGATTCGAACCGCTCGTCCCTGAGATCGGGATAATATTCGCCCAGCTGATAAGCCAGGAACATGCCTTTGTAGACCAGGGTACGCGCCGAAAGGGAGACGGGATAGTAGCCTTCGAGCCGCGGGTCCTCGAGAGCTAGTCGCCGGTTTGACACCACCTTGCGGATGACGAACAGCTTGCGCTCGAACGCCTCTTCGTCGGGCGTATCGGGGCCGCGGGCGATGAAGATCTGCTCGTGGACAGGCTCAGTGGAAGTGGTGGTCTCCGACAGGCAGCGATTGTCAGTCGGCACCTCGCGCCAGCCGAGGACGATCTGCCCCTCATCGGCGACGACGTCCTCCCAGAGCGCGCGCATGATGCGCCGCCCCTCTGAATTGCGCGGCATGAAGAGCTGACCGACGCCATAGCGCCCCGGCTCGGGCAGGTCGAAACCTAACTTGGCGCATTCCTCGGTCAGGAAGCGGTGCGGGATCTGAACCGTCATGCCGGCACCGTCGCCGGCAATCGGATCGGCACCGACCGCCCCGCGATGGGTGAGATTGACCAGCATATCGAGCCCGTCGGACACGATCCGGTGCGTGGCGCGGTTCTTCAAATCGGCCACGAAGCCGACACCGCACGCGTCACGCTCATGCCGCGGGTCATAAAGGCCAGGCCTGGCCGGCCGCCGGGGGCCGGCCGTGCGATGCGTCAACGCCGCACGGGAAGGATGCGTCCTCATCGCACTTCGCTCCCTTCAATATCGAGCAGCGCGTGGCTGCCGCGTCGCCTGTTCCACGCTCCAGGGCCGATCCCCGGAGAGTCTGGTGGAAGCCGCTCCTTGTTCCGATTGGCCCGGCCCCGCCGAAGCCGCTGCCCTCGCCATCGAGTGGCGTGATCATCATCGGGCCGGTGACACTGCCGGCGCCGTTGGCCCCGACAGACTACAGTCTCTCCGGCCCCTTCGTGAAGGCCGAACAGACGATATTTGGTCAGCACTCCTGTCCTATCGGGCCGGCAAGGTGCCAAATTTTCGGCCCGATCGCAAGCTGTTCGCAATCGACGACGTGTGGCATTGCCTTGGTCGCCTTTGCTGAGGCGATATGCAATAGGTGGCGCGCCTTCGGGGAGAGACGAGATGAATTTCGCTAGCGACAATACTGCCGGGATTTCCGCGCCCATCCTGTCGGCGATCGAAGCCGCCAATACGGGCTTTTCACCATCCTACGCCACAGACGCGCTGACCCGGGAGGTCGAATCCCGGATGGCGGAGATCTTCGAGCATCCGGTTTCTGTCTTCGTGGTGACCACCGGCACCGCCGCCAACGCGCTGTCGCTTGCCGCCCTGGCCCCGCCCTGGACGGCGGTCTTGGCGAGTCATGACGCCCATGTCATGACGGACGAATGCGGCGCCGTCGAGATGTTCTCCGGCGGCGCGCGTGTAACCGGGATCGACGGCGCTTACGCCAAGATCGATGCCGAAGCGCTTCGCGCCCGGCTCGACGATTGGCCGCGCGGCCGCCCGCACGCGCTCCAGCCCGGCGCGCTGACCATAAGCCAGGCGAGCGAGTTCGGCGCGGTCTGGACCCCCCCGGAAATCGAAGCGATAGGCGCGATCGCCAAGGCGCACGGGATAGGTCTTCACATGGACGGGGCCCGCTTCGCCAATGCGGTTGCCGCATTGGATTGCGCACCGGCCGACATCTCCTGGCGGGCCGGCGTCGACATCCTGTCATTCGGGGCGACCAAGAATGGTGCGATGGGGGCCGAAGCGATCGTGGTGTTCACGCCAGCGGTGGCCGAGACACTGGAAAAACGCCGCATGCGCTCCGGCCATCTTGTCTCGAAGAGCCGGTTCGTGGCGGCGCAGTGGCTCGCCTATCTGAGGGATGGTCACTGGCTGGAACTTGCCGCGCATGCCAATGCGATGGCGGCACGGCTTGCCGCAGCGATCGACGCCTCTCCTGGCGCGCGCCTGGCGGCCCCCACCGAGGCCAACGAGGTCTTCGCCTGGCTGACGGACGACATAATCGGGGCGCTGCGCGCGGCGGGAGCGGTCTTCCACGAATGGCCGCGCCATGGCGGCGCCGGGGGCGAGTCGATGGTCCGCCTCGTCGCGTCCTTTGCAACCAGTACGTCGGAAACCGATCGGTTCGGTGAAATTCTCAAGGCGTAGCGGCTCTGCGGGGACCGGCACCCGGTGGCGCCAATGAAAACGCCCCGGCGCGAGCCGGGGCGTCACAACGCAGTCTTTCAGTCCCGACGGGCGGGTTCAGGCCGCCTTCTGATCGATGACCTTGCCGCCCTTCTGAGGCGAGCTGATCTCGATGGTGCGGGGCTTCATCGCCTCGGGAATCTCGCGAACGAGCTCAATGCTGAGCAGCCCGTTCTCAAGCGCGGCGCCGCGCACCTGGACGTGGTCGGCGAGCTGGAAGCGACGCTCGAAGCCGCGCTGGGCGATGCCGCGATACAGCACCTCGCCCTGCGGCTGAGAATCGTCGGGCTTCTTCTCCCCGCGGATGGTCAGAGTCTGCTCCTTGACCTCGATGGAGATGTCCTCCTCGCGGAAGCCCGCCACCGCCATCACGATGCGGTAGTCGTTCTCGCCGGTGCGCTCGATGTCATACGGCGGATAGCTCGGTGCCCCGTTGTCGGTCCGTCCAAGCGTGTCGAGCATCGAGAACAGATGATCGAAACCGACCGTCGAACGATAGAGCGGCGAAAGATCGAAGTGACGCATGGCATATCCTCCTGTGAAGCGACATGCGGTTCAGGCCCGCCGGAATGGCCGGACCTCTCGATTCGGCACACCCCAAGGAGTGGGCGTGCACCGATTAATGAGGTGGGAATTGTCGGACGCGCGTTCAAGTACCGCCACGGGAGCAAAGCTGAACAGAATCTGAACGCGCATTTGGGGCGCCGTTCAGGCTCCGCATGGCAGGGTGGCGCGCAACTTGCCGGTTTGCCGGTCGCCGAGACGGCCGCTTCCCGTGATCGCATTGGGCGGCGCAAGTCATGCGCCGTTACTCAGGTCCGGACGCCGTATCAGCCCCCGGGGCGTTCGGAGGGGTCGGCGGTTCCTTCGGGAACCGTCGGCCCAACCGCTTTTCCCTCGTCCACGCTTGCTGTATGCCTGTGCGGTAGTCTCCATTGCCGGCCGCCTGCATGACGCTCCTTGACATTCCGGAGAACCCGGCTCCCAACGGCGCCGTGACGGGCATGCTAACGACGCGCGACGGGGCGCGCGTGCGCTGGGCGCGCTGGCGCACCACCGCGACCCGGCGGTTGGGCACGGTCTGCGTCTTCCAGGGCCGCGGCGAATTCATCGAGAAGTATTTCGAGGTCGTCGGTGACCTCAGGCGCCGCGGCTTTGCCGTCGCGACAATGGATTGGCGCGGGCAGGGCGGTTCAGAGCGGTTGCGCAGCAATCCGCGCAAGAGCCACATCGGCAGCTTCGCCCAGTATGACCGAGATCTGGCAGCCTTTCTGGAGCATGTCGTCCTGCCGGACTGCCCGCCGCCGCATTACGCGCTCGCACATTCTACCGGCGCCACTGTCCTCTTGCGCGCCGCGACTCGCCGTCCGAACCGGTTCGAGCGGATGGTTTTCAGCGCGCCCCTAATCTCGCTTGCCGACCATTCGATGCCCTCCCATGCCGCCCGCATCCTGGTCGAAGCGTTATGCTGGGTGGGCCTGTCCGGCACCTTCGTCCCGCGCAGCGGCGGCGCCCGGCCGACCAGCGCCATACCCTTCGAGAACAATCCCTATACGTCGGACCGCAACCGCTTCGAACGGACCGCCGCGATTTCCGCGACCGCGCCGAACCTGGCGGTCGGCGCCCCGACCTTCGGGTGGCTGTCGGCTGCGCTCCGGGCAATGCGCGGCCTGAACGAGGCGGATTTTCCGACCTCGGTGAGTATCCCGATCCTCTTGGTCGCCGCCGGTGACGATCGAATCGTCTCAAACCCGGCCATCGAGCAGCTGGCATTACAGTTGAAGGCAGGAAAGCACATCGTGCTGCCCGGTGCCCGGCACGAGATCCTGATGGAGCGCGACGGGCTGCGCGAACAGTTCTGGGCCGCCTTCGATGCCTTCGTTCCCGGAGAGACAGCCCTCAGCTGACGGGTCCTGGTAGCAAGCGCCGGAGCAGTGCGTGCATCGGCAGATGCACGGCTAAGGGCAGGATTGCCATGTAACCGGCAAGGTAGACGAGCGGGGGAAGCAGTGTCTGAGGCTCGTCGAACGGACCATAGACGCCGTTGATGTTGTCTTGCGGCGAGGCGAGCAGCCAGCTCGCGGGAAGCACCACCCAGGCAAGCAGCGTCTGGGCCCACACAGCCCGCCGGTCATAGCCCTGCCGGACGAGCATCCAGATCAGGAGCGGCGGGATCGCCACATGAAAGAGCGACAGCGCCCGCAGGAACAGCGGAAGCGCCGGATCGAACATATAGCCTGTTATGCCCATGAGCTGTCCGGCGGTGGCAAAATCGACCATCCACAGGATCTCGAAGGGCAGGACACCGACAGCCATCATCGACGGCAAGAGCCGATCGCCGGTCCACAGGCTGATGAGTACCGCAAACAGCGCGATGTCGGAGAACCAGAGAAAGTTCGCCGGCCCATGATGATGCCAATAGACCGGCACGAGAACGGCCACGAAGATTGCGCACGGCCCGGTTACCCAGAGCGGATAGGCGGGGCGCATCCGCGCGCCGGCCATTGGTTCAGGCCTCCTTGGCCTCGCTCGGTCCCAGCATGGCGAGCACCTCCCCGTGCAGCGCGGGATCGCCTGCCGCGACGACATTGCCGCCCTCATTGACGCTGCCGCCCGACCAGCTTGTAATTGTCCCGCCGGCCGCCTCGATGATCGGCACCAGCGCGACGATGTCATAGGGCTTCAGGTTGGCCTCGACCACAAGGTCGATATGCCCGCTGGCCAGGAGGCAGTAGGCATAGGCGTCCGCCCCGTAACGGAACAGGCGCACCACCTGTTCCACCCGCCGATATCGCTCATATTCTTCGGCGGTACGCATGAGGCTGGGAGACGTCGTCATCAGGGTGGCTTGGGACAGCGCCGGGCATGACCGCGTGCGGATGGGCTTCGTGGCGCCCCATCGATCGGCGAACCATGCACTGTCGCCCCATCCCCAGAACCGCTCGCCGATATAAGGCTGGTCGACCAGGCCGAGACGCGGCACGCCGTCAATCCGCAGTCCGATGATCGTGGTCCACAGGGGTACGCCCGACATGAATGAACGTGTGCCGTCGATTGGATCGATCACCCACTCATAGTGTCCGCCGCCACGGCTGTCGCCGAACTCCTCGCCGACGATGCCGTGCTCCGGATACGCGGTTTCGATCGTCTGCCGAATCGCGGCTTCCGCTGCCCGGTCTGCCTCGGTGACTGGATCGAAACCGCCGCTTGCCTTGTTGTCCACCGCAATATCCTTGCGGAACTGGGGAAGCGTGGCCGCCGCCGCGACATCGGCGAGGCGATGCGCAAGCCGTTCAAGCTCCGGGAAGGTCATGGTCACACTTCGGGTTTGTCGCGATCGGGCAGATCGCTATAGGACGGCCCTGCGGATCGCGCAATGCCGGGGATTTGGCCAGAGGCAGGGAAGCGGTGAAGGATGCGGCAGATCGGGAAACCGGAGCGGACGGCTGGTAGCAGCGGCGTTGCGACCGTGGTCATGCTGTCCGGGACGCTGTGCCTGGTCTATATGTTCAGTCAATTCCTGCGGAACTCGGTCGGCGTCATCGCGCCGGATATCGCCGATGAGCTGGCCTTGTCCCCGGAAGCGCTCGGCGCGCTGTCAAGCGCGTTCTTTCTGAGCTTTGCCCTCGTTCAAATTCCGGTTGGTGTGGCGATCGACCGCTTCGGACCGAAGCGCTGTATGCTCGCTTCGCTCGGATTCGGGATCGCCGGCTGCCTCATCTTTGCTTATGGGCAGTCCCTGGCAAGCCTGACTCTGGCTCGTGCGCTCATGGGGCTCGGCTGCTCGACCTTTTTCATCGCGCCGCTGACGATCTATGCGCGCTGGTTCGCGCCGGAGCGGTTCTCTACCCTGACCGGGATCCAGCTTGGCATCGGCACGCTGGGCATGCTTCTGGCGACCGCGCCTTTGGCCTATTCGAGCGCCCTCATGGGCTGGCGGGCAAGCTTCATCTTCATCGCGCTGGCCCTGATCTTTGTTGGCGGCGTGACGGCCCTGGTGGTGCGCGACTCTCCGCCTGGCCAGGGTCATGGCCTCAATCCTCCGGAATCACTGGCGCAGAGCGTCAAGGGGCTGTTGGAGGTCGTTCGCACTCCGGGCTTCGCCCCGGTCTTCGCCATGTCGCTGGTCGCCTATTCGAGCTTCGTGACCGTGCTGGGCCTCTGGGGCGGGCCCTATCTTTCGGATGTTTTCGGTCTCGATCTGAGGGCGCGGGGTAACGTGCTGCTCGTGGCAGCGGCGGCCAATGTGATAGGTCTGCTCGCCTGGGGGCCGATGGACCGGCTGTTTGGCGGGCGCCGGCGCGTCGTCGAGGTCGGCGCGCTGGTCACGGCCGGGCTGTTCGGGCTGCTCGGCCTGTTCGGCGATACAAGTCTTCCCGCTGCCCTGACGATCCTTGTTATACTCGGCCTGGCGTCGGCCTTCGTCCCGGTGCTGACCGCCCATGGCCGCGCGCTGTTTCCCATTGCACTCGTCGGACGGGGCATGACCATGATCAACATAGCCACGGTTGGGGGCACGGTCCTGCTGCAGCTGGCAACGGCGGCGGTCATCGGTCTGTTCGAACCGCTGGCCGAGGGCGATGCCCGGCCGGTGCGTCCATTCGCCGCCTACCAGGCTGCGTTCTGGCTGATAGGTATCAGCCTCGTCATCGCGTGGGTTTGGTACCGCCGCGCGCCTGATCCGCGCCCTTGATTCGGCACCAGAAGTAGCCATGTACCAATGGCGTTGAGGGCCCGCCACCCTGCCGGCATAGCTGCGATGCAGAAATGCAAGAGGGTCGGCATTGACTTTTGTGCGCCGCAACGCCATCTTTGTTGCAGTGCGGTATCGCACTCCGCGATCCGCGCTAGCCCTCCTTGGGCGTTTCCTCCCTAGACTTGGGCCGTCCGCAAGGACGGCCCCTTTTTTTCGCTGTGCGGATCGCCTTCGGGCTGCCCTGGCCGGTTCACTCGGCGGCGGCGCGATCGGGGCGCAGGGCCTCCACCGAAATCGACATGATCCGCCGGCACAAATGGCTGATATCGGCCACCAGCCAGGCAAAGCCGCCGGTCCGTGCGTAGCGCATCTCGTCCATGTAGAGCGCGCGATTTACCTCGATTTGCAAGGCATGCATGCCGTGCTGTGGCCGGCCATAGGTCTCGGTGATATGCCCACCGGCATAAGGCTTGTTGCGCGCCACCGTGTAGCCCAAACGCTGCAAGGTTTCCTGCGCGACGTCGGTGATGATCGACAGGCAGCTCGTGCCATAGCGATCGCCCAGCACAAAGTCCGGTCGCGGGCGCCCCTCGCGGGTGACCTGACTGGACGGCATGGAATGGCAATCAACGAGCACCGCGATGCCGAACTGACGGTGGGCCTTGTTGAGGACCTCCCGTAAGGTCTGGTGATAGGGCTTGTAGTAGCGTTCGATGCGGTCCAGCCCCTCGGCGACCGAAAGGGACCGGCGATAGATCTCGGTTCCGTCGGCCACGATCCGCGCAATCGTTCCTAGCCCGCCCGCCACCCGCATTGACCGGGAGTTGGCGAATGGCGGCAGTCGTCCGTCGAACATCGCCGGGTCGAGCTCGTAGGGCTCACGGTTCACATCGACATAGGCGCGCGGGAAGCGGGCCCGCATCAACGGCGCCCCGAGCGCCACCGCTCCGATGAACAGCTCGTCGACGAAGGTGTCTTCCGAGCGCCTCAGCGTATTGGCATCGAGCCGCGACGCGTCGAGAAAGGAGCGCGGATATGTTGCGCCGCTGTGCGGAGAATTGAAGACGAAGGGCGAACGCGGACCCGAGGCCGGCGATAGCAGGTCAAACGGCGGACTGAGTTCCCCATCCCCGATACTGGCCATAGTCCTGTCCGAAGCGTTCCCGTGGCTGGTCGCAACGCGTGATAGCGCCGACTGTGCCAAGAACGCTCGAAGCTGTCCATCGGATCCGATGGTTTGACGTAAGATCCCCACGCGCCCATGGCCGGCGCCTTGCCGTGAGGGCACTGCCTCTCCACAATATCCCGCAGCCCGTTGCGCCAGTGTGGTGCGCAGGCCGGTTTCGTCGAGCTGCTTTGCCTGCTAAAGACAAGGGGTGCCCTGTATGACGAAGCGACCCGGAGCTTTATCAGGCGCCGTTTCCGCCGCGGTGGCGGTCGGAGTCGTATTGACAGCGTCAGCTTCAGGGACCCTGTTGGCTTCGGATGACGTGGAGCAAGCGCTGTCCGAGCGTCGTGGTGCCATCGTGGATCAGGTCGTCTTCACGCAGGCGCCGGATGTCGGCAAGGCGGTCGGTGAAATCGAGACCGGCAACTTCCATGTCTACGCCCAGGGCGTCAGCAACCCGACGATCTTTCAGCGGGTGCGCGATTCCCAGCGCATAACCTACGATCTGGCGTTCGGCCGCAATTCCGAGCTGACCTTCAATCCCGTCGGCCCGCAATTCGCCGATGGCGATCTGAATCCGTTTCATGTCCCGGCGATTCGGGAAGCCATGAACTGGCTGATCGACCGGCGCTATATCGCCGATGAGATCTATGGCGGCCTGGCGCTTCCCCGCACCCTGCCGCTCAGCACCGCCTTTCCGGACTATGCCCGCCTCGCCGTGGAGGCGCGCGCTCTCGATCAGCGCTATCGGCACGACCCGCAGCGGGCCGAACGCATCATTTCCCGGGAGATGGAGGCGCTCGGCGCCAGCCTCGAGGACGGACGATGGTATTTCGAGGGTTCCCCGGTGCGGGTGAGTGTGCTCATTCGCACCGATGACGAGCGTGTGCGGGTTGGCGACTATGTCGCCAACCAGCTCGACGACCTCGGCTTCGAGGTCGAGCGCATGTACCGCACCGCAGAGGAGGCGACGCGAATCTGGATCGCCACCGCCCCTTCTGCCGGGCGCTGGCACATCTACACCGGCGGCTGGGTCGCGGTCGTCATAAACCGCGACCAGAGCGACAACTTCAACTACTACTACACGGCGCGCGGCCGCCCTGATCCGCTTTGGCAGGCCTACGATCCGGCGCCCGAGTTCGACGAGCTGGCCGACCGGCTGGCGCGCCGGGACTATGCCACTTGGGAGGAACGCCAGGACATGATGGCCCGAGCAATCGAGCTCGCGGTTGAGGATTCGGCACGTGTCTGGCTCATCGATCAGCTCAGTATCACGCCGCGGGCGGCCAATGTGGAACTGGCCACGGATCTGGCCGGCGGCGTGTCGGGGTCGCGGCTGTGGCCCTACACGATCCGCTTCAGGGATCAAGTGG
>SKQW01000218.1 GCA_007118805.1 Rhodobiaceae bacterium | reverse complement strand
GCTATATGTCCCCTTCTTCCCTCTCACAGAGGCTCCTGGCTTGCCCATTCCGCCCTTCCTTCCCTATGTGGACTGGAACGGAGCCCGCTTGATGACCGTCAGCCTGGGCGTCACCTTGATTCTGGTTGAGATGGCGGCGCTATGGTCAGTGCTGCACACGCGAACATTCGAGACCCTACGTATGGGCATGCGCGAATAGCGCTTTTCGAGCCGTTTTCACCTTGGTGTGAGCGGCGTTTCGCGGGGAAATGGATTTATGAGCTCTTGTCACGGCGGATCCAGGGCTAGGCGCATGGCGGCGATAGCGGTCAACCTCCCATAAGGCTAACCAGGGCGCTAAGGGCTATGCAGATGATGCCGATCACCCAAAAGCGAAAGATGGACGTGTAACGATAGCTACGCTTTGCGGGCATCGGCTCCGGATCATCCGGCTCTGTTTCTGGAACATCGGGAGGAGACTCTTGTTCCTCATGGTTCTGTTGATCCTGGGTATACGCATGTTGGGCCTTTTCCTTTGCGTTGTCGGCGTTGTGGTGGCGGTCGGCGTCTGGTTCATATTCCAGCGCACGCGCTGGGGCCGGGTCATTCGCGCGGCGACCCAGGACCGCGAGATGCTGTCCGCCCTCGGCGTAAATGTGCCGCTCGTCTATCTCATCGTCTTTTGCGGCGGCGCGGCGCTGGCTGGCCTTGGCGGGGCGCTGGCAGCTCCGGCGCTGGCGCTGCGCCCAGGGATGGACGCGGAAATCATCGTGGAGTGCTTCATCGTGGTAATCGTCGGGGGGCTGGGGAGCCTGTGGGGCGCCTTTATCGGCGCGCTGCTCATTGGCCAGCTGCGGGCGGTCGGACTGTATATCGTGCCCGAATGGGAGCTCGCCCTCATCTATCTGTTGATGATCGTCATATTGGTCTGGCGGCCCTGGGGGCTGTTCGGACGGCCTCAGGCGAACTGAGCCATGTGGCGCCCCAGTCTGATCGCGATCTTCGCCGCTGCCGCCGTGTTCGCGCTGATTCCGCTCAGCGGCAGCACCTATCTCACCTATCTGTTCACGCAGATCCTCATCTTCATTCTGTTCGCCACCAGCCTCAACCTCCTGATCGGCTATTTGGGGCTGGTCTCGTTCGGCCATGCCGCCTACTTCGCGCTCGGCGGCTATGGCTGCGCCATTCTGCTTCGCACCTACGAAATGCCGCTCATCGTCGCCATGCCCGGCGCCATGGTGATGACGGCGGTGCTCGCCGCGGTCATCGGCTTTTTCTGCGTGCGGCTGACGAGCTACTATTTTGCGATGCTCACCCTGGCCTTCGGCCAACTCGTCTGGGCAGTGGTTTTCAAATGGCGCAGCGTGACCGGCGGCGACGACGGGTTCCTGCGTATCCTTGCGCCGGAATGGATCGGCACGCCGGCAAGCTTCTACCTGTTCACGCTGGCCGTGGTAACTATCGCCATGCTCGCCCTGCTGGTGATCACGCAATCGCCGCTGGGCCGGATGCTCGTCGCCATTCGCGAGAACGAGGTCCGGGCCGGATTTCTCGGCGTGCACACGCGGCGCATTCAGCTCATCGCCTTCGTGCTGGCCGGCACCTTCGCCAGCACCGCCGGCGCGCTGTTCGGCATGTTCAACCGCAGCATCTTCCCGAACTCCGCCTGGTGGCTGCAGTCTGCTGAAGTCCTGGTCATGGTGGTGCTGGGCGGAATGAACAGCTTTTTCGGGCCGGCGCTCGGCGCGATCGCACTCATCGTCTTCGGCCGGATCACCCTCGAGATCACGGTCTACTGGCCGGCCCTGCTGGCGATCATCCTCATAGTGACGCTGTTCTTCTTTCCCAATGGCATCGCCGGACTGTTCGGCGCCAGGCGGGGCAAGCGGTGATGCTGGAGGTATCCGGACTGACCAAGAGCTTTTCGGGCTTCGTGGCGGTGAACGGCGTGTCATTGTCGGTGCAATCAGGCGAGATCCACGCCGTGATCGGTCCCAATGGTGCGGGAAAGTCCACCCTGTTCAATCTGATCACCGGGCATCTGGCCTGCGACGAAGGGGAAGTGCGCTTCGAGGGGCAGCCGATCACCGGCCTGCCGCCCCACGCGGTCGTTCGTCGCGGAATCGGGCGCTCCTTCCAGCGGATCAGCGTGTTCCCGCGCCTCAGCGTAACGGAAAATGTGCAGACGGCGATCGTTGCCCGCGACGGGCGGGAGTTCTGCTTCTGGCGCCCTTTGCTCGGTAGCGGCCTCGATGCGACGATGGAACTGCTGGAAACCGTGGGCCTATCGGACGAAGCCGACAATCTGGCGGGCGAATTGTCCTACGGCAAGCAGAAGCAGCTTGAGCTGGCCCTTTCCCTGGCCGGCGAGCCCCGCATTCTACTGCTCGATGAGCCAACTGCCGGAATGTCTCCACGCGAGACCGAGGACAGCATCGCGCTGATCGGCCGGGTGGTACGCGAAAGGAACGTGACGCTGCTGTTCACCGAGCACGATATGACCGTTGTCTTCGGCATCGCCAGCCGCATCTCGGTTCTGCACCATGGCGAGATTATCGCGTCCGGCACGCCCGAAGAGGTACGCGCCAACGCCGCTGTGCAGGAGGTTTATCTTGGCCGATCTGCCCATTGATCTGAAGGTCGAGACCATTTCGACCTTCTACGGACTGAGCCAGATCCTGTTCGAGCTGTCCTTCGAGGTCGGCCGCAGCGAGGTGGTGGCGCTGGTCGGGCGCAACGGGGTTGGCAAGACGACCACGATGCGCTCGATCGCCGGCTTGACCCGGCCGCGCTCGGGGCGGGTGCTCTGGGCAGGCGAGGACATCGTGGGCCTCGCGCCCCACCGGATCGCCCGACTTGGGATCGGCTATGTGCCGGAAGACCGGCGCATCTTTCCCGAGCTCACCGTCTGGGAAAATCTCGACGTGGTCTGGCGTTCCCCGGACAGCGATTGGACCGAGGAACGGGTCTTCGACATCTTCCCCGATCTGGCCGAGCTGCGCGGGCGCGACGGGGGGCATCTCAGCGGGGGACAGCAGCAGATGCTGACCATCGCCCGCACCCTGATGACCGGCCCCAAGCTTCTACTGCTCGACGAGCCCTCCGAAGGCCTTGCCCCGCTCGCCGTGGAGCGCATGGTCGACCGCATCAAGGCGCTCAAGGAGGAGGGATTGTCAATGGTGCTCGCAGAACAGAACACGGACGTCGTTCTTGCCCTGTCGGACCGCATGCATGTGGTGGAAAAGGGGGTTATCCGCGCCACCCTGTCGCCGGAGGAGGTGCGGGAGGACGAAAATCGGCTTACCAGCTATCTGATGCTGTGATGACGTCACGCTGGTCCTGTGCCGGCCGACATGATGTTGCGAACGCCGGTCAGCGCTGGGGGCCCGCGCCGACCTTCGGCTGGCTCCGGGCCGTGGGGTCACCAACTTCCGGCGCCGCGCCCCTCATCCTGTCCGGCGAGCCCGCATCTCGCACATTCCCGGCGAGGCTCTGACTCGATTTCGATTTCCAGGCTGCGGCTTCTACGAGCGCAGCGAATGCTGAAACGACTTCAAGAATGCCGGATATGCATCCGACTAATGGCCCGACGCTCTGCCCACCCCGTGCCGATCCACTTCTATAATTCCTTCACCAACCGCAACAGATACTCTCCATAGCCGTTCATGCGCATTTCATGGCCCAACCTCAACAATTCCTCCCGACCGATCCAGCCGTTGAAGAGGGCAACCTCTCCAGGCATTGCGATGCGCTGGCCCTGGCGCTCCTCGACCGTCTGAATGAAGCTTGCCGCCTCGAGCAGGCTGTCATGGGTGCCCGCATCGAACCAGGCAAAGCCGCGGCCCAGGCGCTCAACGCGCAGATCACCGCGTTCAAGGTAGTGCCGGTTGACGTCGGTAATCTCAAGCTCCCCTCGCGCGCTGGGCCGAATCCCGGCCGCGACGTCGACCACGTCATTGTCGTAGAAATACAGCCCGGTCACCGCCCAATTCGAGCGCGGAGCTGTTGGCTTCTCTTCGAGCGATATCGCACGCGCATCGGCGTCGAAGGCAACAACGCCATAACGCTCCGGATCGGGAACGTGATAGCCGAAGATCGTCGCGCCCTGACTCAAGGCGGCGGCGCGGCGCAGCTTGTCGGTGAGCCCGTGGCCGAAGAAGACGTTATCGCCGAGAATCAGAGCGCAGGCATCATCCCCGACAAAATCGCGCCCGATCAGGAACGCCTGGGCGAGCCCGTCCGGGCTGGGCTGCACCGCATAGGTCAGCGACACGCCCCATTGCCCGCCATCGCCCAGTAGCCGCCGAAAGCTGTCCTGATCGTGGGGCGTGGTGATGATCAGCATCTCGCGGATCCCGGCCAGCATCAGCGTGCTGATCGGGTAATAGATCATCGGCTTGTCGTAGACCGGCAATAACTGCTTGGACATCGCACGCGTGAGTGGGTGAAGGCGCGTGCCCGAGCCGCCTGCCAGGATGATGCCCTTCAACTCTCGCTCCCCGCGACGTGCGTTGTCAGCCTTGCTCGACCGCGTCGGCGCCCGCCTTTACACGCACCATGCCGGCCCATGCCGCACCCCATCGGCGCCGAGTTGGCCGGACGCGCGGTCTCTTCCACATACTCCGGAGCGGAAGCCCGCTCAACCTCGGGCCGGCGACCTCAGGCCGGCGAGCCCAACTCAAGCGCCTCACGGTGTCGCAGTGGCCGATGAAACAGGCCTCAAGCCGAGGCGCTCGCCGGCATACCGTCCGGCGCGGATCGCCTCCCACCATGAGCGGTTCTCCAGATACCAGTCGATGGTGCG
>SKQW01000256.1 GCA_007118805.1 Rhodobiaceae bacterium | reverse complement strand
CGATCGGTGTCTCGGGGGCCAGCCGGGCGCGCAGATCGGCGAGCAGCCCGCCCTCGGGGTCGGTGTCGTCCTCGGTCACCATCGCACCATGGAGTGCCAACAGCACCCCGTCGAACGGCCCGCGCGCATCGAGCAGTTGGCCGCGCAACCTGTGCCAATCCCGCGCGGCGAGGGGGCCGGAGGGGCCGCAGGCCGCCGCGACGGCAAGCTCGGCGTCCCAGCCGTTGCGATCGGCGGCCTGGAGGAACCCGCCCATCTCGGTCGCGGTGCCCGCAAGCTGTGCGCGGATCGCCGCGGCGTCGAGGCACAGGTAGCGGCCTTCGAAATCCGCCAGCCGCGTGGGGATGTGGTTGAAGGTGTTGGTTTCGTGCAGGATCGCACCGATCAGGATGCGCGGGCGCGTCATGGCAGGTGCAGCGCTCGCGCGGCGGCGCCTCCGGACATTTCGGTGGCGGCTGTCATTTCAGCTCGGCCTTCTGCAACGCCTCGGGATTGTGCAGCCCCGCCGCCATCAGCGGATCGCGCACCGCGGCGCGGCGCTCGCCGGAAATCTGGTATTCGATGAGCTTGAAGAGGCGGGTGAGCATGAAGTTGATTGCCAGATAGATCAGCGCCGCCATGCTTAGGAGCTCGACCGGCATGTAGTTGACCGAGGAGATGGTGCGCGCCACCCCCGTTAGATCCATCAGCGTGACGGTGCTGGCCAGCGAACTGGCCTTGACCAGCAGGATCACCTCGTTGGAATAGGCTGGCAGCCCGATGCGCAGTGCCTGGGGCAGCACCACCCGGCGCATCCGTGTCAGCGGCGACATGCCGGTGGCCATCGCCGCCTCGATCTGGCCGCGCGGCACAGCCTGTATGGCGCCGCGCATGATCTCCGCGGTATAGGCGGAGGTGTTGAGCGTAAAGGCGAGCAGCGCGCACCACCAAGGCTCGCGCAGGATGGGCCACAGCGCCGAGTCGCGCACCTCGGGAAACTGCGACAGCCCGTAATAGATGAGGAAAATCTGCACCAGCAGGGGCGTGCCGCGAAAGTAGAAAATGAAGCCAAAGGCCGGCATCCACAGCAGCGGGTTGCGATTGAGCCGCGCGAGCGCCACGACGAGGGCGATCGCGAACCCCGCCAACGCCGCCAGCGTCACAAGCTGCAGCGTCACCGCCGCGCCACCCAGCAGCCGGGGGATGCTGTCGATCATCACCTGCCAGTTCATGACTGTGCCCCCGTCGCCGCATAGCCGCGATTGGCACGGCGTTCGAGGATCTGGAGCACGCCCATGCTGACCACGGTCAGCCCCAGATAGATGAAGGCCGCGAACAGGAAGAAGGTGAACGGCGCCTTGGTGAAGCCGACGGCGAATTCCGTCTTGCGCATCAGCTCCTCGACCCCGATCACCGAAACCAGCGCGGTCTCCTTGAGGATCACCAGGAAGATGTTGCCTAGCCCCGGCAGCGCGATGCGCCACACCTGCGGCAGCGAAACGCGGCGAAACGCGGTGAACCGGCTCATGCTCAACGCGCGTGCCGCCTCGATCTGGCCCTTCGGGATCGACTGGAAGGCGCCGCGGAACACTTCCGTAGCGTAAGCCCCGAAGGCGAGCGCCAGCGCCGCGGTGCCGGCAACGAAGGCGGAAAGGTCGATGAACTGCGTGTATCCGACAGCGCGCGCAAGGGCGTTCACGCCGCTGATCGCCCCGAAATAGAACAGCAGGATCAGGACAAGGATCGGAACGCCCCGGACAATGGTGGTGTAGATATCGCCGATCAGCCGCGCAACCCGGCTCGACGACAGCTTCATCAGCGCCATGACAATGCCGATGAGCACCCCGAAGAAGGTGGCGAGGAGCGCCACCTGGATCGTCATGAGCGTGCCCTGCAAGAGCATCGGGCCGAAGCCCTGAAGAGCGAACATCGCGCGGCCGGGTTCCCGGGAGGGTGCGGGGGCGCGCCCGCCCCCGGCCCGATGAACCGGACGGGGCGGGCGCGCAGACGATCAGCGCTGCGGCTTCAGGCTGACAGTGAAGTAGCGGTCGTTGATCTCGTCATAGGTGCCGTCATCCATGATCTGGGTCAGCGCGGCGTCGAGCCGCTCCAGCAGCTCGGTGTCCTCCTTGCGCACGGCTATGCCGGCCCCGAGGCCGAGGATGTCCGGGTCGAGCATCGCCTCGCCCTTCATCTCGTAGCCCTCGCCCTCGTCCGCCAGCCAGTTTGACATGAAGATGCGCTGTGCGATCACTCCGTCGAGTCGCCCGGCGGTCAGGTCGAGATTGTGATTCTCCACGGTGTCGTAAAGGCGGGCCTCGGCATCGGGGAAGCGCTGCTCGATCAAGTTGGCATAGGTGGAGGCGCGCTGCACGCCGATCAGCTTGCCGGCCAAGGCTTCGGGCTCGGGCATGATGTCGGACTCAACGGGGCCGACAAGCACGGCGCCAGCCTGATAATAGGGCTCGGTGAAGTTCACCGCCTCCTGCCGCTCCGGGGTGATCGACATCGAAGCCACGATGGCATCGTAGCGCCCGGCATTGAGGCCGGGAATGATGCCGTCCCAAGCCTGAGCGGTGATTTCGCAATCCGCCTCCATCGCCGCGCACAGCGCCTTCGCGATGTCGACGTCGAAGCCCTGCAGCTCGCCGCTGGCATCGACGAAGTTGAATGGCGGGTAGGCGCCTTCGGTCGCGATGCGCAACGTCTCGGCGCTGGCGGGCGTGCTCAGCGCGATCGCCGCCGCGGCCGCGGCTGCGGCGAGTTTCAATCCGGTGCTCATGTGTCGTTCTCCCTGCTTGGCATTGGTTGGTGGGTGGGCCTCAGCCATCAAAGGCCTGGCGGATGAACTGGCGGCAGCGCGCCGACCTCGGCGCGCCGAACACCTGCTCAGGGGGGCCTTCTTCTTCGATGAGGCCCTGGTCGAAATAGAGCACCTTGGACGACACCTCGCGGGCGAAGCGCATCTCGTGGGTGACGATGATCATGGTGCGCCGCTCTTCGGTGAGCGCGCGCATCACCCGCAGCACCTCGCCAACGAGTTCGGGGTCGAGCGCTGATGTCGGTTCGTCGAAGAGCAGCACATCGGGCTCCATCGCCAGCGCCCGCGCGATGGCCGCACGCTGTTGCTGGCCGCCCGAAAGATGGTTGGGGTAGTTGTTGCGCTTGTCGCCGATGCCGACCTTTTCAAGCAGCGACTCGGCACGTTCCTCGGCCACGCGCCGCGACAGACCCAGCACATGGATCGGCGCTTCGGTGAGGTTCTGCAGCACGGTGCGGTGTGACCACAGGTTGAAGCTCTGGAACACCATGCCGACGCGACGGCGGATTCGGTCGGCCTGGCGATTGTCGATGCGCCCCTTGGGGTCGACAGCCAGGCGCTCACCGAAGATGTAGATGTCGCCGCTCTCGTAGGTCTCCAGAAGGTTTATGCAGCGCAGGAAGGTGCTCTTGCCCGAGCCGGAAGCACCGATGACCGAGACGACATCGCCGGCTTGGGCATCCATCGAGATACCCTTGAGCACCTCGAGGCTGCCGAAGCGCTTGTGCAGATCACGCACCGAAACCGGCGTGCTGGCATCCATCCATGTCGCTCCGCGACGTTTGTTCGCTGTGCGGTCACACGTTCGCTGTGTGGTCATGCTAGCAAGGCGAGTTCCATTGAGTCAACCGCGCCGAGCGGTGACGGCCATGTCCGTCGATGGAGCGGCGTCAGCGGGGTGTGGACTGCTGACGGATCAGGGAGTTGGACAGCACGAATTCGATCTCGGTGGCGGCCTCGCGCAGGATCGGCAGCAGGTGCTCACCAAGGCTGTCCAGCGTATGGCGCGAGGACGGCACACCCATATTGATCGCCGCAACGATGTCGCCCGAGCGCCCCTTCACCGGCACCGCGACCGATAGGATTCCCACCTCCAGCAGGTTTTCGGCCATGGCGTAGCCCACGGTGCGGGCGTGCTCGATAAGCCGGCGTAGCTCATCCTTGTCGGTGACGGTGAAGGCTGTAACCTGCCTGATATCGGCCGCGGCCAGGATACGGTCGAGCTCCGCATCATCGAGCCCGCCCAGCAGGACCCGGCCCAGCGTGGTCGAGTGGGCGGGGTAGCGTTTGCCAATGGGGATGGTGATCGACATCATCCGGTTGGCGGTGTGGCGCGCGACATAGACGATCTCGACGCCGTCGAGCACCGCCATCGAGCAGGGCTCCTGCGCCTTCTCGGCCGCCGCGGCGAGGATCGGGTTGGCAATATCCACCAGCGAATGCGAGCTGAAATAGGCCATTCCCAGCTCGAGCACACGCGGGCGCAGCCGGTAGTCGCGCCCGTCGAAGCTGGCGTATTCCAGCGCCACCAGCGTCCTGAGGAACCGCCCTGCGGCCGCGCGCGACATCCCCGTCTTGCGCGCCACATCGCTGAGCGTCATGGCCGGGGTGTCCTGGTCGAAGGCCTTGAGCACGGCGAGCCCGCGCGCCAGGGACTGCACGTAGTCGCTGCCCTTCTCGATCTGCGAGACGTCGTGATCTTCTGCCATTGCGGACTCTTTCTCCCTTGCGGTCGCGCCGGCCAATCTGCCCCAGCGCCCCAGACTACGCCAGCGCCCGCCGCCGCCGCAGAATCGCGCGGGCCGCGTTCCAGCCCGGCAGGCCGGTCACCCCGCCGCCCGGATGGGTGCCCGATCCGCACTGGAACAGCCCCTTCACGGGGGTTGTGTAATCGGCTGCCTCGGGGGCCGGACGCAGGCTGAAGAGTTGGTCGAGATGCATCTCCCCGTGGAAGATGTCGCCGCCCACCAGGCCATATTCCTCCTCCAGATCGAGCGGGGAAAGTGCTTTGTAGCCAATCACCGAGCCAGGGAAGTTGGGCGCAAAGTCGGCGATGGTGTCGATCACTGCCTGCGCCGCGGCGTCGCGGTGATCGTGCCAGCTCTTGCCCTCCGGCAGGGCCGGGTTGAAGTGCTGACAGAAAAGCCCGGCAATATGACACCCCTCGGGGGCAAGCGCGGGGTCGATGGTGGTGGGCAGGCACATGGAGATCACCGGCCGCTCCGACCAGCCCTTTTGCCGCGCATCGTCATGGGCGCGGTCGAGATAGGCCAGCGAGGGCGCGATGGTGATCGTCCCCTGATGGTGGCGCTGCAGATTGGTGCCGGGCCGCGCAGTGAAGTCGGGCAACTCGGACAACGCCACGTTCATGCGGAAGGTGCCCGAGCGGCAACGCCAATGCTCCAGCCGGCGGCGGAACGCGGGCTCCAGCAGTGCCGGATCGAGCATGTCGAGAAACAGAAGGCGCGGGTTGACGCTCGACGCCACCGCCCGCGCCCGGATCGCGCGGCCGTCGGACAGCACCACCCCGCGAGCGCGGCCCTGTTCGACGATAACCTCGCGCACTCCCTGGCCGGTGATCACTCGGCCGCCCTGCGCCTCCAGCGATCGTTGCAACGCCTGGGTGATCGCACCCATGCCGCCGCGTGGCTGCCCCCATTGCCCCCGCTTGCCGTTTACCTCGCCGAAGACATGGTGCAGGAGGACATAGGCTGAGCCGGTGGCGTAAGGGCTGGCCATGTTGCCGACCAGTCCCTTGAAGCCGTAGACGCCCTTGAAGGCGGCACTCTCGAAGCGCTCATCAAGGAAATCGCCCAGGCTCTTGAGCATCAGCGCCGCGAAATCGCCCCGGTCACGGCGCGGCAGGTGACGCAGATGCCACCCGGCGCGGGCGCCTTGCAGCAGCTCGCCCCAGCCGCCGGTCATGTCGGGCGCGCGTTCGCGGGCGATCGCGCGCATCACGACCGCGGCACGGTCCAGCAGTGCCGACAGCTCCTCATACGCCATGCCGTCGCGGCTTGAGAGCTGCGCCTTCACCACGTCCTTGTCGGACAGAAGTTCGATATGGCTGCCATCGGGCTGCGGGCTGAAGGTGCCGCCCTCGCGCTCCAGAATCTCCAGCCCGTGCCGGTGCAGCTTGAGATCGCGGATGATTTCCGGGGCCAGCAGCCCGACCAGATATGCGCAGGATGAGTTGCGAAAGCCCGGATAAAATTCCTCGCTCACGCAGGCGCCGCCGACGATGTGGCGCCGTTCGACGACCGTCACCTTCAGCCCCGATTTTGCCAGATACCCTGCACAGACAAGCCCGTTATGGCCGCCGCCGATCACCACGGCATCGGTTTGTTCAAGCGGGTGTGAATCATCAGGCATCTCGGCTCCTAGCTCTGCAAGAGATAATCCCGGGGCACGCGGGTGAAGGGCAGGCGCGTCAGATCGGTGGGCGCGGGACCGGGCGTTTCGACCTCGATGATGGCGCCGCACATTGCACCGAAGGCGGCGCGGAAATGATTCTTCGCCTTGACGCAGAACAGTGCCGTCTGCGTCAGGTCGATATCGTGCAGGTCGCACCAGCCCGGATCGTTCGCACTCTGGCAGCTTTCGGCGATGACGACCTTGAGCGCGCCGTTCTGCAGGACTGCCGTGCGGCCCAAATCGACGGGCATCCCACGCTCCATCGGTCCGCTATTGGCAAAACGGCCGTCAGTGAGCCGGGCGATGCGCCCCTCGAAGGGAACCGGCGGGCCGAATTCGGGCGCAACGCGCCCGCCCAGTCGCAGCGAGACATGCGCCCCCGTGCCGAGCGCGTGGAGCCGGTCGATCAGGGGGGGATCGTGGAAGAAGCAGAAAACCACCGGCAGGTCGATGTTGCGCTCCACCAGCGCGCGAAACAGTCCCGTGGTGTCGCCCAGCCCGCCCGATAGCGGGTTGTCGGCGGGCTCCACCACCGCCACCGGCCAGCCTGCGCCATCCTTCAGCCTGCGCAGGGCCGTAGCCAGACCCGATCGCGCATCGGGCAGATCGGCATGAAAGGCCGAGCGGCGTGCCAGTATGGCCGCGCTCAAACGCTCCATGGCCGGCTGCACAGCGTCGGTATCGCTGTCGTGGCAAAGGCTCACCGTGGCGTGCGCATGGGGGCTGTCAGCATAAGCGAAGCCCCCGAATATGGTGGCGTCATGCAATGCAGGATGGCGCTCCTCGGCTGCGGCCAGGGCGATGAGTTCGGCCATCGGGCCATCATCGGTGCACATCTGGTGGCTCAGGGGCAGCATCGGAACAGGGCACAGCGACACAAGCGGGCGGATTTCACCGGCCAATACGCGCTCGAGAAGGGCGAGCGCGCGGGCCGCGGTCCGGTCCATGTCGACATGCGGATAGGTGCGGTAGCCGGTGAGGATCTGGACGTAATCGGCGATTTCGGGGTTGAGGCAGGCATGCATGTCGAAGCTCACCGCCACCGGCACGTCCTGGCCGACGGCCGCGCGGACCCGGCGCAGCAAGGTCGTGTCGGGGCTGACATCCCCGGTGCCCAGAACCGCCCCGTGCAGCGACAGATAGACCCCGTCCCAGGCGCCGGATTGGAGATCGGCCTCGATTTCGTCGATGATCGTGTCGAGATCGTCCTGCGCGACGGGGCCGCCGGGCGGTGCGGAGGTGCAGCGCAGGAAATGCGCTTCCCAGCCCGGGCGCATGCGCAGAAAGGCGTGGGCCGCGCCCATCTCAGTCGCCGTTTCCGCATAGCACTCGGCGGCCGGTGTTCCCTTGACCCATTCGCGCTTGCGGAACTGTGCCAGCCGAACCGGAACGGGATTAAAGCTGTTGCTCTCGTGCCAGAGGCGGGCGATCGCCAGCCGCTTTCTGCCCCGCATTGCCGTATCCCTCTGGCGTCTTGGCGCCTTGACTCCGCATGCGATCGAAATACGAACTTATGTTCGCTGAGCGGACAATGCTAACCATCCCCTCCTGCTGCTGTCAATATGGGCGGAACCACGCCCGCCTTCGGGTGTGCCGGCCGCAGAGGCGACTCGTCGGGGCCACGGTGCGCTGATCCGAATTGTCTGCATTCAACCGGCCGCGCGCGGGCTCCGGCGAGGCGGCTGGTCGGGCTGGCGTTGTCGTCTGAGGCTGTTGCTCCCAAGGCAGCGTTCACCTAGGACTGGTGGCTCAGTTTCGTCGCAGGTAGCTGGTGGCGTTTTTCGTGCTGCGAGATGCTGCAGGGCGGGGAGGATGTGAATGGCCGTTCTGGTCACCGGCGGAGCCGGTTATATTGGTAGCCATATGGTGCTGGCGCTCATCGAGGCCGGAGAGCGGGTCATCGTCGTGGATGACCTCAGCACCGGGCGGCGCGAAGCGGTTCCCGATGGTGTGCGACTCGAAGTCGCCGATGTCGGCGACTCCGCAGCAATGGGCCAGCTCATGGTCGAGGAAGGGATCGAATCGGTCCTGCATTTTGCCGGCTCGATCGTCGTTCCGGATTCGATAGCCGATCCCCTCGGCTATTACCTCAACAACACGGTCAAGTCCCGGGCCCTGATCGACACGGCCGTTAAGTCCGGCGTTCGGCATTTCGTATTCTCGTCAACCGCGGCCGTTTACGGAATCCCGGAATCGAACCCGATCCCGGAGGACGCCGCGCTGCAGCCGATCTCTCCCTATGGCAGCTCGAAGCTGATGACCGAAATCATGCTGCGCGACACCGCCGCTGCCCACGGATTGAACTGCGCCGTTCTGCGCTACTTCAACGTGGCCGGGGCCGATCCGGATCTTCGCAGCGGACAGTCGACGCCGCGCGCCACCCACCTGATCAAGGTGGCCTGCCAGGCCGCCGTCGGTCTGCGTCCCGAGATCGAGATCTACGGCGACGATTATGCGACCCCGGACGGCACCTGTATCCGCGACTATATCCATGTCAGCGACCTCGCCAACGCCCACCTTCTTGCGCTCGACCACCTGCGCGGCGCCGGGGGATCCCTGCTCGTGAATTGCGGCTATGGGAAAGGGCATTCGGTTCGCGAGGTGATCGAAACCGTCCGAAGGGCGTCCGGAATTGACATTGCCACCCGGGTGACGGCCCGCCGCCCCGGCGATCCGGATGTTCTGGTGGCTGGTGCCCAGCGGATCCGCGACGAGCTCGGCTGGCGTCCTGTTCACGATGACCTCGACGCGATCGTCGCTCACGCTTTGGCTTGGGAGAAGCGGCTCGCCGCCGAAGTTGCCGGCAACGTCCAATAGTACCGGCACTGACATGTCGGGGCGGCGGGATTGCCCGCAAGCGCTCCTATCCTGTCATGTTCGGCAAGGGGTGGTGGATCGATGATCCGACGCTACTCGGCATGGGCATTGCTGCGGGAGGGGCTGCGCGACCACCGCGGATGGCAGGAGGCGTGGCGCAAGGCCGAGCCAGCGGCACGCTATGACGCCGTGGTCATCGGCGGCGGCGGCCACGGACTGGCGACGGCCTATTATCTGGCGAAGAACCACGGCATTACGCGCGTCGCGGTCCTTGAAAAGGGTTGGATCGGGGGCGGCAATACCGGCCGCAATACCACGGTGGTTCGTTCCAACTACTTCTTCCCGGAGAGCGTCGCCCTCTACGATTTTGCCCTGCGTCTCTATGAAGGGCTGTCGCGCGAGCTCAACTACAACATCATGCTCAGCCAGCGCGGCATGCTGATCATCGCCCATTCCGACATGGAGATGGAGATTGCCGCGCGGATCGTGAATGCAATGCGGCTGTCTGGAGCGGATGCCGAACTTCTCGGTGCCGACGAGGCCCGGGCGCGGGTGCCGCTCCTCAATGACGGGCCGGAAGCGCGCTTCCCGGTTCATGGCGGCATCTGGCAGGGGCGTGCCGGCGTGGCGCGGCACGACGCCGTGGCCTGGGGTTATGCGCGGGCGGCCAGCGGGCTCGGGGTCGACATTGTCGAGAACTGCGAGATCACGGACTTCCTCGTCGAGGACGGGTCGTGCGTAGGCGTGGCAACGACGCGTGGAACGATCCGAGCGGATACGGTCGGCCTCGCCGTAGCCGGCCATTCATCCGTGCTTGCCGCGAAGGCCGGCTTCCAGCTTCCGGTCCACGCCTATGCGCTTCAGGCATTCGTTTCCGAGCCGGTCAAGCCGATGCTGGACACCGTGGTCCTGTCCCTGGGGACCGGCACCTATGTCAGCCAGTCTGACAAGGGCGAGCTGGTTATCGGCGGCGGCCTCGACCGCGTTCCTTCCTACGGCCAGCGCGGCAATCCGCCGATGCAGGAACAGGTCCTTTCAGGCCTGCTCGAAATGCTGCCGGCCGTGGGCCAGCTCAAGCTGATGCGCCACTGGGCGGGAATCGTCGACGTGGTGCCGGACAGCTCGCCGCTCCTCGGGCCGAGCCCGCTTCCCGGGCTCTACCTCAATTGCGGGTGGGGCACCGGCGGGTTCAAGGCAATTCCCGCGGGCGGCTGGCTGCTTGCCCATCTCATGGCGACCGGAGAGCACCATGACATCAGCCGGCCATTCGACCTCGATCGCTTTGCAACCGGGCGTCTCATCGATGAGGCGGCAGGCGCCGGCATCGCGCATTAGGAGGAGGCATCGATGCAGCTCTTTCCCTGCCCCTTCTGCGGCCTTCGCGAGGAAACCGAGTTCCACTTCGCCGCCGAGGCCGGAAAGGCCCGGCCGGAGCCGGCCGGTCAGGTATCCGACGATGGCTGGGCGAAGTATCTCTACTTCCAGGACAGTCCCAAAGGGCGGAGCCGCGAGATCTGGGTGCATCTTGCCTGCGGCGAGTTCTTCGTGATGACGCGCGACACCGTCACCCATGAAGTGACGGGAAGCGAGGCGCTGTCTGGAAGGTCGCGATGAGCGGCTACCGTCTTTCCGATGGCGGACTGACCGACCGCGGCACGACGCTTCGCTTCAGCTTCGACGGGACGGCGATGTCCGGTCATTCGGGCGACACCATCGCTTCGGCTCTCCTGGCCAATGGCGTGCGGATCGTCGGCCGCAGCTTCAAGTATCATCGCCCGCGCGGCCTGTGGGGCGCCTGGGTCGAGGACCCCAACGGCATCGTCGACGTTGCCTGGAACGGCCGCACGACGCCCAATCTGCGGGCGACCACCGAGCCCCTCATCAATGGCCAGGAGGTTCGTTCCGTCAATGCCGCGCCGACTGCCGCCGGCGACCGGTGGCGCAAGCTCGATCTGGTGTCCCGCTTCCTGCCGGCCGGCTTCTACTACAAGACCTTCATGTGGCCGCGCTGGGAGCGCTACGAACCCCGCATCCGAGCGCTGGCGGGGCTGGGGCGGCTTGATCCGGGGCATGAACCGGCAGCCGACTGCGCGCAGGTCAATGCCCGGTGCGACCTGCTCGTGGTGGGGGCGGGCCCGGCCGGACTCGCGGCGGCGCGCGCGGCCGCTGCCAGGGGCGAGACGGTCCTCCTCGTCGATGATCAGGACGCGCCTGGAGGCGCCCTGCGCTGGCGCGGCGGGACCATCGCGGGCAGCGATTGGCGAGACTGGGCAGAGGATGCCGTTTCCACAATCAAGGCGGCTGGCGGGCGCGTCTTGTTCCGCACCACGGCCTATGGCGTTTATGACCACGGCCTTGTCTGCGCATGGCGCCGCCGGGAGGCAGGGCCGGACCAGCTCTGGCGGATCCGCCCCGGACGGACCCTGCTTGCCGCCGGCGCCATCGAGCGTCCGCTCACCTTCGCCGACAACGACCGGCCCGGCGTCATGTCGGCCGACGCCGCCCTGCGCTATCTCCGCCTCTACGCGGTGGTTGCGGGCCGCAGGATCGCGGTCGCCACAAACAACGATGCCGCCTATCCCGTTGCCGCCGCGCTTGCGCAAGCCGGTGCCGACGTGTCGGTGCTCGACAGCCGCGACGACAGCCTGGCCATGGCCGAATGCGCGCTGGCGGTTGAGCGCAATACGCTTCCCTCCGCTGCTTTGGGCCAGGAAGACTTGACCGGGGTTCTGGCCGGCGACCTGAGATTGGAAGCCGACACGCTTCTTGTCTCCGGCGGCTGGACGCCAACCATCCATCTCTGGCGCCATGCCGGCGGCGGGTTGCGCTACGACGAAAGGCTGGCGGCCTTCCTGCCCGAAGGCGGAATGCCGGCAATGAGAGTCGCCGGCGCCGCAAACGGCGCCTTCGGCCTCGCAGCGGCACTTGCCGACGGGCATGCTGCCGGTGGCGACGACGGCCCGGCGCCGCCGGTCGGCGAAGGGCACGCCAGCTACGCCATTCGCCCTGCCTGGCCGGATCCGGCCGGCAGTGGCCGAGCATGGATCGATCAACAGTCCGATGTCACGGTCAAGGACGTGGCGCTTGCCGCCCGCGAGGGCTTCCGCTCGGTCGAGCATCTGAAGCGTTACACGACGCTCGGAATGGCAACCGACCAGGGCAAAACGTCCAACATGGCCGGGCTTGCCGCGATGGCCTCGATCACCGGACGTGCGATACCCGAGGTGGGCACCACCACCTTCCGGCCCCCCTATGTGCCGGTTCCGCTTCCCGTCATTGCCGGCCGGCGGCGGGGCCAGCTCTTCAACCCGCCGAAGAGGCTCGAACTGGAAGGGCGGCATCGCGAGGCGGTGGCGGGATTACGCGAATATGGCGGCTGGCTGCGGCCGTCCTGGTACGGTGCCGACGGCGCCGCGGCGATCGACGCCGAGGCCCGAGCCGCACGTCGGGCGGTCGGCCTCCTCGACGCCTCGCCGCTCGGCAAGATCGAGGTGATCGGCCCGGACGCGGCGGCGCTGCTCGATTTCGAGTGCTACAATAGGGTTTCGACCTTGAAGGTCGGCCGCGCCCGCTACGTCCTGATGCTGACGGAAGCGGGGATCGTCTATGATGACGGTGTGGTTATGCGGCTTGCCGAGGACCGCTTCATCGTCTCCTGTTCCTCGGCCCATGTCGCCGGGGTGCGCATGCGGCTCGAAGAATGGCGGCAGGACCGCTTCGATCCCGCCCGCGTCTTCATCCACGACGCAACGGCACATTGGGCAACGATCGCGGCAACGGGTCCGAAGTCTCGCGACCTGCTTGAAGCCACCCTGCCTGCCCTGCCCCGGCAAGCGCTCGATCTGGCACACATGGCAGTCACCGAGACTGCCCTTGACGACGCGCCGCTTCGGATCGCCCGCGTGAGCTTCACCGGCGAGCGGTCCTACGAGCTGTCCGTGCCGCAGTCGGCGGCGGCCGCCCTGTGGGACCGATTGACCGCGGGTTTGGCCACACTGGGCGGCTGCCGGCTGGGGTTGGAAGCCTTGCTGATCCTGCGCGCCGAAAAGGGCTATCCAATCATCGGAAAGGACACGGACGGCCTGACGATGCCGCACGATCTGGGAATGACCGGGCCGATGAAGAAGCGCGAAGACGAGTTCGCCGGCAGGCGGGCGCTGTTCACCCCGCAGGCGCGGGGGGCCGACCGTCGACAGCTTGTCGGGCTTGCCGTCGACGAGAGCGCCGAACCATTGCCCACCGGGGCGCATGGCTACGCGCCGAGCGGAGGAAGGCGGCGCTCCATCGGTTATGTCACGTCGAGCTACCTCAGCCCGGAACTCGGCCGGCCGATCGCGCTTGCCTTGATCGAAAATGGGCGCGAGCGCCTGGGCGAGCGCATTCCCCTCGTGCATCTCGATGCAACCTTCGAGGCAATGGTCACGTCTCCCGTGGCCTACGATCCGGCAGGGATGCGGCTCGATGCGTGAGGTATCCCAGCGCTGGGCGATGCCCGCTGACCGGGCAGACCCGCTCGTGGTGCGCGATGGCCTGTCCGTCACCTGGGCCGGCGGCCTCAGCCAGACCCTGATCAGCGGCGATCTCGACGCGGCGCGCAAGGCCTTGGGCGCAGCAGCTTCGGAGGTCGGCCTGTGCGGTATCGCCGGGCCGGAGGCGCTGGTGCGGCTGGCCCGCGACCGGGCGGTTCTGGTCAGTGAGACCGGTGAGCCGGATCTCCCGCTTGGCTGGCACCCGCATGGCTTCGCCGTGACCACGATGAGCGATGCTTGGGCGGTGTTTGACATCGCCGGTCCCCGAGCGGCCCATCTTGTCGCGCAAGGCGCGGCCATCGACCTGACGAAGGCCGATGCCAGCCCGAGCGCCGCCCTGCTCTTCGCCGGCTGCTGGGCGATCCTCTACCGCCGCTTCGAAGACGCCGCCCGTCTCCATGTCGAGCGGCCCCTTGCCCCCTATCTCACGAATTGGATCTCGGCGGCCTCCAATGATCTCTGAGCCAGCCACGGTCGAGGGTAAGCGAAGTGGCGCCATCTTCGCAGATTTCCCCGCGGGAGTGGGCGAGGTGGCTGCGCACCTTTCATGATCACACTACTCCGCCGCCGCGCTTTCGGTATCGTTCGCACTGAGGCCGAGGAAGCCGCCTGATTGCCGCTGCCACAGCGTGGCGTAAAGCCCGCCGCGACGGAGCAATTCGTCATGGGTTCCGGTCTCCACGATCCGCCCCTCCTCCATGACGACGAGCCGGTCGAGCACGGCGATGGTCGACAGCCGGTGGGCGATGGCGATCACCGTCTTGCCCTCCATCAACGCATAGAGCTGGTCCTGGATCGCCGCCTCGACTTCCGAGTCGAGGGCCGAGGTCGCCTCGTCGAGCACCAGGATCGGCGCGTCCTTGAGCAGGACGCGCGCGATGGCTATGCGCTGGCGCTGGCCGCCCGACAGCTTGACGCCGCGCTCGCCCACATGGGCGTCGTAGCCAGCCCGCCCCTTGACGTCGGTCAGCTCGCCAATGAACGCGTCGGCATGGGCACGCCGTGCCGCCTCGATCACCGCTTCGTCGCTCGCGTCCGGCTGTCCGTAGCGAATGTTGTCGCGGATCGAGCGGTGGAGCAGCGAAGTATCCTGGGTCACCATGCCGATCTGGCGCCTCAGCGATTCCTGCGTCACCCCGGCAATATCCTGCCCGTCGATCAGGATGCGGCCGCCCTCGAGGTCGTAGAAACGCAGCAGGACGTTGACCAGAGTCGACTTGCCTGCACCGGACCGCCCGACGAGGCCGACCTTCTCGCCCGGCCGAATGTCGAGGCTGAGATCCTCGATGATTCCGGTCTCCCGGCCGTAGTTGAAGCGGACGTTCTCGAAGCGGATCTCGCCCCTGTCGACCTTCAGCTCGCGCGCGTCGGGGCGGTCGGTGAGCGCCAGCGGCTGGGCCAGCGTGTTGATGCCGTCCTGCACCGTGCCGATCTGCTCGAACAGGCTCGCCACCTCCCACAGCACATATTGCGACATGGCGCGCAGACGCATGACGAGCGCCACGGCGACCGCGATGGCGCCGAGCGAAATCAGGTCCTGGTGCCAAGCATAGATGCTGAGCCCGCCGATCGCGACCAGCAAGACCGAGTTATTGGTGTGCAGACACACCGTCAGGCCGGTGACGAGGCGCATCTGGCGGTAGACGGTCTGCATGAACTCGTCCATCGCCCCGCGCGCATAGTCCTGCTCGCGCCTTGTATGGGCGAACAGCTTGATGGTCTGGATATTGGTGTAGCTGTCGACGATCCGCCCGGTCATCGAGGCCCGCGTATCGGCCTGCTGCATCGAGACCTGCCGCAGCCGCGGCACGAAGAGGATCATGATCGCGACATAGGCGGCCAGCCAGAGGAGAAGCGGCAATGTCAGCAGGAGGTCGGTCCTGCCGATCAGCACCAGCGCTGCGGCGAAATAGACCGTGACATAGACCAGCACCTCCATCAGCGTCATCACCGTCTCGCGGATGGCGAGCGCGGTCTGCATCAGCTTCTGCGAGACCCGGCCGGCGAACTCGTCCTGGAAGAAGCTCATCGACTGGTTGAGCAGGTAGCGATGGCCTTGCCAGCGCACCAGCATCGGGAAGTTGCCGAAGATGGTCTGGTGGACGACCAGCGACTGGACAGCCACCAGGATCGGAAAGACCAAGAGCACGACCACGGCCATGAGCGCGAGGCCGCCCCCGTGCGTCTGGAGGAAGGTGTCACGCTCGGCGGCGGCCAGCCAGTCAACGAGCTGTCCGAGATAGCTGAAGAACACGACCTCGATGATGGAGACCGCCGCAGTCAGGACCGACATCACGACGAGCCAAGGCATCATCGGCCGCGAGAAATGCAGGCAGAAGGCGACAAAGCCCTTCGGCGGCGTTCGCGGCTCGCCGGCGGGATAGGGATCGATCAGGCGTTCGAACAGGCGG
>SKQW01000041.1 GCA_007118805.1 Rhodobiaceae bacterium | reverse complement strand
GGCGAGCGGGTGGTGGCCGATCTGCGCGCCGATGTGTTCGAGCGCGTGATTGGGCTCAGCGCCGACTTCTTCGACCGCACGCGCTCTGGCGAGGTGATGTCGCGCCTGACCGCCGACACCACCCAGATCAAGTCGGCGGTCGGTGCCAGCGTGTCGATCGCGCTGCGCAACCTCGTGCTAGGCGTCGGGGCGGTGCTGCTGATGATCGTAACCAGCCCGCAGCTCTCCGCCCTCACGCTGATCGCCATTCCGCTGATCGTATTGCCGCTGATCGGCTTCGGGCGCGCGGTCCGGCGCCGTCAGCGCCGCGCCCAGGACACCCTGGCCAACGCCTCGTCCTATGCGGCCGAAAGCATCTCGGCGGTGCGCACCCTGCAGGCCTTCACCAACGAGGCGTTTGCTGCCGGCCGCTTCCGCAGCGCCGTCGCAGATGCCTTCGAGGCGGCGCGGATCGGCATCGCGGCGCGCGCCATCCTGACCGGCATCGCCTTGTTTCTGATCTTCACCAGCGTCGTCGCAGTGCTGTGGTTCGGCGCCCATCAGGTCATGGCCGGCCAGTTGACGCCGGGCACGCTCGGTCAGTTCCTGCTCTATGCCGTCTTTGCCGGCAGCGCGCTCGGCCAGCTCAGCGAAGTGTGGGGCGAGGTGCAGCAGGCCGCGGGTGCGGCGGAGCGGCTCACCGAGCTTCTGGCCGAAACCCCGACGGTCACCGTCCCGGCCCATCCCATACCGATGCCGGAGCCGCCGCGCGGCGCGATCGACTTCCAGCTTGTCTCCTTTGCCTATCCCAACCGGCCGGCCGATCGCGCCGTGCGCGACATCTCTTTCCGCCTGGAGCCGGGCGAACGGGTTGCTGTGGTTGGCCCGTCCGGCGCCGGCAAGAGCACGCTCGTTCACCTTCTCCTGCGCGCCTATGATCCCGACTCCGGCACCGTCAGCATTGACGGCGTCGATCTGCGCAAGGCCGATCCGCACGAGGTCCGCCGCCGCATCGCGGTGGTGCCCCAGGACACCGCGATGTTTGCCGCCTCGATCCTGGAGAATATCCGCTATGGCCGACCCGAGGCCGACGATGAGGCGGTGCGCGCGGCCGGGCGTGCCGCCCACGCCGAGGAATTCGTGCAGCGGCTGCCCGAGGGCTATGACACCGAGATCGGCGAGCGCGGAGTGATGCTGTCCGGCGGCCAGCGGCAGCGCATCGCGATCGCCCGCGCCATCCTTCGCGATGCCCCGATCCTGCTGCTCGACGAGGCGACCAGCGCCCTCGATGCCGAGAGCGAAACGCTGGTCCAGGAAGCCCTGGAGCGATTGATGAAGGGCCGGACCAGCCTGGTCATCGCCCATCGGCTGGCCACCGTGCAGACCGCCGATCGCATCCTCGTCATGGAGCGGGGCACCATCGTGGAGGCCGGGCGGCACGACGAGCTGATCGCCAAGGGTGGGCTCTACGCGCGTCTTGCCCGATTGCAATTCGACATGCCGGAGACGCGCGACCCGTTCGCCGCGCCGCCGACGAGGGAAGAAGATGCGGCCTTGGCGGCGGGGCAGGGGGGCTGACCCAACCTGCGGCTTGCGGGAGCCGGCCTATGAGTTCTGATCAGCGCAGGTTGGTATAGGCTGCCTGACCGGCTAACGCTCGGTCAGCTTGAACTCGATACGCCGGTTGACCCGGTAGGCCTCCTCCGTGTCGCCGTCCTGCAAGGGGCGGTTATCGGCAAAGCCGGCGGCGACCAGCCGATCGGCCGATACGCCCCGATCGACAAGGAAGCGCACCACGGCGATGGCGCGGGCCGCCGACAGATCCCAGTTCGACTGGAATCGCGGCCCGCTGATCGGTCGCGCGTCGGTATGGCCATCGACCCGGATCACCCAGTCGATCTCCTCGGGAATCTCCTGCTGGAGCTCGATGATCGCCAGGGCCAGATTCTCCAGTTCGGCCTGGCCGGCCTGGTTGATCTCGTCGGAGGCGGTTGCGAACAGCACCTCGGACTGGAACACGAAGCGGTCGCCGACCACCCTTATATCGGCGCGCTGGCCAAGGATCTCCCGCAGCCGCCCGAAGAAATCCGACCGGTAACGCGAGAGCTCCTGCACCCGCTGGGCCAGCGCCACATTGAGGCGCCGACCGAGGTCGGCGATCCGCGTCTGGCTCTCGCGGTCGCGGTCCTCAGCCGTCTCGAGTGCCGATTCTAGCACCGCGATCTGGCGGCGCAGAGCGCTGATCTGCTGGTTCAGCAACTCGACCTGCGCCATTGCCCGGCGGCTGAGGCGCTGCTCGTCCTCCAGTTGATCCTCGAGTTCGGATATGGCCGCTCCGGCGCCGGCGGCGGTCTCCGATTCCTCGTCGATCAGCGCCTGAAGCCGCGCCTGTTCTGCCTCGGCCGATGACAGGCTTTCCTGCAGAAACGCAAGATCGTCCTCGGCCGAACGGCGGCCGGCGCGCTCCATGGCCAGAAGCTCGGTCAGCTCCGCAATCTGGGACTGCAGTCTGGTCAGCGCCGTGTCACGGCCCGTTATCTCCTGGGTGAGATAGAACTGCGCCAGCATGAACACCGACAACAGGAAGATGATGACGAGCAGAAGCGTCGCCATCGCGTCGACAAAGCCGGGCCAGAAATCGGAACGTGGTTCCCGCCGGCGGGTGCGGGTCATAGCCATGCCGGCTTACCTCAAACCTTCTCGTGCGATTCGTCGCGCTCGGCCAGCTTGGTCAAGAGATCGCGAATCTCCACTTGGCGATCGGACTGGGCCTCGACCCATTCGCGCAGCAGCTTTTGCTCCGAGCGCATGTGCTGCACGAGCCCCTGGATACCTTCGGCAAGGTCGGCCATCGCGGCCGTGGCGGCGCGGCTCGATCCCGTCGGTCCTCCTTCCGCCAGCAGCTTGTTGAGCTCATCAAGGCTTGCCTTGATCTCGGCACCGGCGGTGGTGTCGGTCGGCACCTGGGAGGTGTCGAGCTGGCGCGGCTCTTCGCTCGTCAGGTCGGTCACCGACGACAGCCAGTCTTCAAGGTCGTTGTAAAAGCGGTTCTGAGCCTGGTTGGCCTGAAGATCAAGGAAGCCGAGCACCAGAGAGCCGGCAAGCCCGAACAGCGACGAGGAGAACGCCGTGCCCATACCGGCCAGCGGTGCGGCGAGGCCGGCCTGAAGATCCTCGAAGATCACCGCCACGTCCTCGGTGCCGACATCGAGGGCTTGAATGGTCTGGGCCACCGAGCTCACCGTCTGAAGCAGGCCCCAAAAGGTGCCCAGCAGCCCGAGGAAGATCAGCAGCCCGATAAGATAGCGCAGAATGTCGCGCGATTCGTCGAGCCGCATGGAAATCGAATCGAGGATCGAGCGCATCGTCTGCGCCGAGATTGCCATGCGCCCCATGCGATCGCGCAGCATGGCGGCCATCGGCGCCAGCAACACCGGCGGGCGCGCCACCTCCAGCCCCGGATCGGCGAGCCGGAAATCGTTGACCCAGGTGATCTCCCGAAACAGGCGGAACACCTGCCGCAACGCCAGCGCGATGCCGATCAGCAACACGCCCAGAATCAACCCGTTGAGACCGGGATTGGCCATGAAGGCCGAGAAAAGCTGCGGCGACAGGATCGCCCCGACGAAGACCGCCAGTGCGAGAAACACCAGCATGCGCAGGAGATAAACCCTGGGACTTCCGAGCTTGTGCGGATCTTGCTTGCGGGGGGCCATGATCACGTCAACTGAGTATGCCGGCCTGAAGCCGGTGTCATTCTCGTTTCAAAAGTAGCGTTTGCAGGCGGCTCTGTCCAAGACCATCGTCACGCGGCGGCCGAAGGGCGGTTGAGCGCGATTACCAGGGCCTGGTGGATCTCCGGATTCCCGGCAATGACGGTGCCTGTCTGCCAAGCCGAATCGCGCCCGCTGTAATCGGTGACGTAGCCGCCGGCTTCGCTCACCAGAAGCTCGCCGGCGGCAATGTCCCACGGGGACAGGTCGCGCTCGAAGAAGCCGTCGAACCGGCCAGCCGCGACCCAGGCGAGATCGAGCGCCGCCGCGCCGGTCCGTCGCAGGCCGGCGACCTTATCCATCACCGTCGCGAATTCGCTGAGGAAGGCGGCATGGTCGCCCCGGCCCCGGTGCGGAATGCCGCAGGTAACGACGGCCTCGGCCAGCGTACGGCGCTGGGCCGTGCGGATCCTGCGGTCGTTGAGGAATGCCCCGGCGCCTTGTTCCGCGGTGAACAGTTCATTGGTCACCGGGTTCAGCACCACGGCGGCCACGATCCGTCCCTCTCGCTCGAGCGCGATCGAGATGGCAAACAACGGAATCGCGTGCAGGAAGTTTGTCGTTCCGTCCAGCGGGTCGACGATCCAGCGATGGGTGGTGTCCGTGCCCGGCGTGGCACCGGATTCTTCCATCAGGAACCCATAGCCTGGCCGCACCCGTGCGAGTTCCTTGCGCAGCACCTCCTCGGCCCGCAGATCGGCGGCGGAGACGAAGTCGCTCGTGCCTTTCGTGGCGACCTGTAGATTCTCCAGCTCCCCGAAATCGCGCACCAGCCCGCGGCCGGCTTTCATCGCGGCTTGCACCATGACGTTGATGAGGGCGGAACGCGGCATGCGGTTGATGGGTCCTTCAGTCGGCGCGGCGCACGTAGGACAGGTCGCCGGTATCGACCACGATGCGCTCGCCCACGCTGATGAAGGGCGGCACCATGACCCGCACGCCGTTATCCATCATCGCCGGCTTGTAGGACGACGTCGCCGTCTGGCCCTTTACCACCGGTTCGGCCTCGGTCACCTCGAGGGTGACATGCTGCGGCAGGGTGATCCCGATTGGGCGGCCCTCATGCATCTCCACGGTGACCGTCATGCCGTCCTGCAGGAAGGCCGCGCGCTCGCCCACGAAATCAGTCGGCAGCTGCAATTGGTCATAGGTGTCGAGATCCATGAAGATGAGGTTCTCGCCATCGGGGTAGAGATACTGGAAGTCCTTCTGGTCGAGCCGCACCCGCTCGACCGTCGCATCGGCGCGGAAGCGCTCGTTGAGCTTGGTGCCGTCGATCAGGTTCTTGAGTTCGACCTGGTTGAAGGCGCCGCCCTTGCCTGGCTTGACCGCCTGCGTCTTCACAGCCGCCCATAGGCCGCCCTTGTGCTCGATGACGTTGCCGGGCCGTATCTCGTTGCCGTTGATCTTCATCCGTTCGTGATCTCGTCCGCGTTGTTTTCAAAAAGGATCGATTCTTTCGGGGCTGCGGGCAGCCATATAGCGTGAAAGGCGAGGGCCTGCCAGAGCATTGCTGACGTACGCGAACAAGACAAGGACGGCGCAAACCCTGGCTCGGGTCTGCCATCGCGAGAAATGGAGAAAGCTAACGGCTACATGCCGGTGATCGACCGCTGGCCGCCCATGCTCGCCATATGGTCCCGGACCCTGTCCCGGGCCAGGCGAATGTCCTCTTCGTCGAGCGCGGCGAGCAGCGCATCGAGGCGCGCATCGCTCACCCCGGCATCGCGGGCCAGCAGATGCCACTTCGCCGCTTCGACGTCGTCCATCTCGACGCCGCGCCCTTCGGCGTAGAGCATGGCCAGGCGGTTCTGCGCCACCGGATTGCCTTGTTCCGACGCCCGCCGGAGCCAGCGCGCGGCATCCGCCTCGTCCTTGTCGACGCCCTCGCCGCGAAAGCGCATGATCGCGTATTCCACCTCCGCGATCGGCACGCCGGCCTCGGCGGCCAGGCGCATCCATCGGGCCGCTTCCGCGGGATCGCGCCTCACGCCTTCGCCAGTCGAATAAAGCAGGCCGAGATTGTACTGGGCTTCGGGATGGCCGTTCTCGGCGGCGAAGGTGAGAAGCTCGACCGCCCGCGACAGGTCGGGCGCCGCGCCTTCGCCTTCGACCAGCAGATGGGCGAGGCTGTAATGGGCCTCGACATGGCCCTGATCGGCCGCCGCCGCGAACCAGCCGGCCGCCTTCTCCGGATCGCGAGCGGTTCCCTCGCCGCGCAGGAGCATGGTGGCAAGCGCGAACTGGGCTTCCCGATCGCCCGCCACGGCGGCCTTGCTGTACCATTCGATGGCCTGCCGGCTGTCCTTCGGCACCCCGTAGCCGTTGGAGAACAGCTCCCCCAGCAGCGTCTGGGCGGCGGCATCGCCGGTCTCGGCCCGCTGCAGGGCCTCGCGGAACGCGGTCAGATAGAAGCCGCGCTGGAACGCGGCATAGGCGACGTCGGATTTCTCGGTGGCGCCGTCATCCAATTGCAACGGGACGGGCGCGCCGTCCTCCGCCTGGGCGAGGGGCGCGGCACCCAGGACGAGCGCCAGAACAACGGCCGCGACCCTCATGACACCGCCTCGCTGCGGTCCGCAATGAGCGCCTGGGCGCGGCCGACCGCGGCTCCCGGCCCGTCGGGATGGCCCCAGATAAGGTCGCGCAGGGCAATGAAGTCCGCCCCGGCGGTGGTCAGCTCGCGCACCGAGTCCCAGTCGCCGGCGGCCAGCGCCACGCAGGGCAGCTCGAAGAGCGCGGTCCACCATTCCACCAGGGTGAGCCGGGCCGGCACATCCTCGTCCGGGTCGAGGCGGCCGAGGAAGATGTAGTCGGGCCGGCATTCGCCGAGCGACATGGCGGCGTGACGGGTGGTCGCATCGCCCGCCCCGACGATGTAGCCCGGCTTGAGCTCGCGCAGGGCAGCGCCGATCTCCGGCGCGCCGCCGGTGACATGGGCCCCGTCGCAGGGCACCTCGCCGACCAGCCCCACATGATCGCGCACGAGGAACGCCGCATTGGCCGCCTGGGCCACCGGGCCAAGCGCCAACACCGCCGCGCGCCATGCCTCGCGCCCGGCGCCGGCCAGATCGAGGATCACCGCAGCCACGTCGCCGCCGGCCAGCGCCGCCTCCAGCGACGATCGAAAACGCGCCGGATCCAGCAAAACTGGCGTCACCAGAACAAGTCGGATCGGTGTTGTCTCCATTGCGACCGATACATAACCGATCGTATGGTGCGCTTTCTAGCCGGCGAATGCGGCAAAAGCTGGGAGAATCGGGCGATGGCCGCGACTGCTCACCAGCTCCGGCCGCGCAATCCGTCGGGCCCCAAGAGCAATCGGAGTCTTGAATGAGGGCGCCGCGAAACATGAAGGCGCTGGAGGAGCTTGGCCGGGCCCGACTGTCGCCGAACTTCTTCATGCGCGACTTTCTCTACTCGGAAATCTCGAACTATCACGGCATCCCTAACATCCCCGACGACCCGGCCCTGGCCATCGCCGCGGGCACCGGCCTGTGCCAGCACCTGCTCGAACCATTGCAGGCAACATTTGGCCGGATCGCCATCCGTTCCGCCTATCGCTCGTGCGAGGTCAACCGGTTCGGCAACGAGAACAAGCTTAATTGCGCCCGTAACGAGGCTAGCTATGCGGGGCATATCTGGGACCGGCGCGATCACACCGGCGCGATGGGGGCAACCGCCTGCATCGTGGTGCCCTGGTTCGCCGATCGCCACGCGGCGGGCGCCGACTGGCGGGCCATGGCGTGGTGGATCCACGACCACCTGCCCTATTCGACGCTGTGCTTCTTCCCCAAGCTAGCGGCCTTCAACATCACCTGGCACGAGCAGCCGAAGCGCGTCATCACCAGCTACACCGCCCCCAAGGGTCGCCTCACGGCCCCGGGCATGGCCAATCACATGGGCAGCCACGCGGCGTGGTACGAGGGCTTCCCAGAGCTGTCGAAGCCGGCCGCTTAGCGACCCTTGCGAGTCGACCGGGATCGAGTCTGGCGCACAGGTGGCGCCGCGCTCGGCCCAACCCCGCTCCCTTGTTGAAGCGCACGCTATCCTGCGCCACCATGGCGGCGTCGTGCGAGCCGTCCCAGCGAGGTAAGAAGTGCGCTACAAGGTCCGCTGCCGGCTGGCATACAGCCTGCCCAGCCCGTCCACCTTCGTGTTCAATGTGGCGCCGCCCGACACGATGGCTCAGACCGTCGAGACCGAGTCCCTGACGCTCGAGCCCGACCTGCCGGTGCGCGAGTTCCGCGACGCCGAGGCCGGCAACCGCTATCATCGTCTCGAAGCCTCGGCCGGGACGCTGGTGCTGGACTATCGCGCAACAGTCAGGACCGAGCCAGTCGCCAGCCCGCGCGAGGGGATCCCGGCGACCCGGCCGGCCGTTCTGTCGCCCCACGTGATGCCCTATCTCGTGCCCAGCCGGCATTCGGAGTCCGACCTCGTGATGCGCCTTGCCTGGCGCGAATTCGGCGCCCTCCCCGAGACCATCGAGCGTCCGGTCCGGATCGCCCAATGGATTCACGACAATGTCGACTATCTCGTGGGCACCACCCATTCCGCCACATCCGCCTTCAACACGCTCACCTCGCGGGCCGGCGTATGCCGGGATTTCGCCCATCTCGGCATCGCCTTCTGCCGGGCCCTCAACATTCCGGCGCGGTTCGTCTCCGCCTATTCCTACGATCTGCGCCCGCCCGATTTTCACGCCGTCTTCGAGGCCTGGCTCGACGGACGCTGGTATCTCTTCGATCCGACCGGCCTGGCTTCGCCGGGCGGGCTGGTGCGGATCGGCACGGGGCGCGATGCGGCCGACGTGTCTTTCTCGCTCATCTTCGGACCGGCGATCCTGAATTCCATGGCGGTCACCGCGGAGCCGTGCGATAGCGAGAGTGCGGAGCGCCCGCAATCCTGGTCCAATCTCGCCATCTCCTCAGCCTAATGGTTTTAGTTGGAGAACGATTTCGCACATGTCGCGCCTGCGCATCACCCATGTCACCGAGTATCGCTATTCGCAGCCGGTCCAGCTCGGCGAGCACCGATTGCTGTTCCGCCCCCGCGACAGCCACGATCTCCGGCTGGTCTCGGCGACCCTGAAGGTCGAGCCGCAGCCGGTACTGCGGTGGTTGCACGATGTGTTCCAGAACTCGGTAGCGGTCGCCACATTCCCCGGGGAAACCCGCAAGCTGCGGATCGAGAGTCAGGTCGTCATTGACCATTACGGGCTCGACAGCCCGGATTTTCCCATCGAGCCGCCGGCCGCGCGCACGCCCTTCACCTACAGTGCCCGTGAGCTGCCCGATCTGCAGAGCGACATGCTGCGCCGGACCGACCAGCCGGACGATGTCGTGCTGGCCTGGGCGCAGGGGTTTCTGGGTCCCGACGGCACCATGGAGACGGTGCCCGGTCTCGTTGCCATGGCGGCGGCGATCAACCGGGACTTCACCTATGAATGGCGCGAGGAGGAGGGCGTGCGCGAGGCGGCCGAGACCCTGGAGCTGAAATCCGGCTCATGCCGGGATTTCGCGCTTCTGATGATGGAGGCGGCCCGCGCGCTTGGCATGGCGGCGCGTTTCGTCACCGGCTATCTCTACGATCCCGCGCTCGACGGCGGCCCGGCCAACGGCACGGCCGGGGCAGGGGCCACCCACGCCTGGTGCCAGATCTACCTGCCCGGCATGGGGTGGACGGAGTTCGATCCGACCAATGGGCGCGTTGCCGGCACCAATCTCGTGCGTGTCGGCGTGGCGCGAACGCCGGAGCAGGTCAAGCCCACCGAAGGCACCTTCACCGCCTCGGGCGGCACCACCTCGCAGATGTCGGTCGACGTCCAGGTCAGCCGCATCGGCTGAGCGCGCCCTTATCGCCTCGCGTGACGGGCGGCCCCACGGTGGGGCCTGTCCTTTGCTTCGCCTGCCATGTTTCGGTATGCCGTCATTGGGGCCGCCGAAGGCCATCGAAGCAGGCGGGGAGTCAGGTCGGGCATGACCGAGCCGATTTCGCAGGGCACGGACTACGATTACATCATTGTCGGCGCCGGTTCCGCCGGCTGCGTGCTGGCCAACCGGCTGTCGGCCGATCCCCAATGTCGGGTTCTCCTCCTGGAAGCCGGCGGGCCGGACAACTGGATCTGGTTCCATGTCCCGGTCGGCTATCTCTTCGCCATCGGCAATCCGCGTTCCGACTGGTGCTTCCGGACCCGGCCGGAGCCCGGCCTCAACGGGCGCAGCCTCGGCTACCCGCGCGGCAAGGCGCTGGGCGGCTCGTCAGCCATCAACGCCATGATCTACATGCGCGGCCAGGCCGGTGACTACGACCACTGGCGCCAGCTCGGCCTTGACGGCTGGGGCTGGGACGATGTGCTGCCCTATTTCACGAAGCACGAGGACCACTACAGGGGCGCCGACGATTTCCATGGCGCCGGCGGCGAGTGGCGGGTCGAGCCGCCGCGCATATCCTGGCCGATCCTCGACGCCTACCGCGAAGCGGCCGCCGAGGTCGGCATTCCGGCGACGGATGATTTCAATCGCGGCGACAATGAGGGCTCGGCCTATTTCGAGGTCAACCAGAAGCGCGGTCGGCGTTGGTCGGCGGCACGCGGCTTTCTTCGCCCGGCCCTGAAGCGGGAAAATCTGCGGGTGATCACCGGCTGTCAGGTGGACCGTCTGGAGATTGCCGACGGGCGCGCAAGGTCGGTGATCTGGCGCCACGACAATGAGCCGCATATCGCGTCCGCGCGCGGCGAGATCATTCTGGCCGCCGGCGCGATCGGCTCGCCGCAGATACTCCAGCGCTCCGGCGTCGGCCGGCCCGAATGGCTGCGCGAGGCGGGAATCGACGTGAGCTACCCGCTGCCCGGCGTGGGGGCCAATCTTCAGGATCATCTTCAGTTGCGCCTGGTCTACAAGGTGGGCGGGGCACAGACGCTCAACGAAATGTATGCCGCGCTCTGGCGGCGCGTCTGGATGGTGGCGCAATATGCCTGCGCCCGGCGCGGCCCGATGACCATGGCGCCCTCGCAGCTCGGCCTGTTCGCCCGGTCCGGCCCGGACGTGGCGCGAGCCGATCTCGAATTCCACATTCAGCCGCTGTCGCTCGACAAGTTCGGCGATCCGCTGCACCCCTTCCCCGGCATCACCACCAGCGTCTGCAATCTGCGGCCCACCAGTCGGGGATGGGTGCGTGTGCCCGACGCCGATCCCACGGCCGCGCCGGAAATCGCCCCCAACTACCTGTCGACCGACCACGACCGCATGATCGCGGCCCGCGCCATCCGGCTTGCCCGCTGCATTGCGGCGGCGCCGAGCTTCTCGGCCTTTTCGCCGGAGGAGTATCTGCCCGGCGCGGACGTGCCCAATGGCGACGACGAAGCGCTCGCCAAGGCCGCCGGCGACATCGGCACCACCATCTTCCACCCGGTCGGCACGGCCAAGATGGGCCTTGGAAGCGACCCGGAGGCGGTGGTCGATGCCCGGCTCAGGGTTCATGGGCTCGCCGGCCTGCGCATCGTCGATGCCTCGGTGATGCCCACGATCACCTCGGGCAACACCAATTCGCCCACGATCATGATCGCCGAGAAGGCCGCCGACATGATAAGAGAGGATGCGACGCGCCCCTAGGTCGAGTGGGTAGATGGCAGGACGGCGCCAGGCGCCGCGATTGACTGTGGTCCCTGCATGGGGCGGCCGCCTTATTGCGGGGCACGGTGCGAAGGGGGATCATGGCTGGAAAGCCCGACACCGGCGCACTGACCGATCTCATCTATGGCGCGCTCCATGGCCGGGCCTCGTGGCTCGATTTCCTGGAGCAGGCACGCACGCTCGTTCCGAACGGTCAGGCGTTGCTGTTCTTTCACGACGCCAATTCAGGTGCCGGGGCGTTCCCCTTGCAGGCGGGCGGCGACCCGGCCTTGGCGGAGGCCTACAGGACCCACTATTCCACCGTGAACCCCTGGATGCCGCATGCGGCCATCCGTCCTCTCGGCCGTGTCGTTCGATCCGACGAGATGCTTCCCCGCGAGCGCCTGATCAAGACCGAATTCTACGATGGCTTTCTCAAGCCACAGGGGGTCGAATCCGGCTTTGGCGTCACTATTCGTCGCGAGCAGGGCTGCAACTTCCTGTTCAGCGTGGTCGGCGCCGACCTTGATGAAAGGGACGCCGAAACAGTCAAGCAGGCGCTCCAGGAGGTGGTGCCCCATCTTCGCGAGGCCTTCGACTACTATCGCCGTCATCCGGAGGATTCCGGTCCCGGCCTGGCCTGGGGCGAGGCAGCGCGGCCACCCGGCGCGCGCGGCATCGTGCGTCTCGGCGTCGACCGCCGCGTGCTCTTTGCCGATCGCGATGCGGTGCGGCTGACCGAGGGCACCGGGGTCGTCTCGGTTGGCACCTTCGGGCGCTTCGCCTGCGCCCATGAGCCTCTGCTGGAATATGTGGATGCCCAGCTCGCCTCCTGGGATGGCGGCGCCAGCCCGCCGGCGGTGCGCACCTTTCACGTCCCGCGCGCGCCCGGCGCCTTGCCTTTGCGGATTCGCGTCTACCGGCCGGGCGGTACCGGCCTTGCGCTGTTCCGGGGCCCGGAATGCGTGCTCCACATCGAGGACCCGGTCGATGGGCTGGCCGCCGCCGTCGACGAGTTCGCCGAGCTGTACCGCCTAAGCCCGGCCGAGCACCGCATCGTCATGGGCCTGGCGCACGGCCTCACGCTCAAGGCGGTCGCCGAAGAGGTGGGGGTCTCGCCCGAGACGACTCGGGTTCATCTCAAGGCGATCTTTGCAAAGAGCGGGCTGAACCGTCAGACCGAGCTGATCCGCCATGTTTCCATCATGGCCGCCCACCACTGAGATGCAGGACGGGCCGGGGCGCCGACCGGATCGTCCTGGCAAATGGACGGCGGCTTCGCCATGCTGTTTTCTATCGTTGACGGAACGCGCCGGGCGCCCGCTGGGTCTGCCACGCGCATGCAAGGGAGCCTCTCATGAGCGATCTCATGAATGAACGCGTCGTGCGCCATTCGCCGTCGCGGGGGGTCGGCAGCCCCGATGTGTGGGGCATCTACGAACCCGACACCGGCTCGATCCAGTATGTCTGCGCCGATCCCGCGACGAAGGGCGCCGCGCTGATCGATGTCGTCTGGAATTTCGATCCCAAGCACGGCCGCACCGATCTCGGCTCGATGAAACAGGTTCTTGAGCTCGTCAGGGAGAACGGACTGACCGTCGAATGGATACTCGACACCCATCCCCATGCCGACCATCTCATGGCCTCGGCAAATCTCAAGGATGTGCTCGGGGCGCCGACCGCCATTGGCAAGCGGGTTCACGACATCGCGGCGCTGTGGCGCGAGATCTATAACATGCCGGATGCGTTCGACCCCGATCGAGATTTTGACCGGCTTTTCGAGGAAGGCGAGACTTTCCGGATCGGCGGGCTTGAGGCGCGGGTCATGCTGTCGCCGGGGCACACCGTGGGCTCGATTACCTATGTTGTCGGGGATGCCGCCTTCGTTCACGACACGCTAATGCAGCCGGATGCCGGCACGTCGCGCTCGGACTTTCCCGGAGGCGATACCGCGGTGCTGTGGGAGTCTATCCAGGCCATCCTGGCGCTGCCGGAGGAAACCCGCATCTTCGTCGGTCACGATTACGGCACGGACGAGCGAACCGAACCGATGTGGGAGGCCACCGTCGCCGAACACAAGGCATCCAATGTCCATGTCAAGGACGGAACCGACCGCGAGGAATGGATCGAGCGGCGCCAGGCGCGTGACGCCACGCTGGCACTGCCGGATCGGATTTTCGCGGCGCTCCAGATTAATCTGCGCGGCGGGCGTCTGCCCGAGCCCGAGAGCGACGGGCGCCATTATCTCAAACTGCCGGTCAACCGCTTATGAACCGTGCCGCGTCACGGCCTGCGGATGCTTCATCATCCTTGCCTTCGGTCCCGCCGCTGATGGGGCGAGGGCGTGATGGCGAGGAACAATGTCGCGGGCGCGCGGATTTGTGCCCGACGGGCACGCCCGTTAGGATTTCTTCGCGTGGCACGGCGCAACGGAATGGAGACCCATGGCAACCGCGTTCTTCGAGAGCTTGCGGAACTTCTTTCACGGTTGGGCGGAAAACGGTGACGAGCCGGATTTCGCCCCGGACGATCATCGCGTCGCGGTGGCCGCGCTCGCCGTCCATGCGGTGGCCATCGACGGCACGGTCACCGAGGCGGAGCGGGCCAAGCTGCGCAAGGTGCTCAAGGAGAAGTTCGAGCTCGACGAGGCCGAGGCCACCGAACTCATTCGCGAGGCGCGCCGGCGCGACAAGGAGGCGGTCGACCTATACAGCTTCACCAGCGTGCTCAAGCGCGCCCTCAATGCGGATGAGCGCCGCGCCGTGATCGAGATGCTGTGGAAGCTCGTCTATGCCGATGGCGAGGTGCACGAGTTCGAGGACAATCTGATCTGGCGGGTGGCCGAGCTTCTGGGCATTTCCTCGCGCGAGCGGATCCGCCTGCGCCAGCAGGTCGAGGGCGCGATGGCAGGGCAGCGCGGCGGTGGCTGAAGCGGGGGGCGGGGGAGACGGGCGGCTGGCCGGCAAGCGCGCCCTCATCACCGGCGGCGCCGGCGCCATCGGCGCGGCGATCGCGCGGCATTTCGTGCGCGAAGGGGCGCGGGTTCTCGTCAGCGACATTGACGGCGAGGCTGCCGCCCGCACCGCCGATGCGCTTAACGTGCAGCGCCCGGGGGCGGCGGCGGCCATCGCCCACGACGTGACCAGCGCCGAGGACTGGCGGCGCGCGCTGGACGGCGCCGAGGCCGCCTTCGGCGGGCTGGAGGTCCTTGTCAACAATGCCGGCATCTGGGTCGCCGGCTCCGTCGAGGACACCGATCCGGTGGACTGGCGCCGGGGTATCGAGACCAATCTCGACTCGGTTTATCTCGGGGTTCGTCTCGCCCTTGCCTACCTGCGCCGGGCCCAGCCCGCCTCGATTATCAACGTCTCCTCGATCGCCGGACTCGTCGCCGGACACAATCTCGCCGCCTATAATACTTCCAAGGCCGCCGTCTGGATGCTGACCAAGTCGACCGCGCTGCACACTGCCCGCCGCGGCGACGATATCCGGGCCAATTCGATCCACCCATCCTTCGTCGATTCGCCGATGCTGGAGGAGCTGTTCGCCAAAGGCGGGGGGCGCCGGCAATTGACCGAGGCGCAGAAGGCCAGGCTGGCCGGCCAGTGCCCGCTCAACCGGCTCTGCACGGTGGACGACGTGGCCTATGCCGCCATCTATCTGGCCAGCGACGAGTCGCGTTTCATGACCGGCGCCGAGATCAAGCTCGACGGCGGGCTCAGCGCGATGTAGGAATGTCCGCGCTGGGATGTCCGACAAGATTCTCATAGTTCTGCACCAGGAAACGTCGACGCCGGGCCGCATCGGCCAGGCGTTGCGTCGGCGCGGCTATGAGCTCGACATCCGCCGGCCCTGCATGGGCCACCCGCTGCCCGATACCATGGCCGGTCACGCCGGTGCGGTGGTTTTCGGCGGGCCCCAGAGCGCCAATGACGAGCATGACTATCTGCGCCGCGAGATCGACTGGATGGCGGTGCCGCTCAAGGAGGACGCGCCGTTCTTCGGCGTGTGCCTCGGCGCGCAGCTGCTGGCCCGGCACTTGGGCGCCGAGGTCGGCCCGCATCCCGAGGGCATGGCCGAAGTCGGCTACTACCCCATCGAGGTTACCGAGGATGCCCGACAGCTCCTGGCGTGGCCGGACATCGTCTATCAATGGCACCGGGAGGGTTTCGACCTGCCCGCCGGGGCGCGCCGGCTGGCCGCGAGCGAGATGTTCGAGAACCAGGCGTTCCGCTACGGACCGGCCGCCTATGGCATCCAGTTCCATGCTGAGCTGACGCTCGCCATGATGCATCGCTGGACGGTGCGCGGCCGGGAACGTCTGAAGCTCCCGGGGGCCCAGCCGCGCCGCGCCCATTTCGACGGCCGCGCCGTCCATGACGCGCGCTTGCGCCAATGGCTGGACGACTTTCTCGATCTGTGGCTCGAAACCGACCCGCGCAAGAAGGCCAACGGCGCCGGCAGGGGCGGCGAGTAAGGCACCGCCTGATACCCGACCATCCCCTCAGCCCCCAGGGTGCCGCCATGACCGTCAAACGCCCCAGCCATGCCCAGATGCGCGCCATGGCAGACCGCTTCGGCATGTCGCTGACCGATGACGAGCTT
>SKQW01000134.1 GCA_007118805.1 Rhodobiaceae bacterium | reverse complement strand
TCAAATCCAGAACAGCTCAAGATTCAGAAAGTTGCCAGTGCCCCTGACGAAATCGAAATTCGTGTCGAGACCGCTGCAAACGGTAACGGATTTCGGATTCGGGACACTTGATCTGCATCTCATACATTCCCGGCGGCAAGCGTTGCCCAGCGGGAACCCCTCTGGCGGATGCTCGCCATCGAACCCTCTGCCCTGTAGCTCCAGTGTGACAGTTGGTTCATCGAGATGTTTCGGGGGTGGAGAGCGTGGCCATCGAAAAAGGGCTCTATATCAGGACCTTAAGATGGTGGGCGCGGCTGGGATTGAACCAGCGACCCCTACGATGTCAACGTAGTGCTCTCCCGCTGAGCTACGCGCCCGTCGAGCTGGTGGTCCGCATCCGGCACCAGCCATGCGAGGCATATAGCCGGAGCGGTTCGACCATGCAAGCGTGTCGGGCGCGATTGACTTGGGGTCCCGGCATCGTATATTCCGCGCCAAGCGTGCGCGGCGGCTTGCCGCGCTCAATGGCGCTGCCCGAGGTTTTCCGGCCGCTAAAGGTCGTGTGCAAAAGCCCGCATTCGTCGAGCCGAATGCGGCACCGAAGGGCGCGCAGCGAGAACAGGATGCGACGACCATGTACGCGGTCATCAGGACGGGCGGCAAGCAATATCGTGTTGCCGCCAACGACGTGATTTCAATCGAGAAGATGCCCGGCGAGGCCGGCGAGCAGGTGGTGTTCGACGAGGTGCTGCTGGTCGGCAATGGCGAGGATGCCAGCATCGGCAACCCGGTTGTCGGCGGCGCCAGCGTGGCCGGCGAGGTGATCGAGCAGGCCCGCGGCCGCAAGATCATCGTCTTCAAGAAGAAGCGGCGCAAGAACCATCGCCGCACCAAGGGCCACCGTCAGCATCTGACCCTGGTGCGGATCACCGAGATCCTGACCGACGGTGCCAAGCCCAGCGCCAAGAAGGCGACGAAGAAGCCAGCCAAGAAGGCCGAGGAGGACGGGGCCGCGCCGGACAAGGATAAGGCGGCGAAGGCAAAGGACGCCGAGGCCAAGGCGGCGCCCTCCAAGGTGGCGAAGGACACATCCAAGGCCAAGGAAGACACCAAGGCCAAGGCGGACCCGGCAGCCGAGCGCGCCGATGCCCAGACGGCCGAGGCGGCGCCCGAGGCGCCGGCGGCCGACGCGACCACGACCACGGATGACGCACCGCCTTCCGACGAGGCGAAGAAGGACTGAAGAGGAGCCAGACCCCATGGCACATAAGAAGGCAGGCGGCTCGTCGCGCAACGGCCGCGATTCGATCGGCCGCAGACTTGGCGTGAAGAAGTTCGGCGGCCAGCAGGTGATCGCCGGCAACATCATCATTCGCCAGCGCGGCACCAGGTGGCACCCCGGCGCCAATGTCGGCATCGGCAAGGATCATACGCTGTTCGCGTTGAGCGACGGGGTGGTCAGGTTCACCACCTCGACCGGCGGCCGGCAATATGTGTCGGTGGTCGACCCCGCGCCAGCCCCGGCCGAGTAGCCGGCACGGACCCGCCGGCAGCGTTCCGCGCGCCCCGGCGACAGACCTAATCAGGACGAGCCCAGGGGAGGCGGAGCGACCGCCTCCCCTGTTGTCGTTTCGAGGACCGCCATGCGCCCCTCACCCGTCCCGACGCCGCCAGGACCGACTCCGATCGAGACATCCCGCCTCACGCTGCGGGCTCCGGACAGCTCTGATCTCGATGCGCTGGTTACCGGCCTCGACGACCCTGCCGTCGCGCGCATGTTGTCACGCGTGCCACATCCTTACGGGCCGGCTGAGGCAGAGGCCTTCCTCGCACTGGCCAGCTCCGGAAATGCCGGTGGGCAGTGCCTGTTCCTCGCAATCGACCTAAACGGCACTCTGATCGGTGGCATTGGCCTGCACGGTCTGCCCGAGGTTGAGGATTTCGGCTACTGGCTGGCGCGTCCCTATTGGGGCAAGGGATATGCTAGCGAGGCCGCCGCCGCCGTGCTTGGACATGCCTTTCAGACGCTGGGGGTGGACCGGGTCCTTTCGGGCGCGTTCGTCGACAACCCCGGATCGCTACGCGTGCAGGACAAGCTCGGCTTCGAGCGCGTCGGCACGAGTATGCGTTACAGCCGGGCGCGCGGCGCGACGGTCGAGCATGTCGACACCGTCCTGACCCGCGCGCGCTTTGCGGAGCTGGCCCAATGAAGTTCCTCGATGAGGCGAAGGTCCATGTGAAGGCCGGCGGCGGCGGCAATGGCTGCGTCTCCTTCCGGCGCGAGAAATATGTCGAGTTCGGCGGCCCGAATGGCGGCGACGGGGGGCGCGGCGGCGACGTCTGGGTGGAATGCGTCGACGGGCTGAACACCCTCATCGACTATCGCTACAAGCAGCATTTCAAGGCCCGGCGGGGCCAGCACGGCATGGGCCAGAACCGCACCGGCGCCTCGGGCGCGGATGTGGTGCTCAAGGTGCCCGTGGGCACGGTGATCCTCGAGGAAGACAGGGAAACGGTGATCGCCGACATGACCGAGGTGGGCCAACGCGTGCGGCTGGCGCGCGCCGGAAATGGCGGCTTCGGCAATGCCCGCTTCAAGTCCTCGGTCAACCAGGCGCCGCGCCGGGCCAATCCCGGCCAACCGGGCGAGGAGCGTTCGGTATGGCTGCGGCTGAAGCTCATCGCCGATGCCGGGCTCGTCGGCCTGCCCAATGCCGGCAAGTCCACCTTTCTCGCCGCCGTCTCGGCGGCCCGGCCGAAGATCGCCGACTATCCCTTCACCACCCTGCATCCGCAACTGGGCGTGGTGCGCCTCGGCGACACCGAATTCGTGCTGGCCGACATTCCCGGCCTTATCGAGGGCGCCCATGAAGGCGCCGGCATCGGCGACCGCTTCCTCGGCCATGTCGAGCGCTGCCGGGTTCTGCTCCATCTGGTGGACGCCACCGAGGATGCGGTCGGCGCGGCCTATGAAACGGTGCGCGCAGAGCTCGAAGCCTATGGCCACGGCCTTGCCGAGAAGCCGGAGATCGTCGCCCTGTCGAAATGCGACGCGGTCGAGCCGGCCGCGCTCGAGGACAAGCGGCGGGCCCTGGCAGAGGCGGCCGGCGGCGACGTCGTCCTGCTATCGGCGGTGTCGGGGGCGGGCGTCGATGGCGCCCTGTCCCGCCTGGCCGACACAATCGCGGCGGCGCGCGATGAGGCCGCGGCCGAGACGGCCCAAGCCGCGGAGTGGCGGCCGTGACCCGCCCGCCGCTGTCCGGCTACCGGCGGATCGTGGTCAAGATCGGCTCGTCCCTCCTGGTCGATCCCGTCGGCGGATTGAAAGGGGCATGGCTGGCCACGCTGATCGACGATGCGGCGGAGCTGGTCCGGTCGGGCGCGGAGATATTGATCGTTTCCTCCGGGGCCATCGCGCTCGGCCGAACCATGCTCGGCCTGCCGCGCGGCCGGCTCAAGCTGGAGGACAGCCAGGCCGCGGCGTCGGCCGGCCAGATCGCCTTGGCGCGCGCGTGGGCCGAAGGGCTCAACGCGCACGGCCTTGCCGCCGGGCAGATCCTGCTCACCCTCGGCGACACCGAGGAGCGCCGGCGCTATCTCAACGCCCGCTCCACGGTGCAGACCCTGCTGCGGCTGAGGGCCGTACCGATCATCAACGAGAACGACACCGTGGCGACCTCCGAGATCCGCTATGGCGACAATGACCGGCTGGCGGCGCGCGTCGCCACCATGATGAGCGCCGACCTCCTGGTGCTGCTGTCCGACGTGGACGGGCTCTATACCGCGCCGCCCGGCGGCTGCCGGACGGCGGAGTTCGTGCCCAGCGTTGCGCGGATCACGCCCGAGATCGAGGCAATGGCGGGCAGCGCCGGCTCCGACCTGTCGCGCGGCGGCATGGCCACCAAGGTCGAGGCCGCCCGCATCGCCACCGGCGCCGGCACCGCCATGGTCATCGCGTCAGGGCGGCGGGATCACCCCTTGCGGGCCGTCGACGAGGGCGCCCGCGCGACCTGGTTCGCGCCGCACGGCTCGCCGGTCACGGCCCGCAAGCGCTGGATTGCCGGAACGCTGGAGCCAAAAGGCGCGCTGACCGTCGATGCCGGCGCGGCGACGGCCCTTCGTGCCGGCCGCAGCCTGCTGCCTGCCGGCGTGATCGCCATCGAAGGTCGCTTCCAGCGCGGCGACTGCGTCATTATCCGGGACCAGGCCGGGGCCGAGATCGCCCGCGGCCTGTCGGCTTACGACCATGCCGATGCGGCCCGGATTGCCGGGTGCAACAGCGGCGACATCGAAGGGCTCCTCGGCTTCACCGGCCGCGCGGAGATGGTCCACCGCGACGACATGGCGCTGCAGCAGACATAGCCGGCGCCTTAAGGCGCGTGTCGCTCATTCAGGTGGGCGCGCTGCCGACTGCGCCCGCCCCCATCCTTGCGTCATTCGGTCTGTCGCGCCGCGACGAGCCGGCCGGCCGGTGACAGAGGCCGCACGCCGATCAGGGGTGATTTCCGCAGGACGGCGCTGCGATGTCGGTCGGCGGCTTCGCGCTCGCGCCGGTTCAGCCTGGCGAACTGCGACTGGCGCAGGCCGGCGCGAACATAGTCCCTTTGGACCGGGGTGAGTCGCACCAGATACGGATCGTCCTCCGGCGGCGCGGCGGCGAGCAGGGCGCGATAGAAGGCATCGCGCGCCGGCCCGGTTACCCAGCGTGCCTCCCCGGCGATGACGGCGCGGTGAGTGCGCGGTGCGAGATACTCTATGATCGGGTGATTGTCGGTGTTAACCGGCGATTCCTCGAATAGGCCGCTGGCCGAAAGATTCCCGGCGTAAAAACGCAGGACGAGTTCCAGGAGGAACGCCTCGGGGATGTCCGACATGCCGGTCATGGCGCGGGCATTGGCCACCAGGGTCGGGGGATCGAGCGGGCTGTCGCCGCGTCGCCCGACAAGCGCGACAATCGAGCGCTCGGCGTAAAGATCGCCGCGCCACACGACCACCTCGGAGAACACCTCCTGCATGGTGCGGGCGATGATGCCGAGCTCGCGCTCGGAGACCTGATAGAGCGGGATCCACTGGGCGAACACGCCGCCCGCCTCGAGCCGGTCGTGAACCGTGCGAAAATGCTCCACCGTATAGAGGTTGCCGGTACCCGCCTTCCACGGGGTGAACAGGTCGCTCACGATCACGTCGTAGCGGTCCGGGCTGCGGCGCAGGCAGTTACGGCCGTCCTCCGCATGCATGCGCACGCGCGGATCGTCGAACAGCCCGTTCACCCAGGGTTCGAAGTGGAGTCTGGCAAGCTCGATCACGTCGGGCACAATCTCGCAGACGGTGACCCGCTCGACCGGAAAATAGAGCGATGCCCCCGCCGTCAGACCGGTGCCCATGCCGAGGAAGAACACCGATCTCGGCTCCGGATGCGTAAGCATGGGGATGATGGCCTGGTTGCGTTCCGGATCGAGAGTCGCCGTGCCACCGAGGGTGTAATAGTTGTTGACGCGCAAGACGCGGCCGCGCTCGCGCTGAACGACGGCGACATGGGCGGCGGTGCCTTCGCGCAGCTCGATGAGCCGCTCGCCGCGCGCCGGATCGAGGCGCACCTGCGCCGGCCCGTCCGGCATAAGCGCGAGCGCCGCCACGGCGATTGCGGCACCGGCTGCAGGCGGGACGAGCCTTGCCCGCCTGAGGAAGGTCGAGGCGCTCACCCCCGACAGCACCGCATAGACGGCGGCCAGCACCGTAAGCGAAGCCGTTGCGCCGAACACAGGCAGCAGAAGGAAGGCCGCTGCGATCGAGCCCAGGATCGCCCCGGCCGTATTGGCCGCGACGAGACGGCCGATGAGCTCGCCCGGCGCGTCACTTTCCTGCGCCAGCGCCCGCAGCAGATAGGGCAGCACGGCCCCGAGGATAATGGCGGGAACTAGCATGACCGGCAGGGCCAGGGCGGCCACGGCGGCGACGTAGCCCCACCAGCCATGACGCGCGCCGACATAGCCGAGACCGTCGGTCAAGCCGTGGAACAGCCAGGGCGAGGCGGCGGCGACCACGGCGGAGGAGGCAAGCAGCAGCGATACCATACGGGCTGGCGCAACCGCAGTGCGGGCCAACGCGTTCGCCGTCCATGCACCGAGTGCCAATGCGGCGAGGAAGGTCGTCAGCACCAGGGAATAGGTGTAGGCGGAGTTTTGCAGGACCTGCGAGAACAGCCGCGTCCAGATCACCTCGATGCCGAGCGTGACGAAGCCCGAGGCAAAGGCGACGATCCAGACCAGTCGGCGCGGCATGGCGGGACCGGTGGTCGCCATCGCGGGGGCGGCGGGAAACCCACCCTCTTGCGCCACCGCCGCCGGCGTCGCGCCGCGCCGCAAGGCGAGCAGAAAGGCGGCCAGCCCGACCAGCATATCGGTCGCGACGGCGAGCAGGTAGGCACCAGTCAGACCGAGCGCCATCGGCAGCACAAAGCCGGCGGCCAGGGCCCCTGCCGCACCGCCAAAGGTGTTGATCGCGTAGAGCGCGCTCCCCGTCGTGCCCAATTCCTCGCGCCGGCGCACGAGATACTGGCCCATCATGGGCAGGGTGCCGCCCATCAGGAATGATGGCGGCAGCAGGATCACCGCGGCGACCGCCGCCTTCGCCACGGTCTCCAGCGCCCGGTCGTGACCGATGAGCTGATAGATCGCCGGATAGATGGCGTGATAGACGTCAATCAGCAGGAAGTGTCCCAGCGCGGTGGCCGCCACCGCCAGTTCGAGCCCGGCGAATCCGACCAGAGCGTTTCGCACCCTCGCTGCCCGGCGTCCCCAATACCAGCCGCCCGAAGCGATGCCGGCAAAGAAGATGGCGATGGCCATGGCAACGGCCTCGGCGGTGCTGCCGAACAGGAGGCCCAGCTCCCGCACCCAGAGAACCTGATAGACGAGCGCGGCAAACCCCGAGGCGAAGAAGATCGCCATCAAAAGCCCGGCCTCGCCGCCGGCGCGGCGGGTCCGCGCGACTACCCCGCCGCCAGTCGCAACCACCGCCCCCTCCTTGGAACATTCATCCTTGCGCACCTCGTCCAACCCCGCGGGCCCCGTCCGGCAACACCGAGGGCCTCGCCCAGCATCGATCCGGCGGATCGAATCAAGCAGCAATGTTACTGTATAACATTTGACGACCCGTCCATCATATCCGCGATAATCAGCCGATTCACCGCTGAGGAACGCGGGCTTCCTGCTTTCCTGGTTGGAACTACCGCCGCTCCGTCCGCCTGATTCCCTGCAGGCCGCAAGTTCCCGCCGCTTGCACAGGATGGGACTGCACCCGTTGCTTGACCTCCAAATTGCACTATGCATACATAGCCCAATTCGCAAATCTCAGCGTCAACGATTTTCAATTTACGGGAGGAAAGTGATGCTCTTCAGGTTAGGCGCAGTCACCGCCATTGCCGCTGTCGCGGCCCTTTCATTCGCCGCGCCGGGCACGGCCCAGACCGAGCTCAGATTCGGTCACGCCAATGGCGAAGGGGAAATCGCCGCCCAGCTCTTCGACGAGTTCGCCGCGAGCGTCGAGCGGCGCACCGACGGCGAGTTGACCATCCGCATATTCCCCAATGAGCAGCTCGGCACCGAGAACGAACTGGTGCAGCAGGCCAAGGCCGGCGGCGTCGACATCACCGCGCCGTCCCTGCCCGCCGCCAGCCTTCTGGTCCCGCAGCTCGAGATGCCCAGCGCACCCTTCCTGTGGGATAGCTGGGAAGAGGCCCAGGCCATGATCATGGGCGAAGCCATGCAGCCGGGCTTTGACGAACTGGCGGACGAGCACAACCTGATCCCGCTGACCAAGATCTGGTATTGGGGCTGGCGCAACTTCACCTTTGACGACGTCGAGGTGCGCTCGCCGGAGGACATGGCCGGCCTGAGCGTGCGGGTGCCAGAACAGGCGGTCTGGGTCGCCATGGTCGAAGCCTTCGGCGCCTCGCCGACGCCGATCTCCTTCGCCGACGTCTATTCGGCGCTCCAGCAGGGCGTCGTCTCGGGCCAGGAGAACCCGATCCCCACCATCTACAATCGGCGCTTCTACGAGGTGCAGGACTACATCGTCATGTCCCGGCACATGCTCCAGAACAACATGATCGTCATGAATCAGGACCGCTTTGAGTCGCTGCCCGTCGAGCACCAGCGCGTGCTCCTTGAGGAGGCGGCGAAATACTCGGCGATCAATACCGCGATCCAGCAGCGCCTGGAGAGCGAGATGCTCGAGGAGATCGAGGCCGAAGGCGGCACCACCGTCATTCACGACGCCGACCGGGCGGCCTTCGCCGCGGCCATGGAAGATGCCTACGAGGTCATGGCCGAGCGCTGGGGGCAGGACAACTTCGCCCGACTGCAGGAGGCGATCGGCGAGCTCCGCGCCCGCTAAACCTCGGTTCATTCCTTCCCTGTTCCTCTGCCGGGGCGGCGCGACGGTGCCGCCCCGCTCACCGCAGGAGGGAGGCAAGCGATGGTATCGGCCTTGATGGCGGCGCTGCGCCGGCTCGACGACCTGATCGCGATCGTCGAGTCTGTGCTGATCACGATCCTCTGCGCCTGCCTGGCGGTGATGCTCTTCACCAACGTCCTGCTGCGCTACGTCTTCCGCAGCCCGTTCGCCTGGATCGAAGAGATCGTCGTGGCGGCCTTCGTCTGGATGATCTTCCTGGGCGTCAGCGCCTGCGTGCGCAGCCACCAGCATCTGCGCATCGACATCGTCCCACGCTATGCCGGCCCGCGTTTGAAGCTCGTGCTGGGGGTCGTCTCCGTCGGGCTGTTGATGGCGATCCTCGTCGCCGTCGCCTATTTCGGCTACCAATACGCCGCCTTCGTCGCGGGCAACAGGACGCCGATCCTCGGCATATCCGCCGCCTGGCTTTACGTCGGCCTGCCGCTGGGGATGGCCTTCGCCGCCGTTCACGTCATCCGGCAGACAATCGACGAAGGACCGGCCGTGGTGCTGCAATCGGTCCTCGAGCAGGAAGACTGACGCCGCGATGGCCCTGCTCCTGCTGACCTTCGTTGCGTTTCTCGTTATCGGGCTGCCGATCGCCTTCGCGATGCTCGGGGCGGCGCTAATCGCCGTGTGGTACGAGGGCTTCCCGCTCACCGTCTACGCGCAGCGCGTCTCCTCGGGCGTCCAGTCCTTCCCGCTGCTCGCCGTGCCGCTTTTCATCCTGGCCGGCAACCTGATGAACCAGAGCGGGATGAGCGAACGGCTCTTCGAGTTCGCGCGCGCGCTCATCGGGCACATTCGCGGTGGCCTGGCCCATGTGAATGTGGTGGCCAGCGTCTTCATGTCCGGCATCTCGGGCTCGTCGCTCGCCGACTGCGCGGCGACGACGCGGGTCTTCGTGCCCCAGATGGAGAAGGCCGGATTCTCGCGCGCGTTCAGCGTCGCCCTGACCGCGTCCTCGGCGACGCTGGCTCCGATCATTCCGCCCTCGATCCTGCTGATCATATACGGCTGGGTCGCCAATGTCTCGATCGGCGATTTGTTCGTCGCCGGAATTCTCCCCGGAATTTTGATCGGCGCCGTGCTGCTCACGCTGACCGGCATCATGGCCCGCGTGCGCAACTTCCCGACCGGCGACCCCTTCTCCGGACACGCGCTGCGAAAGACCTTCGCCCGCTCGGTGTGGGCACTGCTGCTGCCGATCCTGATCGTGGGAGGCTTCCGGGCCGGCATCTTCACCGCCACCGAGGTCGCGGCGGTGGCCGTGTTCTACGCACTCCTTGTCGGCGTGGTGATCTACCGGACGCTCGACCTGAAGGGCATCGTGCAGGCCCTGTTGTCGACGGCCCGCGACACCGCGGCGATCCTTCTTCTCGTGGCCGCCGCCTCGCCCTTCGCCTGGGTGCTCGCCATGAACCAGGCGCCGCAGGCCATGCTCGGCTTTATCACCGGCATCACCGACCACCCGATCCTAGTCCTTCTTCTGCTCAACGTGATGCTGATCGTCCTCGGCACCTTCATGGAGACGCTGGCGATCATCATCATCCTGCTGCCGATCCTCATCCCGCTGCTCAATGCACTCGACATCAACCTGATCCATTTCGGCATCGTGATGATCGTCAATCTGCTGATCGGCCAGATGACGCCGCCGCTCGGCGTCTTGATGTTCGTGTCTTGCTCGATCGCCCGCGTGCGCATGGGCGCGTTCCTGCGTGAGGCCTGGCCGTTCCTGGTGGGGCTGGTGGCCGCCCTCCTGGCGCTTACCTTCATTCCGGCGATCACGCTTTGGCTGCCATCGGCCTTGCGTTGGTGACGGGAAGACGAGGCGATGGGACACATCGAACGCATAGAGCTGACGGCTTTCTCGTTTCCGGTTCGTGGTCTCGGGCTGGAGGGTGGCGCAGGCGCCACCTACAATATGGTCTGCGCGCCCGGCGAGAGCATCGATGTCGAGCGCTACGCGGTGGCGCTGTACACTTCCGACGGCCTGTACGGAGAATATGTGACCCACTGGGTGGGCACGCGCATCGCCTTCGAACAGACCAAGGCCATCGCGCCCATGCTCCTCGGCCGGACGACCCGCGACCGGGAGTGGCTGTTCGACGAACTCAAACGTGAACTGCGCCAGTATGACCATATGGGCCACGGCCCCCTCGACATCGCGCTGTGGGACCTTCTGGGCAAGGAGGCCGGGCTGTCGGTGTCCCACTTGATCGGGCGCTACAGACAGCGCCTGCCCGCCTATGCCAGCACCTATCACGGCGACCATTCCGGCCGCCTCGACAGTCCACAAGCCTATGCCGATTTTGCCGAGGCCTGCCATGCGCTCGGTTACCGCGCGTTCAAGCTCCACGGCTGGCACGACGGTGACGCCCGGCGCGAAGCGGAGAACGTCTTGCATCTGCGCCGAGCGGTGGGCGACAGGATGACCTTGATGCTCGATCCGGCCTGCCAGCTACGGACCTTCGCCGACGCCCTCTACGTTGGAAAGGCCTGCGACGAGGCGGACTATTTCTGGTACGAGGACCCGTTTCGTGACAGCGGCGTTTCGGCGTTCGCGCATAGACGCCTGCGCGAGCGCCTGAAGACGCCCCTTTTGATGACCGAGCATGTCCGTGGCATCGAGCCTAAGGCGGATTTCCTCGTCGCCGGCGGTACCGACTTGCTGCGCGCCGACCCGGAATACGACATGGGCGTTACGGGAACGATGAAGATTGCCCACCTTGCCGAAGCGTTCGGCGTGGACGTGGAGATCCATGCCTGCGGCCCGGCCCACCGCCACTGCATGGCGGCCCTGCGCAATACCAACTACTACGAGGTGGCGCTGGTTGGGCCCGACGCGCCGAACGCGGTGCCGCCCGTCTACCGTTGTGGCTACTCCGACCAATTGGCGGCGGTGGCCGAGGATGGCTGCGTCCCGCTTCCCGAAGGCGCGGGCCTCGGCGTCACCTATGACTGGGCGTTCATTCGCCGCCACCAGACCGCGGCCGTGGAATTCAGCCTGTGATGGCGGCGGAACGGGCCGGGCCGGGGACCGGCCTTGCCTTACTGGGCGTTGCCTTTAGGCCGGCCGGGACCGGTCGTTGGGAGACGATGGAACAATGAGCGCGGAGCACGCGCACCGCCCCTCCGAGCAGGGCGATGCATTGCCGCTTTACGCCTCGGTCGAACGGGCCATCGCCGATGCCCTGGGAGACGGACGGCTTGAGGGTGGCGATGTCCTGACAGAGTCGGTCGTCTCGCACGTATTGAAAGTCAGCCGCACCCCGGTGCGGTCGGCCTTCGAGCGTCTGGTCGAGCAGGGATTGCTCGAGAAGGGAAGCGGCCGAGGCTATATCGTGCCGGGCCCGCCGCCCTCAGGCAAGCGGCGCCGGCTGGGCCGCGGCGAGCTGACTAGCCTGATCGCCGGCCATGCTGAGCGGTCCCCGGCCGCCTGGATCGCGATCTACAACGAGGTGGAGCGCGAGATCTGCGCGCGCTCGGTCTTCGGCCGTTCCCGGATTGTCGAGGTCGAGCTGGCGAACGCCTATGGCGTCAGCCGCACCGTCGCCCACGAGGTGCTGGCGCGGCTGGAGCGGCTGGGCCTCATCGAGAAGGGCGAGCGCGGCCGCTGGTTCGTGGTGCCGCTGACCGTCGAGCGCGTCCGGCAGATCTACGAGGTCCGCTCCTATCTCGAGCCGCCGGCGCTGCGCGCCGCGACCGGGCGCATCCCGCAATCCGATCTGCAAGAGATGTGGCAGCGCCTTGAACAGGCTCAGCGACGCTATCCCGAGGTGTCGATCACCGAGCTCGACGTCCTGGAGCGCGACATCCATGTCGACTGCATCGGCCATTGCGGCAATGACGAGCTCATCAAGCTGTTGCGCATAAATCAGGCGCTATTGATCAGCAACAAGCACATGCTCGGCAGCTACCTTCAGTTGCCGGAGCTGGATCCCTTCATTGCCGAGCACGCCGCCGTCCTCGACAGCCTCCTGCAGCGCGACGGAGACGCCGCGTCAAGGGCGCTGGGGGCCCATTTGGCCGCCTCAGTAGTCAAGGTGCTGCACCGCATGGAGGTCCTCGGCCGCGCCAATCCGCCGCCGGCCCCCTCCTATCTGTCGGCGGCGTGAGAGCCCGCTTGAGGCGCCCGACCCATCAGCCTGGATACTGGGCCCGCTCAGTATTCAGGGTTCGGCTCAGCCGGTGGCGATCGCGGTTAATGGCGTGATGCAATCGCAAACCCGCAACCGCACGCGGGTCCCGATGGGCAGGTCCTGCAGGGGCCCGCCGATCGCCGCAGCGTACCCGGTAGAACTGATCATGGCCGCGAAACTCGCGAGCGGTGACGATCGCAGGGGAGGCGGCATCCCGTTGCAGCATGACCTGCTCCGGTCGGACCGCCAGCTGCACCTTCCCTGTCACCTTGCGCGACAGGGCGAGCGGCCCGAAATCCGTACTGGCGATCGACCCGCTCGCCAGACCGGAGATGATATTCGACCGGCCGATGAAGCTGGCGACGAACTCCGAGTTCGGGTTGCGATGGATTTCGGCGGGGTCCCGATCTGGCAGATCCGCCCTTAAGCCCACTGGAGCCCGGCGCCGCCCCCCGCAGCGCGGGGATATAGCCCCGGAGTTTAGCAGCCTGGAGATCGGGCGGCGCCCATCCCATTCAGCTTGCTGGTGACAAAGGGCTGAAACAATCGCCCCGCGACATCGGGCGTAAGGCCCGGACCCGTGTCGGCGATGCTGATCTCCGCCCACTCGCCGCCTTTCGCCAGAGGGCCGATGGTGAGGTCCCGGCGCAGCGGTAAGATCTCCTCGGACGATCTGGTCAACGTGCAGCAGCCGCATTCTGGGGCGCCAGATTCTTGATTTCTTCTTCCTGCCCCAGACATGCATCGATCGTCGCGCGGTCCAGCGTCTCGTCCCTTTCAAGCCTCTCGACAAGGTGCTCAATCTCGGACTGGTGCGCGGCGATGACTTCCTCGGCACGTCGCTCGGCCTCCCCCAACAGGCGTCGCACGGCGGCATCGACAGCCTGGGCAGTGGCTTCGGAGACCTTGCGCGGCTGAGCGATCTCGCGCCCCAAGAAGGGGTGTTCGTCGCTCTCGCGGACGTCGACTGGCCCGACCTCTTCCGCCATGCCCCATCGGCCGACCATGGCACGGGCAATCTGCGTCGCGGTCTTGATGTCGTCGTCGGCGCCGGAACTGATTCCGCCGAGAAACACTTTCTCCGCGGCCCTGCCCGCCAGGATCACCGCCAGCCGGTCACTCAAATAGTCTTCGGTGAGCGTGTGGCGCTCTTCCTCGGGTAGCTGCTGCGTCACCCCAAGAGCGCGACCGCGCGGAATGATCGAAACCTTGTAGGGCCTGTCGGCGTTCGGCAGATAGAAGGCCGCCGCCGTGTGGCCCGCTTCATGCACTGCCAGACGGTGGCGTTCCTCATTGCGGATCGCCATGGTGCGCACCGTGCCCATGAGGATGCGGTCACGCATCTCGTCGAAATGATGCGCCGTCACCTTACGCCTGCCTTCCCGGGCGGCGGCCATCGCCGCCTCGTTGACCAAGTTCTTGAGGTCGGCGCCGGAAAAGCCGGGCGTGCCGGCCGCCACCTTCTTCAGGTCGACGTCGGCGGCCAGCGGAACCTTCCGCGTATGCACCTTCAGGATCCGGATCCTCGCCTCGAAGTCGGGCAACTCAAGCGTCACATGACGGTCGAACCGGCCGGGGCGCAGGAGCGCCGGGTCGAGCACGTCGGGCCGGTTGGTCGCCGCCAGAACGATGACCGCCTCGCGCTCGGTGAAGCCATCCATCTCGGCGAGGATTTGGTTGAGTGTCTGTTCGCGCTCATCGTTGCCGCCGCCGAGGCCGGTGCCCCGCACCCTCCCGACGCTGTCAAGCTCGTCAATGAAAATGATGCAGGGCGCGCGCTTCTTTGCCTCGGCGAACATGTGCCGCACGCGGCTCGCCCCGACCCCGACGAACACCTCGATGAACTCCGAGGCCGAAATGTGGAAATACGGCACCTCCGCCTCGCCGGCCAGCGCCTTGGCCAGCAGCGTCTTGCCGGTGCCGGGCGGACCCATCAGGAGCACGCCATGGGGCGCTTCGGCCCCGAGCTTGCGATACTTGTCGGGATTGCGCAGGAACTCGACAAGCTCGGCAACCTCGCGCTTGGCGCTGTCCTGGCCCGCAACGTCGGCGAAGGTAACCCGGCGACCCTCCTTCACCTCCGACTTGGCGCTGCCGGAGAGATAATCCCTTATGTCGCCTGCGCCCCCGAATCCGCCTGGCCGCCCGCCGGCCATCCGCCGCATGATGTAGATCCACACGCCGATGATGATGACCCACGGCAGAAGTGCGGCAATTAGGGTGACCATTCCGGCATCCGGGCGCGGCACAACTTCTAGCTCTACCCCGTGCTCCTCGATCTTCGGCAGGAGGTCGGCATCTCCGAACTCCGGCAGATAGGTGCGAAAGCCGACTTCGGCCGCGCGCTCCTCGCCCGGGATTACAATGCCAAGGCGGCCTTCGATCTCCTCTCCCCGGATGGTGATCCGCTCGACCGCACCCTCGCGCAGATAGTCCTTGAAGCGGGTATAGCTTATTTCTTCCGGTGCCTCGGGCGCCGGCCCGGTCGGGGCGAAAAGGAGCGCGCCCAAAGTGAGGGCGACGACGATGGCAACCAGCGGCCACACCCGCCAGTAATCGTCCTTGGGCTCCTGCGTACTCATCTTATTATTCAATCGCCACGCGCCCGAAAACGCTTTGACCAAGATCAACGCCAGGTCAAGCTGATTTCCGATTGCAATGGCCTTCCGATACAGCCGCGGAGATAACTCATGAGCGATTGGTGGCTTTGGCTCGCCATCGCCCTCTGCCTTTCGCAGTCGGCAACATTGTCGGGGTTGAACCTGGCCGTCTTCAGCCTGAGCCGGCTGCGTCTTGAAGCTGCCGCGGAGGGTGGTGACGCCGATGCTCGGGTGGTGCTGGGGCTGCGGCGCGACGCCAATTTCACGCTTGCCACCATTTTGTGGGCCAATGTCGCCGTCAACGTGCTGCTGACGCTGCTGGCGGAATCCGTGCTCACCGGCATTGCGGCATTCGTCTTTTCAACCGTGTTCATCACGTTTGTGGGCGAAATCTTTCCCCAAGCCTACTTCACGCGCCATGCACTTCACGTCGCGGTTCGGCTCGCCCCGGTTCTAAGACTCTATCAGCTGCTGCTGTGGCCGATTGCCAAGCCGGTCGGCCTAATGCTCGATCGGCTGGTCGGCCGGGAGGCGATCCCCTGGTTCCGCGAGGAGGAGCTGAGTGACCTGCTGGAACATCACGCGCGGGTCGGCAAGAGCGAGGTCGGTCATGTGGAGGCTACTGGTGCGGTCAACTTCCTTGCCCTTGACGACCTTCCCGTCGGCCGCGAGGGAGAACCAATTGACCCAGCCACCGTCATCAGGCTGCCTTTCGACAAGGGCGCCCCTGTATTTCCAGCCTTGTCGTCGACCCCGGATGACGGCTTCCTCAGGCGCATCGCAGCGCCCAACAAGAAGTGGATC
>SKQW01000124.1 GCA_007118805.1 Rhodobiaceae bacterium | reverse complement strand
CTCTCCCCCACGGTAGAACTCCCGGATCTCGTCGAGCGTCACCCGGCCGTCATCGTCCGCATCGATGGCATTGAAGATACGTTCGGTAACCGCCTGGACCTCGTCGAGCGACAGCGCCCCGTCGCCCTCAGTGTCCATGAGAATGAAGATCAGGCGCATCATGGCGGCATGCCTGGCGCCATGGCGCATCATGCCGCGGTCCATCATTCCCATCCTGCCGGGCATCATGGTTTCGCCCCGCTGGCCCATAATGGCTTGCATCATCGGGCATTGCGCCATCATGCCCATCATCCCCGGCATCATGCCCATGCCTGGCATGCCATTTTCGTCATCGTCCTGCTGCATCCGCATCATGCGCTGCATCATGCGCATCATGTCCTCGTCCATGCCCATGCCGCGGCCCATCATCTCCTGGCCCATCATGCCTGGCATACCAGCTTCAGGCGCGTCGGGCTGGTCGGGCTGTGCCGCGGGAGCCTGTTCGGTCTGCTCGGGGTGATGGGCGTCGTGATCCTCGTCGGTTGCCTGCGCCAGCGCCGCTCCGGACGTGCCGACGAGGAGCAGGGCGGCAAAGGACATCGATACGAAACGGTTGGTCTTCATCTGGACTCTCCATTGCACTCGGTGGTGGGGAAACATCACAGCGCGCCCTCGGGGTTCCGGGAGCGCAGGTGCGGAAAAAACCGCGGCACGCGCGCAGCGTAGCGGCGGAAGTCCTCGCCGAACTCGCCCTCGACCTCGCGCTCCTCGGCGAGCGCGAGGCGCCAGTACATGACGAGCAGCACCGGCAGCATCAGCCCGGTCAGCAGCGTCGGCCACTGCAGAAAGAAGCCGATCATGATGAGGGCAAAGCCCGCATATTGCGGGTGGCGCAGCCAGGCATAGGGGCCGGTCGTGGCAAGGCAGCCCACCTTCTGCGCCTCGTAGAGCACCTTCCAGGCCTTGGCTATGAGGATGAAGCCACCGCCGATGAACGCAAAACTCAGAAGATGGAACGGGCTGAAGTGCGGATTGATCAACCAGCCGAGCAGGGCGGGCCACAGATGTCCGGCATCATGCGACAGCGGGTCGAGCGCCGGGAAGCGGCTGCCGAGCCAGCCCGCCATCAGATAGAGCGTCAGCGGGAAGCCGTACATCTCCACGAACAGCGCGACGATGAAGGCTGAGAACGCGCCGAAGGAGCGCCAGTCGCGCCTCGTCCGCGGCTTGAAGAAAGTGAAGGCGAACAGGATGAAGATCGCGGCGTTGACGGCGACCAGCAGCCAAAGGCCGTATTCAGGAGGTCCCGCTTCCATCAAGCCTCTCCCTTTGGCCCGCCATGTCCGCCGTGTCCCCGGTGCAGAAAGAAATGCACCCCGAGGCAGATCAGCAGCGGCACCAGTAGCGGCAGCCAGCCCAGCACATGGGCGCGGTGCTCCAGCCAGAGGTAGAAGGCGCCGACAGCAAGGAAGACGCACAGCGCGAGTCCGATCGGCGAGCGCCAGAAGGCGCCCCGTTCAGCGGGTCCGGTGCTCATATACGAACTCCATTTGGATTGGCGTATCGCGCCCCGGCTGCCTGACGGTGAGCGCGATGCGGTAGCGGCCCTCGCCGCGGGTGGTGAAATACTCGCCATAGGTGACGGTGTCGGCGATCTCCATGGGCTCAAGCCGCCGCGTCGTTCCGGAAAGCCCGAGCGGAGCGACCCGCGCCTCCACCGTGGCGTCCTCTATGCGCTCGCCTGATTCGGCGTCGAACAGCGCGACCACGAGGTGGTAGACATGGCGGCCCGCAGGGGCGCCGCTATGCATCTGAGCCTCGGGATGCCTGGCCGGATGACCGCGGACCACGGCCGCGGGCAGCAGCCCGAGATAGACAGCGACGCCGTCGGCCACGCGGTACTGCCCGGGCTCCTGCGCCAGGGTGGGAGACATACCCAGCATGACGAGAAAGGCTGCCCACAGGGCGACAGAGCGAAGAAAGGGCACAGGCTTTACCTCCTGTCAGTGGCTTGCCGGTTCACGCCGAGCTGCGCGCGCTTCAGAAGGATCGAGTTGCCGATCACCGACAGCGAACTCGCGGTCATGGCGATGACGCCGATCATCGGATGAAGCAGGCCGACTGCAGCGATCGGGATGGCGGCAATGTTGTAGAACCACGCCCAGAAGAGGTTCTGGACGATCTTGCCGAAGGTCACCTTGGACAGCCGGATTGCCTCGACCACCTTGGTGAGCTCACCCTGCACAAGGGTCACGTCGGCGGCTTCGATCGCAACGTCTGCCCCGGCACCGATGGCGATGCCGACATTGGCTTGCTTGAGCGCTGGCGCATCGTTGATGCCGTCGCCGACCATGGCAACCTTCTGGCCATGCTCTTCCTGAAGCTTGCGGATGGCGTCGACCTTGCCTTCCGGGAGGACGCCTGCCATCACCTCGTCGATGCCGACCTGGCTTGCGACATGGCGCGCCGTGCGCTCGTTGTCGCCCGTCACCATGACGACGTGGACGCCGAGTTCGTGGAGCGCGGCAATCGCTGCCTTCGAGTCCTCCTTGATGGTGTCGGCGACGGCGACGAGGCCCGCGGCCTTCTCGCCGATGGCGATCAGCATCGCCGTCTTACCCTGCGTCTCCAGGCTCTTGAGGCGGTCCTCGAGCTCGCCCGCCGCGATGCCGGACTCCTCCAGAAGGCGGCGGCTGCCGACGCGCACATGCGCCCCGTCGACCTTTCCCTCGACGCCCCGGGCCGTGATCGCCTTGAAGTCTGAAACCTTGGGTACCTCAAGGCCGCGGTCCCGCGCGCCCTTGACGATCGCCTGGGCGAGCGGATGCTCCGAGCCAGCCTCGACCGATGCCGCCGCTCTGAGCACCGCCGCCTCATCGAAGCCTTTGAGGGCCAACACGTCGGTGAGCGCGGGCTCGCCCTTGGTGATGGTCCCGGTCTTGTCGAGGACGACGACCTTGATGTCCTTGAGGGACTGGATGGCCTCGCCGGAGCGGATCAGCACGCCGCGCTCGGCCCCCATGCCGGAGCCGACCATCAAGGCGGTCGGCGTCGCCAGTCCCAGCGCACAGGGGCAGGCGATCACCAGAACCGCCACAGCTGCGAGGATGCCGAGCATCAGGGGTGACAGCTCCGGGTTGACCCAGGGCAGGAAGCTCGCGCCCCACGTCAGGATCGGCCGCAGCTCGTCGGCGAACAGGAGCCACATGACGAGGCTTCCCAGGCTGATCAGAATGACGGCTGGAACGAACTTGGCGGTCAACCAGTCGGCGAGTTCCTGGATCGGCACCTTGGAGCCCTGCGCTTCCTCGACGAGGCGGATTACCTGGGACAGGAAGGTGTCGGCGCCGACCTTGGTCGCACGCACCCGCAGCACCCCTTCCTTGTTGATTGTCGCGCCGATGACCGCATCGCCCGGTCCCTTCTCGACCGGGACGGACTCGCCCGTGGCGATCGACTCGTCGAGATGGCTCGCGCCGTCGACGATCTCGCCGTCTGTCGGCACCTTGGCGCCGGGCCGCACCACCATGACGTCGCCGACCTCAAGCTCGGCGACGGGAACCTCGACCTCCGCGCCGTCGCGCTCGACGGTCGCCGTCTTGGCGCCCAGCGTGATCAGACGCTTGATCGCCTGGCTCGCCCGGCCCTTGGCGCGGGTCTCCAGATAGCGGCCGAGCAGGTGGAAGGTCATGATGGTGGCCGCCATCTCGATGAACGAGGTCATCGGGTAGACGAAGCCGACGAGGCCGATCAGGTAGGGCGGCAGGCTGCCCATCGAGATCAGCACGTCCATGTTGGCGGTGCGGTTGGTCAGCGAGCGCCAGGCCGAGCGATGGGTGGCATAGCCGCCATAGAGAAACACCACCGGAAAGGCGAGGGCGGCAACGATCGCGAGGTAGCCCGGGACCGGCTGCCAGAACATGTGCGGCCCCATGATCAGCATGATCAGGGTCGTCGGGATGGCGGCGATCCAAAGCCGCTTCCAGGCGGTCGCGAGATAGCGCTCTTCGACGTCGTCCTCGGCAGGCGCGGCGGCGGGCCGCGCCCCCTCCTCGCTCGCCGCGACGTCATAGCCGGCACGCTCGACCGCGGCGCGGATGGCGGCTGCGTCGGTGGCGTTGCGATCGAAGCGCACGGTGACGCGGTGGTTGCCGATATTCGTCGCAATGTCGGCGATGCCCGGCAGGCGCCTGATCGAACCGGAAACGATCCCCGCGCAGTGATCGCTGCCCATGCCGGGCACGGTCAGCCGGGCCTCCTGAACGGCGGCCGACTCCGCCTCCGTCCGCGCCACCTCATAGCCCGCCCGCTCGACCGTCGCCGAGAGTTCGGCAGGGTCGAGTGCCGCACGGTCGTAGGTCACCTCGACCCGGTGGGATGCGACATTGGTCTTGACCGTGCTGACGCCCTTCAGCCGCTTCAGCGAGGTTGAGACGATCCCCGCGGAATGGTCGCTGCCCATGCCGGGAACGATGAGGCTGGCACGGCCAGGGGGCTCATCGGAGGCCGAAGGCGGCGACGGCGGGACCGCAGTGGCGTGTGCGTTCATCGGACTGTTCTTTCATTGTAGTGGGTGGATGGTCCGTTCCCGTTCATCGCGACACCGCGATAGATCGAGATCGAGCCTGTCGGGGTAGGAACCACGCGTGTCTCCTCCACTCCGGCAAAGCCCGCCTCCCGCATCAGGGTCGGCAGAAGGCCGCGACCATTCGGTTCGGTGTCATGCACGCCGTCGATGCGCTGCACGGTGTTGCGGAACAGGGCGCGCATGAGCCGCGTGCGCTGGAGCCCGTAGTCGGCGATGTGGATCTCGCCATCCGCGGAAAGCGCGTCGCGGGCGTTGCG
>SKQW01000047.1 GCA_007118805.1 Rhodobiaceae bacterium | reverse complement strand
CCGGCTGATCGTCCTGTTCGACGACAACGAGATCTCGATCGACGGTCCGACCTCGCTGGCCGAGTCGACCGACCAACTGGCTCGCTTTACCGCGGCAGGCTGGGACGTGCAGGCCATCGATGGCCACGATCCCGACACCATTGCCGCGGCGATCGAGGCCGCCCGCCGGGCCGACCGACCGAGCCTGATCGCCTGCCGCACCGTGATCGGATATGGCGCACCGGGCAAGCAGGGCACGGCGGCCACGCACGGATCGCCGCTCGGCGCCGACGAGATTGCGGCCGCCCGCGAGGAATTGGGCTGGAGCCACCCGCCCTTCGAAATCCCCGCCGACATCCGCGACGCCTGGCGCCTGGCGGGATTGCGCAGCGGGCAGGCCCGGCGGGCTTGGGACAAGCGGCTCGAGGAGGCCGACCAGGATGTCCGGGCCGAGTTCAAGCGGCGCATGCGGGCCGATCTGACCGTCGGGCTCGCGCCGGCGATCCGCGATCTCAAGGCCAAGCTCGCCGCGGACGCGCCCGCCATGGCGACCCGCAATGCCTCGCAGACCGTGCTCGAAGCGATCAACGAGGTGCTGCCCGACACGATCGGCGGCTCGGCCGATCTCACCGGATCCAACAACACCAAGACCCGCGATCTGCCGGTCCTGTCCGCCGACGACTACGCCGGCCGGTTCATCCACTACGGGGTGCGCGAGCACGGCATGGCCGCGGCCATGAACGGCATGGCGCTGCATGGCGGCATCGTGCCCTATTCGGGCACATTCCTGGTCTTTTCCGATTACTGCCGTCCCGCCATCCGGCTCGCCGCCCTGATGGGCCAGCGCGTCGTTCATGTGATGACCCACGATTCCATCGGCCTTGGCGAAGACGGTCCCACCCATCAGCCGGTCGAGCATCTGGCGGCATTGCGCGCCATGCCCAACCTGCTTGTGTTCCGGCCCGCCGATGTCACCGAGACCGCGGAATGCTGGCAGCTCGCCCTCGAGGCGCGCGACCGGCCCAGCGTCCTGGCGCTGACCCGACAGAGCGTGCCGGCATTGCGCACCACCATGATCGAGGAGAATTGCTGCGCGCGCGGCGCCTACGAGCTGGCCCCGGCCAATGCCGAAGCGAAGGTCACCATCTTCGCCACGGGCTCGGAAGTGCCAATCGCCGTCGAGGCGCGCCGACAGCTGGAGAAGGACGGTATCGCTACCCGCGTCGTCTCGGTCCCGTGTTTTGAGCTGTTCGCCGAGCAGCCCGAGCACTATCGCCGCTCCATCGTCGCCGGCTCGCCGGTGCGCATCGCGGTCGAGGCCGCCGTCGCCATGGGCTGGGAGCGCTTCATCGGCGAGGATGGCGGCTTTATCGGCATGCACGGCTTCGGCGCGAGCGCGCCCTACAAGGACCTTTACGCCGAGTTCGGGATTACCGCTGAAGCGGTGGTCATGGAGGTGCGCCGACGGCTGGATGCATTGCTCCAGGTCAACGATGCCTGACAATATCGGGGCTAGGTTTTAGGAAGGGAGTTTGAGGAGATGGCTGTCAGGGTAGCGATCAACGGGTTCGGGCGGATCGGGCGACTGGTGTTGCGCGCGGTCGTCGAATCGGGGCGCGACGACATTGAGGTCGTCGGCATCAACGACCTCGGGCCCGTCGAGACCAACGCGCATCTGTTGCGCTATGACAGCGTCCACGGCCGGTTTCCCGGCGAAGTTCAGGTCATCGGCGACGACATCGATGTCGGGCGCGGCAGGATCAAGGTAACCGCCGAGCGCGACCCCAAGGCGCTGCCCTGGAAGGAGCTGGGCGTCGATGTAGCGCTCGAATGCACCGGCATCTTCACCGATCGCGAAAAGGCCGCCCAGCATGTCGAGGCCGGCGCCAAGAAGGTCCTGGTATCCGCCCCGGCCGGCAAGGCCGACCTGACCGTGGTCTACGGCGTCAACCACGACAAGCTGACCGGCGAGCACGTCGTCGTCTCGAACGCCTCCTGCACCACCAACTGCCTGGCGCCGGTCGCCAAGGTGCTGCACGATGCGGTGGGGATCGACAAGGGCTTCATGACCACCGTGCATGCCTACACCGGGGACCAGCCGGTGCTTGATACCCTGCACAAGGATCTCTACCGGGCACGGGCGGCCGGCATGTCGATGATCCCGACCTCGACCGGCGCCGCCCGCGCGGTCGGCCTCGTCCTGCCGGAACTCAACGGCAAGCTCGACGGCGTCGCGGTGCGGGTTCCCACCGCCAACGTCTCGATGATCGACTTCAAGTTCGTGGCGCGCCGCGAGACGTCGGTGGAAGAGATCAACGCGGCGATCAAGTCGGCGGCCGGCTCCAACGAGCTCAAGGGCATCCTCAACGTCACCGACGAGCCCCTGGTCTCGATTGACCTCAATCACGATCCCGCCTCCTCCACCGTTGCGCTCGACCAGACCAAGGTGATGGACGGCACGCTGGTGCGGGTGCTGTCGTGGTACGACAATGAGTGGGGCTTCTCGAACCGCATGGCCGACACCGCCATCGCCATGGGCCGAGCCGGCTGACTCAACGGGAGGCCCAGGCATGATGGCCTCGTTCCGGACGATCGACGACACCGAGGTAAGCGGCAAACGGGTTGTCCTGAGGGCCGACCTCAACGTCCCGATCGAGGACGGCGAGGTAACGGACGCAACCCGTATCCGCGCGGCGGCGCGAACGATCGGCGAATTGGCGGACAAGGGCGCGGCGGTTCTGGTGCTGTCGCATTTCGGGCGCCCCAAGGGAAAGCCGGTCGCCGGAATGTCGCTCAAGCCGGTCGCCGCGGCGCTTGAGTCGGCGCTAGGCCGGCCCGTGACATTCGTTGATTCCGACTGGCGCGACGATCATGCCCTGGAAGCGGCCCAGGCGGCCGAGCCGGGAGGCGTGCTCCTGTTCGAGAACACGCGGTTTCATCCCGGCGAGGAGGCCAATGACGAGGCCCTGGCGGCGAAGTTTGCCGCCCTTGGCGAGGTCTACGTCAACGACGCCTTCTCCACCGCCCACCGCGCCCACGCCTCGACGGAGGCCATCGCCCGCCTGCTGCCCGCCTTTGCCGGGCGCACCATGGAAGCTGAACTGGGCGCGCTCGAGAAGGCGCTGTCGCATCCCGACCGGCCCTTGATAGCGATTGTCGGCGGCGCCAAGATCTCCACCAAGATCGACCTTCTCGACAATCTCAGCTCGAAGGTCGACGCGCTGGTCATCGGCGGCGCCATGGCGAACACCTTCCTGGCCGCCGCCGGCCGCCCGGTGGGCAAATCGCTTATCGAGGGCGACAAGCTGTCTGTCGCCAGGCAGGTCGCGGCCCAGGCCGAAGGCAAAGGCTGCCAGCTGATCCTGCCTGTCGACGTCGTCGCGGCGACGGCCTTCGAGGCCGGGGCGCCTCACCGGATCTGCCGGATCGAAGACGTTGCCGCCGACGAGATGATCCTCGATATCGGAACTGCCACCGTCACCGACCTAGAGCACCGCCTGGACATCGCGGCGACCGTCGTCTGGAACGGCCCGTTCGGGGCCTTCGAGCTGCCGCCCTTCGATGCCGGCACCAATGCGGTGGCCCGCCATGTCGCCAATCTCACCGAAGCCGGTCGCCTGCTCTCGGTGGCCGGCGGCGGGGACACTGTGGCCGCCCTCAATCGGGCCGGCGTTCTGGATCGCTTCTCCTTCGTGTCGACCGCCGGGGGCGCGTTTCTCGAGTGGCTTGAAGGTAAGCGGTTGCCGGGCGTCGCGGTCTTGCGAAACGACGCGGCAGAGTAGAAATTCTTTCCTGATGACCCTGCCGCGATCGGGGCGATTACGCCGTCGCGCGGCTGCGGTACAATCGCCCAGGATGTCATTGGACCATGTGCGAGGAAGCAAGATGAGTGAGTGGCTCGAGGATATCGCTCAGGCGATGGTGGCGGACGGCAAGGGCATTCTTGCCGCCGACGAAAGCACCGGGACGATCAAGAAGCGCCTCGACTCGATCGGCGTTGCGTCGACCGAGGAAACCCGGCGCGATTATCGGGAAATGCTGTTCCGGGCCGAGGAGGCGATGCGCGACTACGTCTCCGGCGTCATTCTGTATGATGAGACGATCCGGCAGAAGGCGGTCGACGGCACGCCGCTGGTCGACATCATCAAGTCGAGCGGCGCGGTGCCCGGCATCAAGGTCGACCAGGGGGCCAAAGCGTTGGCCCTGCGTCCCGCCGAGAAGGTGACCGAAGGCCTCGACGGGCTTCGCGAGCGGCTGGAGGCGTATTACGGGCTCGGCGCCCGGTTCGCCAAATGGCGCGCCGTCATCGACATCGCCGATGGGATTCCGACCTGGGCATGCATCAAGGCCAATGCCCACGCGCTGGCACGCTATGCGGCGCTGTGCCAGGAAGCGCGCATCGTGCCTATCGTCGAGCCCGAGGTCCTGATGGACGGGCCGGTCGCCGCGCATGACGCTCAGGAATGCTACAAGGTCACCGAGTGGACGCTGAACACCGTCTTCGACGAGCTCTATGAGGCGGGTATCGTGCTCGAGGGGATGGTCCTCAAGCCGAATATGGTGATCGCCGGCAAGAACGCGCCGAGCAAGGCCTCGCCGCAGGAGGTGGCAGAGCTGACGGTGCGCTGTCTCAAGGCCACGGTGCCCGCGGCTGTGCCGGGCATTGCCTTCCTTTCCGGCGGCCAGTCGGACCAGGAGGCTACCCACCACCTCTCCCTGATGAACGAGATGGGGCCGCATCCCTGGAAGCTGACCTTCTCTTACGGCCGTGCGCTTCAGGCCGCGGCGCTGAAAGCCTGGGGCGGCAAGCCCGAGAATGTGCCGGCCGCCCAGCGCGCCTTCGCCCACCGGGCGCGGATGAACGGGCTGGCGGCCAGCGGCCGGTGGCAGCCCGATCTGGAGAAGCAGGCCGCCTGAGAGGCGCCAACACATCGGCGGGGGCGCGCGTCCCGGCGCGTCCCGGCCGGCGGCCCTGCCCTGCGGCTGCAGGATCGCATCATGGTAAACGTTACCTTCCCAATTACATGAATATTGCCAAGAGGTTTTTACGCAAGTTTATTGCGCCCATGCTTTCCTGATTAAGGCTCAACGCCCGGGCAGGAAGGTGGTTCATGCTTAGAGATCCTCGGGGAAGCGTGGCAATTCTTTTCGGTGTCATGGTGATACCGCTCGTCGGCATGGTCGGGGTCGCGCTGGACTACAGCCGCGCAGCGAACCTGCGTTCGGCCCTTCAAGCGGAGGCGGACGCCTTGGCGCTCAACGCCGCGGTCAACGGCCAGGACCAGGATTCCGCCGCCGCCCTGGCCAGCGGCACCGACCAGTTCAAACAGAAATACGGCGCCAACGCGGTCCATAATCTGACATTCGCCGGGGAATGGATCTCCGAGGCCGACTTCCGCGTCACCGCGAACGGACGGATCGACACGACGATTGCCCATATATTGCCAGGCATTGGCGCCGGCATTGATGTCAATGTCGAAGCGGTCGCGCACATAAACCAAGACCCCACCCCGCCCCCGAAGCCGGTCAAAGAAGACCTGGACCCCGATGCCGGCGACTACAATCAGGTCTACGTTTATTGCTTCGACTATGAGGGCGCGCGAGGTGTTCCGGTCTCGCAGCACCACCGTTATCGCAGCCAGGAAACGCTGATCGCCGACAATGACGGGACCGAGTATACCTTCGACTGGCCGCAATGCGGCGACGGCGAATCGCTGAGCTACCGGATGCGCAATGTCCGCCACGCCAAAGCCTATCCCCAATTGTGGAATAACCGGAACCAGTCACCCTACCGCGCCGAGTTCGACTTCTACACCGATACGGTTCTCATCGATGGGCGGGAACATATCGACATCGTGCGGGAGATCGAATGGGTGCCGCCGAGCTGGCGCCCCGATTACGCGCCGGGCCGTATCGATCGCGGCTATGACATGCTGGAAACCGTGCGCTGCGATTCGCTTGAGGAATGCGTGGGCGAGAGCAAGGGCGGCGTGATTCCCGAGGGCAAGCACCGCAATCCGCAGCGCGAGCCCCGCCCCTGCGCGCCCGGCAAGTTCATGTATTACGGCTGGGAAGACCGCCCGCCGCATCAGCCCGGCCCGTCCGGCACCTGGACAGACTCGGCCTGGACCGACCGCGACTATGACGACATTCGCATTGTGGTGAGTTGCCCGGAGCAGGGCGGCCTCGGGCAGCGCTCGGTCCGGCTCACCAAGTAAGGCGTCGACGGCCCGCCCCGGAGGCCGGCGCGCAACTCTGTCCTTGCATCCGGCGGTCGCTCGGCCAATTCTCTCGCCATGAGTCTGTCGCGGGAAGAGCTTGAGCGCTACGCGCGCCACATCGTGCTTGCGGAAATCGGCGGCCCCGGCCAGCACAAGCTGAAGGCCGCCCGCGTGCTGGTCATCGGGGCAGGCGGGCTCGGCGCGCCGGCGCTGATGTATCTCGCGGCGGCCGGTATTGGCACGCTCGGCATCCTTGATGACGACGAGGTCTCGCTGTCCAACCTCCAGCGCCAGGTCATCCACGACACCGCGGCGGTCGGCAAAGCCAAAGTCGACAGCGCGGCTGCCTCGATCGCCCGGATCAACCCGCATGTCGCCGTCGAGCGCCTGCGGTCCCGCCTCGATGACGCAACCGCCATCGACCTGGTTTCGGATTACGACGTCGTTGTGGACGGCTCCGACAACATCGCGACAAGATACATCGCCTCGGATGCCTGTATGGAATGCCGCCGGCCGCTGGTGACCGCGGCGGTGGGGCGGTTCGACGGATCGCTGACGACGCTGAAGCCTTACGAGGCCGGGCCGGATGGGCAGCCCAATCCGGGATACCGCGACATCTTTCCCGAACCGCCTCCCGACGGCTTGCTGCCGACCTGCGCCGAAGTCGGGATACTGGGCGCGCTGACCGGCGTGATGGGCTCGCTCCAGGCGCTGGAGGTCGTCAAGCTGATCACGGGCGTCGGCGAGCCGCTGATCGGGCGGCTCCTCCTATTCGATTCCCTGTCTATGCGCTTCGAGACGGTGCGCTATGCACGCTCGGACGACAGCGAGAGCCTGCGAGCGACCTCGAGATTGTAGTCGCGGATCCAAGCTGGGATCAGAAAGGCGTCGATCACCCACCAGACGGCCCAGGCGGCAATGAACAGCCAGCCGATCAGGATCGGCGTGGTGAGCCACCCGATGCCGTGGACGACCAGTTGGAGAAACCCGGTCGGAATACGGTCCGAATACATCCGGTGGGCGCCGGTGAAGCCGAGAAAGAACCACAGCAGATAGGCCAGCAAGGCCGAACGCTTGCGCGCGTCATACTCCATCATCGCCCGGCTGTGGGCGTGCTGGTCGCTCATTGATTCGCCTTTTCTGGTCGGCGGGCCAGTCACAGCATGGAGGGCAGGACGCGATCCGGCGGCCGGTGGCCGTCGACGAAGGTCTTGATACTGACAATCACCTTCTCGCCCATATCGATCCGCCCTTCCAGGGTGGCCGAGCCCATATGGGGCAGCAGCACCACGCGGTCAGACTTCACCAGCTTGGGGTTCACCGACGGCTCGTGCTCGAACACATCGAGCCCGGCCCCGGCGATGTCACCGGCCTCGATCATGCGCGCCAGCGCGTTCTCGTCGATCAGCTCGCCGCGCGCAGTGTTGACCACATAGGCTTCGGGCCGCAGAAGCTTAAGGCGCCGGGCCGAGAGCAGATGATAAGTGGCCGGCGTATGCGGGCAATGGATCGAGATGACATCCATGCGAGCCAGCATCTGGTCGAGGCTTTCCCAATAGGTGGCCTCGAGCTCATCCTCGATCGACTCGGGCAGGCGCCGGCGATTGTGATAATGCACCTGCATCCCGAAGCCCCTGGCCCGGCGGGCCACCGCCTGTCCGATGCGGCCCATGCCGATTATGCCGAGGCGCTTGCCGTTGATGCGCCGGCCCAGCATCCATGTCGGCGACCAGCCCGGCCAGCGGTCCTCCTCGATGACCTTGATGCCGTGCGACAGCCGGCGCGGAACGGCAAGGATCAGCGCCATCGTCATATCGGCGGTATCCTCGGTCAGCACCCCCGGCGTGTTGGTCACGGTGAGACCGCGCGAGGTAGCCGCCTCGACATCGATATTGTCGACGCCATTGCCGTAATTGGCGATCAGCTTCAGACGCTCGCCGGCCTGGTCGAGGACGCCCGAATCAATCCGGTCGGTCACCGTGGGCACCAGCACATCGGCGCGCTTGACCGCCTCGATCAGTTCGTCCCGCGACATCGGCCGGTCGTCGAGATTGAGCTCGGCCTCGAACAACTCCCGCATGCGGGTCTCCACGAGGTCGGGCAGCTTTCGGGTAACAATGACGAGCGGGCGGGTTTTGGGCATCGCCGTCGGCCTCGTTACAGGGTGCGTTCACCAGTCGTTTACCGATCGCGGCGTTACTCTCGGCAACGGCTGCGGGCAGGCTCCCGGCCTGTCTAACAGACAGCGCCACGAAGACAAAGCAGATCGGCGGGCCGCCCGGCCGAGCCAAACCTTGGAATCACATTGCCACACCAGGTTGTTAATGCCGAACCGAGCCAAGCTTCGCCCCCAGATGAAACGTTCGGCGCTACGCCTTTGCCTGCTGATCCTAATGATTGCCGGCGCCGGTGGCGCTGGCATTGTAGGACTGACTGTCGGGAAAGCGTCGCTGGGTACGCCGGCCAGCGTCGCCGCCGACAGCAGCGCGCCGCTGCGCACCGGTGCGAGCGGACTGCCGCTGCCGCGCTTCGTCAGCCTGAAGGCTGACCGGGTGAATGTGCGTGCCGGACCGGGCCGCGATCACCGGGTGCTGTGGACCTTTACCAAGGCCGGTCTGCCGGTGGAGATCACCGCCGAGTTCGACAATTGGCGGCGCATCCGCGACAGCGACGGTGCCGAGGGCTGGGTCTTCCACTCCCTGCTGTCCGGTCGCCGGACCGGGGTCATCGCGCCGTGGTCCGAGGCGGACAGTCTGACGCTGCGGCGTGACGCCGCCGCGAATGCCGCAGCGGCTGCCTACGTCGAACCGGGCGTCATGGTGGATGTAGGCCGCTGCGACGGCACTTGGTGCGAGATCGCCGTGCAATCGGTGCGCGGCTGGATCGAGCAGGAACGGCTGTGGGGCGTCTACCCCCGCGAGACGATCCACTGACTACCGACAACGCTCACGACAGCTCGTCGAAGCCGGCAAAGATCACATACTGCTCGAACCCCTCGCCGGGCCCGACCTCCAGACGGATATCGTCAATCACCTGGCGAAACCGGACGTTGGACCGGCCGGGCTCGACGGTGACGGGAACGCGATAGAGCTGCGTCCAGACCGGCTCGCCGCCAGGGCGCATGGCGACGACCCGGATCGGCAGTTCGTAGTTGCCGGGCCCGCCCGCCGCGCCGGTCACGAGCCGGCCGCTGACCCCCAGCCGGACCCGCACGCCGGCCTCGTCGGCATCGAACTCGCATTCGCGCACCAGCTCCCGAACTGCCCCCTGATAGCGCACGGCGCGCGGGTCGCCTTCGCGTCCCCGTTCATAGACGCGCATCGACTCCGTGCCTTCGCGCAGTGTCACGGGCGGGCAACGCGGACCACCCGGCGGCTCGGGACGGCGGCCCTCCATCTCGACCTCTTCGTCCGAAGCCGGACCCATCAGGACCGAGGCAATCCTGCGGTCGGTCTCGGCACCGCCGCCGCAGCCGGCCAGGAAGACCAGCAGGCAAGCGAGCCCTCCACCTACGACCATTTGCCTTGTCGCAGTCGGCCTTTCGGATGCACGCATCTACGCAAACCCCCAAACGCAACGGATGCGCGCTTTTATATCAGCCGTATAAGGCTTTGCCCACGGGGAAATCCCACGACCTCGGCGAGGGGGCCGAGGCGTGTCAGCGCGCACCCAGCGCCGATGCTCGAACCCGGCGCGGTCGTCGAGCCGGCCGGGCACGGCGCCGCATACGCTCAGCGATGCGGACCGCCGGTCGAGGTCTGCACGGCGATCCGTTCATCCATCAGGGGCCGCCCATCCGGGGCGAGGAAGCTGACATCGAGAATGTCGCTGCCAGCCGCGCCGGAGACCATGAAGTTCGCCCAGCGATCGCGCCAATTGCCGCGGCACGAGGCCGGCTCGATCACGACCTCGACCGGCACGCCGAGCAGCGGATCCACTGTCATCGCCCCCGCGGGAAGCGAACCGGAAGCCACTGACACCACCCGGGAACAGGCCAGGTGCTGCGGCAGCCTTGCACTGACGCGGACCGGGCCGTTCGCCCGGCCGAGCACGACGTCGCCCTGTCCGGCCACCGTGGCATAGCTGACACCCCAAAGTCGCGGTGTCACCTCCGCCGCCGCCGACCCCGCAGCCGCGGTCAACAGCGCTGTACACAAGACTGTCGCAAGCACCCGTTTCGTCATCTCTGATCCTCAGTTGTGCTGAATAGCAACCTTCTCCGTCTTCAAGAGCCGGCCATCTGGCGAGACGAAAAAAATCTCGACCAGATTGTGCGTCTGTCCGGGGGCGAGTCCGAAGACCTCGCGGGCCACCGGGTTCCCCGAGCATCCGAGAGGATCTGGGCCGACCACCACTGTGGCAGGCAGAATCTCATGCGACAAGACACTGCCAGGCGGCGCACCGGGGAAGGAGTCGAGAATGGCGTGGCACCCACCCGCATCATAGTACGAGGCATCGACCATGAGCGGCCCACCAAACTGGCCGGCGAAGCGGGCCGAGCTGCCCGGCCCCTGGGCAGCGACGGACGCCGCGGACGCAAGCGTGACGACGGCAGCGGCCGTAAGACTCATCAAGGCTTTCATTTTCGGATCTCCATCTTGTGGCAAACACCAAATTCCGCGTCTTGCGACATCGCGAAGGCTAGGAAATCCGCACCGGCACGGATGTGCATTTGATCACACTTCGCACCGGCGCCCGCGCCGGTTAGACCAGAGCGATAAGCCGGCTCGGCCCGCCCGAAGCACCCACCACCTTGGGCGCGCCGACCACCAGGATCGCGCCCGCCGCCGGCACTTCGTCGAGATTGGCTACGGCTTCGAGACCCCACCGCCCGCTCGGCAGCCAGGAATAGTGGACGGCGAAGTCCTGCGAGGGCCCGTGGTCAAGCGACAGCGTGTCAACGGCGATCCCGACGGCATTGCGCTCGCTCATCAGCATGTCGGTGGCTTCGACGTGGAAGCCTGGGAACTGCATGATGCCGTCGCCGTCAACGTTGCGGAACCTGTCGCTGTCGACATGTCTTGCCCAGCCCGAATTCATGGCCACGCAGCAGCCCTCGGGCAGCGCGCCGTGGGCGCTTTCCCAGGCGGCGATGTCGGCCGGCGTGAGCTGGTAGGCGGGATCCTCTTCCGCCTGGGCGCGCACGTCGACCACGACAAACGGGACAACCAGCTGCTCGGCCGGGATGTCGGCCGGCCCCGGGCCGTCCGGCGAGAAGTGAAAGGGCGCGTCGATGTGGGTGCCGGTGTGCTCGTCCAAATGCCAACGGTTGCCGTTGAAGCCATCCTCTGCGTAGGTCACCAGTTCCTCGATCTCGAGCTGGGGCTCACCGAAGAAGGTCGGGAAATCCTCGGTCAGCGGATGCGTCAGATCGACGGCGCGGCTGAAGTCAATGCTGCCCTGGGCCGCCGCCGGCGGTGCAACGCCCGACGTCCCCGCCGCCGCCGCGGCAGTCCCTCCCAAGCCCATGAAGAAGCCGCGCCGCGACAGGCGCTGCATGACCACTTGGTGGCATCCCGGAACGCACATGACCGTTCTCCTTGTGTTCGCTTGCCCCCCCTCGGGCGCGGCTTCCAAGGCCGTACGGGCGAAATTCTACCCTGCATCTCTCACATTGGCGATGGCCTGCGCATCGGGCGTGGGCCGCCCCTTGTGCGCACCAGCCGGGCGCGGCAAAAGAAGGCCATGCTTCAGATCAACGACCTCGTCTATCGCATCGCCGGCCGCACGCTCCTCGACGGCGCCTCGCTGACCCTTCCCGAAGGAGCGCGGGCCGGGCTGGTGGGGCCGAACGGCAGTGGCAAGACGACGCTGTTCAACCTCATCAAGGGTGAAATTCCGCTCGAAAGCGGCAGCATCAGCCTGCCCCGCCGCGCCCGCATCGGCGCGGTCGAGCAGGAAGCGCCGGCAGGACAGCAAACCCTCATCGACTATGTGCTCGAGGCCGACCGCGAGCGCGCCGCCCTGCTGGCTGAAGCCGAAACCGCCCGCGAGGGCGCACGCATTGCGGAGATCCACACCCGGCTGGCCGACATCGACGCCTACAGCGCCGAGGCCCGCGCGGCCCGGATCCTGACCGGCCTCGGCTTCGACCACACCGCCCAGGCGCGTCCGCTGCAATCGTTCTCCGGCGGCTGGCGGATGCGGGTCGCCCTCGCCGCCATCCTGTTTTCGGAGCCCGATCTCCTGCTTCTCGACGAGCCCACCAACTATCTCGATCTGGAAGGCACGATGTGGCTCGAGAGCTATCTCGCCCGCTATCCCCGCACCATGCTGATCATCAGCCATGATCGCGATCTCTTGAACACGGCGGTCGATACGATCGTCCATCTCGACCGACGCAGGCTGACCGCCTGGCGGGGCGGCTACGACCAGTTCGAGCGCCAGCGGCGCGAGACCCAGGCGCTGCAGGAAAAGATGCTCAAAAAGCAGATAGAGCAGCGCCGGCACATGCAGGCCTTCGTCGACCGCTTCCGCTACAAGGCCTCGAAGGCGCGCCAGGCGCAGAGCCGGCTCAAGGCCCTGGCCAAGCTGGAGCCCGTCGTCGCCCTGGTCGACCAGACGACGCGGCCCTTCCACCTGCCCTCCCCGGACAAGGCGCTGGCCTCGCCGCTCGCGGTCATCGACAAGGTGTCCGCCGGCTATGGCGGCCCGCCCGTGCTGTCGCGGCTGGAGCTCCGGCTCGACCATGACGACCGGATCGGGCTGCTGGGCGCCAACGGCAACGGGAAGTCGACGCTGGCCAAGCTCCTGTCCGGCCGCCTCGCCCCGGCCGAGGGGCGTATCGTGGCCTCCGAAAAGCTCAAGGTGGGCTACTTCGCCCAGCACCAGCTCGACGAGCTGAACCCGCAGCGATCCGCTTACGAGCAGGTCCGCGCCGCCCTGCCTGCCGACACCAAGGAAGCCGTCATCCGCGCCCGCGCCGCCCAGCTCGGCTTTCCGGCCGACAAGGCGGACGTGCCCGCCAGCGAGCTGTCGGGCGGGGAAAAGGCCCGGCTGATGCTGGGCCTGGCCGCGCTCGAGGCGCCGCATCTGCTGATCCTCGACGAGCCCACCAACCATCTCGACGTCGATGCCCGCGAGGCCTTGGTGACCGCGCTTGCCGATTATGACGGGGCGGTCATCCTCATCACCCATGACCGTCACCTCATCGAGACCTCGGTCGACCGGCTGTGGCTGGTGGCGGAGGGCACGGTGCGCCCCTTCGACGGCGACATGGAGGACTATCGCCGGATGGTGCTGCGGGGCGAGATCTCGGCCGACAAGACGGACGAAGAGGGGCCGGGCTCGGGTCCGGCGGGCGCCTCGAAGGCGGACCAGCGGCGGGCCGCCGCCGCCCGCCGGGTCGAGCTTCAGCCCCTGCGCAACCGGCTGAAGACCAGCGAAAGGCGGATCGAGGAGCTGACCGCCCGCGTGTCGGCGCTCGATAGCCGGCTCGCCGACCCGGAGCTGTTCACCCGCGATCCCGACAAGGGCGCCGAGCTGGCGCGCGAGCGGGCGCGTACGGTCGAGGCGCTGCAACGGGCCGAAGAGGACTGGCTCGCCATCGGCGCCGAGCTGGAAGCCGCGCAGGCGGCTGGCGAGTAATCCCGAACGTTACTCGCCGGGCGCGCGGGCCGGCTTGGCGCCACCGCGAGAGCGGGCGCGGCGCGCCTTGGCCTTGCCGGACTTGGTCTTTGCGGTCTTCTTGCGCGGCCGCGGCTTGGGCGGCGGGGCCTCCTGCGCGGTCTCCTCCGCCGCCTCTTCAGGCTCATCGCCCAGTGCGGCCCGCGCCTCGGCCCGGCGTTTCTCCTCGGCCTCCTTCTCGGCGGCCTGACGGCGCTCGCGCTCTTCCTTGGAGAAGGTGGCCTTGATGTTGCCCATAAGATCGACGTCGACGCCCTGGCGACGCATGATGACGTATTGCTGCAGGATCGACAGGAAGTTGTTCCACGCCCAGTAGATCACCAGGCCGGCCGGGAATGTGGCCAGCAGGAAGGTGAAAACGACCGGCATCCAGTTGAAGATCATCGCCTGGGTGGGGTCGGGCGGCGGCGGGTTGAGCCGCATCTGGACCCACATGGTGAAGCCCATGAGCAGCGGCCAGATGCCGATCATCAGGAACAGGGGCGGGTTCCACGGGATCAGCCCGAACAGGTTGAAGATCGAGGTCGGATCGGGGGCGGCGAGATCCTGAATCCAGCCGAAGAACGGCGCATGGCGCATCTCGATGGTGACGAACAGCACCTTGTAGAGCGCGAAAAACACCGGAATCTGCACGACGATGGGCAGACAGCCCGACAGCGGATTGATCTGCTCCTTCTTGTAGAGCTCCATCATCGCCTGCTGCTGCTTCATCCGGTCGTCCTTGTAGCGATCCCGGATTTCCATGAGCTGCGGCTGGACCTTCTTCATCCGGCTCATCGACGTGTAAGACTTGTTGGCGAGCGGGAAGAAGATGAGCTTGATGACCACCGTGGTGAGCAGGATCGCCACGCCGAAATTGCCAACCAGCCGGAAGAACCAGTCGATCAGATTGAACAGCGGCTTGGTGATGAAATAGAACCAGCCCCAGTCGATCAGGAGGTCGAAGCGGTCGATGCCGTAGGCGGCCTGATAGCCGTCGACGATCTCCACTTCCTTGGCACCGGCAAACACGCGCGCGGTCGACTCGGCCGCCGCGCCGGGTGCGATGCTGGTGCCGCCGAGGAGAAAATCGGTCTGGTAGGTCGGGCGTTCGGCGCCGCCGCGCCCGGCAAAGCGCCCGGCGAATTCATTGCCCTGTTCGGGGACAAGGACGGCGGCCCAATATTTGTCGGTGATCCCGAGCCAGCCGCTGGAGGCCGTGAAGCGCTCGGTCTCGCCGTCTATGCTGCTGTAGCCGTATTCCTGGAGCCCATCCTCGCCGAACACCCCGATGAGGCCTTCGTGCAGGATGAAGAAGCCGACCGTATCGGGCACGCCGTGGCGCGAGACGAGGCCATAGGGGTGCAGTGTGACGCTCTCGCCCCCCTCGTTCACCACCCGGTCGGTAACGGTGAACATGTAGTCGGAATCGACGGCGATCGTGCGGTGGAAGACGAGCCCCTCGCCGTTGTCCCAAGTCAGCTCCAACGGCTCGGCCGGCGTCAGGCGGGCGCCGGCTGGGGCCGACCACACCGTCTCGCCGTCGGGCACCGCGACCTCGCCGCCCGCCGGCACCCAGCCCAGCTCGGCATAGAACGGGTCGGGACTGCCGGCCGGCGACAGCAGCACGATGTTGGGGCTCTGGGGATCGACGGTCTCGCGATAATGCTTGAGCACCACATCGTCGATGCGGGCGCCCTTGAGCGAGACCGAGCCGCGAATCGAGGGTGTGTCGATCTCAACCCGCGGCGCCTCCTCGAGCGCCTCTTCGCGGCCCACGACGTCCGGCGTCGCCACGCCCGGCGCGGTCGTCACTTCGGGATCGCCATCGGGGGCCAGCGCCTCCGCGTCGTCGGGACGGGGCGTGGCGGGCATCGTCTCCTCGACCGCCGCCTGCTCGCGCGCCTGCTCCTGCTCCATCTGCGGCACGACGTAGAAATACTGCCAGGCGATCAGGATGATCAGCGACAGGGCAATCGCTATAATGTAATTCTGCTTGTCATCCATGGGTGTTGCGTGTCGCCGGGGGCGATCCCTCGGGTCTGGCATGGATCCGGGCCAGGGCGGAATTCAGGTCGTCGACGAGCCGCGCATGGGAGGCGGTCAAGGCCTGTCGACGCCCGATGACCACATAGTCGCAGCCGGGTCTGAGACAAGCTTGCACGTTCTGCCGAAGCGCCTCCCGCAGGCGCCGCTTCACGCGGTTCCTTTCCACAGCATTGCCCACCTTGCGGCTGACGGTGAAGCCCAGGCGCGCACAGCTCATTCCCGTTGGCCGCATCTGCACAACCAAAGTCGACCTCGCAACGCGTCGGCCCCTGGCGGCCGAGAGGAAATCGGAGCGCCGGCGCAGGCGCTCGACATCCGGCCCGGCCATATTCTGCGCGCGATCAGGCCGACAGCCGCTTGCGCCCGCGCGCCCGGCGCCGCGCGATGACCTTGCGGCCGGCCTTGGTCGCCATGCGGGCGCGGAATCCGTGCCGCCGCTTGCGCACGAGACGAGAGGGTTGATAGGTCCGTTTCACTGCCGCGCTCCACAACGTTCGGCTGAAAGATCATGGCGGATGCCGTCAATCTCCGGGCAAACGGGAGCATCGCTCCGGTTCCCGCGCGGCACCAAGCTGCGCCGGCTTATACGGGACAGGGTCCGGTCAAGTCAACGCGCGCCATTGACCGCATTCGCAGCGGACGGCGGCGCTGAGCCCCGCTGCCATTGACGGCGGCCGCCCGTGGTGCATCGCATCGGCGGCCTTGCCATGCGCGGGGCAATCGGCGTATCGGCACTGAAGCCGGTCGTCGCACGGCGGTCCTGCGGCGACACGTATTGTGACGCATAGCGAGGGGGCGGCACCAGCCTGGGGCCGCGGCGTGAGTTCTTGCGTCACCATCCGTGGCGACGTGTCACATGGGCGGTGCGTGCCGACCGGGCGGGGGAAGCCGATGGCGGATCAACTCAAGGCCGATATCTGCGTTATCGGCGCCGGATCGGGCGGCCTTTCGGTAGCCGTGGGCGCGGCAGCCCACGGCGCCTCCGTGGTGCTGGTCGAAAAGGGAGAGATGGGCGGGGAATGCCTGAACACAGGCTGCGTCCCGTCGAAGGCGCTGATCGCCGCCGGCCGCCGCGCCGCACAGATCCGCAATGCGGGTGCGTTCGGCGTGACGGCAGGCGAACCGAAAGTAAGCTTCCGGCGCGTGCATGAACACGTTCACGACGTCATCGGCGCCATTGCCCCGACCCACTCGGCCGCCCGATTGCAGGCGCTGGGGGTGACGGTGATCAAGGGAGAAGCCCGCCTTTCGGATCGGCGCACGGTCATGGTCGGCGAGCGGCGAATTCAGGCCCGCCGGTTTGTCATCGCCACGGGCGCCGAGCCCGCGATTCCCGTCGTCGCCGGCCTGTCGAAGGTCCGCTACGACACCAACGAGACGATCTTCGCTGTCAACCGCACACCCCGACACCTCGCGATCCTTGGAGCTGGGCCGATGGGAGTCGAACTCGCCCAGGCCTTCGCCAGGCTCGGGGCGCCGGTCACGCTCATCGAGCCGGCAACCGCCCTGTCGCGCGAGGATCCGGAGCTTGCGGCGATCGTCATGGCCGCCCTCGCCCGCGACGGGGTGTCCGTGCGACTTGGCGCCCGGGTTGCCCGGGTGACGGCAGCGCGCCGCGGCATACTGCTCTACATGGGCGACCGGCCGGATGCCACGGCGGACGATGTGGGTGAAGAGGTGGTGGAAGCGAGCCACCTCGTGCTTGCCACCGGGCGGCGGCCCCGTGTCGTCGGGCTCGGGCTGGAAGCCGCCGGTATCCGGTTCGATCGCAGCGGGATCTGGGTGGACAGCAAGCTGCGTACCACCAACCCAAGGGTGTTCGCGCTCGGGGATGTCATCGGCGGGCCCGCCTCAACCCACGCAGTCACCTATCAGGCAGGGATCGTGCTGCGGAACATCTTGTTTCGCCTGCGCTCACGCGCCAGTTACCGGCATGTGCCCCGGGTCGTCTACACCGACCCGGAACTTGCCCAGGTGGGTTTGACCGAAGCCGAGGCGAGGACGCAACACGGAAGCGGCATTCGGATCCTGCGGTGGCCTTATGCGGAGAACGACCGGGCGCGGGCCGAGCGCGAGGTGGCGGGTCACATCAAGGTGATCGTCACGCGGCGGGGCCGGGTGCTCGGCGCCGGGATCGTGGGGCCGCAGGCCGGCGAGTTGATCCAGCTCTGGAGCCTCGCCGTCGCCGGGAAGCTGGGCTTGCAAGACCTGATGGATCTGGTGCCGCCCTACCCGACATTGGGAGAGATCAGCAGGCGCGTGGCGAGCGAGTTCTACAAGCCAGGTTTGACGCGTCCGCTTGTGCGGCGCATCATTGGTTTCCCGCGGTGGTTCGGATAGGTCGAACGCCGCGCGCATTCGGGTTGTGACGTGAGCGACAACCGGAAGATCGCCGAGCATGCCTCCTCTGCCGGCCGGCGGCCGAGCATTGGCTTGTCCGGCAAGCTGCTCGGCCTGACCATCGTGTTCGTGATGATCGCCGAAGTGCTGATCTACGTGCCGTCGATCGCGAATTTCCGCAACAATTGGCTATCCGACCGGATCGGCTCGGCGCAAACGGCGGCACTCGTGCTCGAGGCCGCGCCCGACGAGATGGTGCCCGACGACCTTGAACGCGACCTTCTCGCCCAGGTGGGCGCCTATACCGTGGCGCACCGGCATGGCGAGACCCGGCGTTTGCTTGCCATCACCGACATGCCACCGACGGTTGAGCGACACACCGATCTGCGCGAGACCCAGATCATCGGGTCGATCGTTGCCGCCTTCGACACGCTGGTCTATGGCGACGGACGGACCCTGCGGGTGCTCGGCGAAGCGCCGCTCGATGGCGATTTTATCGAGATCGTCATGGACGAGACCCCGCTGCACAGGGCCATGCTGACCTATTCGATCAATATTCTGACGCTGTCGATCATCATCTCGATCATCACCGCCGCCCTGGTCTATGTCGCCCTGCACTGGCTTCTGGTTCGTCCGATGCGCCGGGTCACCGAGAGCATGGTCGACTTTAGCGCCAATCCCGAGGACCCATCGCGCATCATCGAGCCGTCGGCGCGCCGGGACGAGATCGGCATTGCCGAGCGCGAGCTGGCTGCCATGCAGCGCCAGCTGGTCGATACGCTGGCCCAGAAGACCCGCCTGGCCGCCCTCGGCCTCGCCGTTTCGAAAATCAATCACGACCTCAGGAACATGCTCTCCGCAGCGCAACTGATTGCCGACCGGGTGGGAACGGTGCAAGATCCGCTGGTCCAGCGTCTGGTGCCAAAACTGGTGCGCACCCTCGATCGCGCTGCGACCTTCTGCGCCAATACGCTGAAATATGGCAGCGCGCACGAATCGCCGCCGCAGCGCCGGGGGATCGCGCTGGCCTCGTTGGTCGACGATGTCGGCGACACGCTCGATCTGGCAAGTCATCCGCGCATCCGCTTTGTCAATGCGGTTCCGGCCGATCTTCGCATCGACGCCGATCCGGACCAGCTGTTTCGCGTCCTCATGAATCTCGGGCGCAACGCCGTCCAGGCCCTGGAGGGCGAGGAGGGTCGGGGCGGAGACCATGACATGATCCGCGTGACGGCCCGTCGCGAGGGATCAGTGGTGACCGTCGAGGTGTCCGATACCGGGCCGGGCGTCGACGCGGCGGCCCGTGAGCACCTGTTCGAAGCCTTCCACGGCTCGACCCGTCGCGGCGGGACCGGGCTGGGGCTGGCAATCGCCGCCGAACTCGTCCGCTCCCACGGCGGCACGCTGCAGCTCGCCGAGGGCACGCTCGGCGCAACCTTCCTGATCGAGATTCCCGATCGGGTGGTTCAGCTCAAGCCGAACAATGGCCGCGCGCGCCACGCAAGCTGACTGACCGGGGATAAACGCCCGCGCATGGTCGCTTCAGCTTGCGGCACCGTGGCGGCTGTGCGATACGGGCCAGACCCCCATGGTCGGCCGGCTTGAGGCAAGGAATGAGTGAAATTCGCGGACTCTTGCAGGGCAAGCGCGGGCTCGTGTTGGGCATCGCCAACAACCGGTCGATTGCCTGGGGCATTGCGCAGGCCTGTGCGAAGGAAGGGGCGCAACTTGCCCTGACCTATCAGGGTGACGCGTTCCGCAAACGGGTCGAGCCCCTAGCGGCCGAGATCGGCGCCACGGTTGCCGGTCATTGTGACGTGACCGACCCCTCCAGTCTCGACGCCGTGTTCGACTGGTGCGAATCGCAGTTCGGCACGCTCGATTTCGTAGTTCACGCGATCGCGTTTTCCGACAAGGACGAGCTTGACGGACGCTACCTCGATACCAGCCCGGAGAACTTCAAGAACACCATGTTCATCTCCTGCTACTCGCTGACCGCGGTTGCCCAGCGGGCCGAGAAGCTGATGCCGAATGGCGGCGCCCTCCTCACCCTGACATATTACGGCGCCGAGAAGGTCATGCCGCACTACAACGTCATGGGCGTGGCGAAAGCGGCGCTGGAGGCGAGCGTGCGCTACCTTGCCGTCGACCTCGGCACCAGCAATATCCGGGTCAATGCGATCTCGGCCGGCCCGATCAAGACCCTGGCCGCCTCGGGGATCGGCGATTTCCGCTACATCCTCAAATGGAACGAGTACAACGCGCCGCTCAAGCGCACCGTCACCACCGAAGATGTCGGGCGATCTGCGGTCTATCTGCTGTCCGACATGGGCTCGGCGGTGACCGGTGAGATCCATCACGTCGATGCGGGTTATCACGTGGTCGGCATGAAGGCGGTGGACGCCCCGGATATCAGCGTGGTCAAGGACGAAGCATGACGGCCAATCGAGTGGTCCGATTGGCCAGACGACCAGTCGGGACGATCAAGCCCGAGGACTTCGAGATCGGCGACGAGCCGGTGCCCGAGCCGGGCCCTGGCGAATTCCGCGTCCGCCTGGAATATCTGTCGCTCGATCCGGCCATGCGCGGCTGGATCAATGCCGGCCGCTCCTATATCCGGCCGGTCGAGATCGGCGAGGTCATGCGGGGCTACGCCGCCGGCCATGTCGAGGTTTCCGATCACCCCGACTACAAGGTGGGCGACGCGGTGGCCGGCCTGTTCGGCGCTCAGACCCATGCCGTGTCCGACGGACGGGGCGAAATCATGAAGGTGGATACCGCCCTGGCGCCGTTGCCGCGCTGGATCGGCGGGCTCGGCATGCCGGGACGGACCGCCTATTTCGGGTTGCTCGAGGTCGGCCAGGTCAAGGCGGGCGAAACCGTCGTCGTCTCGGCGGCCTCGGGCGCGGTCGGCGCCATCGTCGGTCAGCTCGCCCTTATCCATGGCGCCCGCGCCGTGGGCATTGCCGGCGGGCCGGACAAATGCACCTATCTGGTGGACGAGCTCGGCTTCGATGCCGCAGTCGACTACAAGGCGGGGGACCTGGCCGCCCAGCTCGACGCGGCCTGTCCCGACGGCATCGACGTCTACTACGAGAATGTCGGCGGCGAGATCCTCGATGCCGTGCTGCCGCGCATGAACCGGTTCGGCCGCATACCGGTGTGCGGCCTGATTTCCAGCTACAACGCCACCGAGCCGCCTCCCGGTCCGCGCAACTTCCGCTCGGTGCTGGTCAACCGGCTGAAGATTCAGGGTCTTATCGTCTTCGATTTCGCCGAGCGCTATGCCGAGGCGACGTCGCGCTTGGCCGAATGGCATGCCGCGGGCAAGCTGAAGATCCGTGAGGATGTGCGCGACGGCGGTCTCGATGCCTTCGTCGACACGCTCAATCTGCTGTTCACCGGCGGCAATTTCGGCAAGCTCGTCCTAAGGCTCTGACCCGGCGCGGCAAGGGCGGCGCGGCCCGCCGCGCTTGAAGCGGCGCCGAGGATCCCCATATCAGTCGCACCCGGCGGACACCAATCGTCGCCGGGGCGAAGTGCGGGGCGCCGCCTGCGGGCCCCTCCTTCAAGGTCGCTTGGCAAACGAGGACTTTGAGCCGTGTCACGCCTATCTTCGATGAACAGCCCATTCCTTCTCGGCTTCGATGGAATCGAGCGCCTGCTCGACCGCGCCACACGGGCCTCGGGCGATGGCTATCCACCCTACAATATCGAGCGCATCAAGGCCAATGGGAGCCAGGCTGCCCGGCTGCGCATCACCCTCGCCGTGGCCGGCTTCGCCAAGGATGACCTCGACATCACGCTGGAAGACAATCAGCTCGTGATCCGAGGCAAGCAGGAAGAGGACGAGTCGCGGGAATTTCTCCACCGCGGCATTGCGGCGCGTCAGTTTCAGCGCAGCTTCGTGCTCGCGGAGGGAATGGAGGTGGTCGGCGCCGAGCTCGACAATGGCCTTCTCGTCATCGACCTCGCCCGCCCGGAACCCGAGCGCGTGGTGCGCAAGATCGACATCCGTTGAATTGCGAACGCCCCACAGCGTGATTATCTAGTAGGTGTATCAGTTATGGAACACAACATCATGGAACACCGTATCTCGACCGAGGCGCTGGCACAGCTAGGCCACAGCGAGGTTGCCTACGTCAAGCCGATCATGTCGGACAGGCTCAAGGAGCTGTTTCCGGACGCACCTGAGGTGGCGCCGGGGATCTGTCTGTTCGCACTGCACGCCGCCGACGGCACGCCGATCATGCTGACCGACAGCCGTGAATCCGCCGAAGCCGGTGCGCGCGAACACGAATTGACCGCCGTCAGCGTGCATTGACGTGACGGCCCCTGGGGCGGGGAGAAGGGCAGTTCAGGCCGCGTTCGGCTCCGAAGCCCGATTTAGCACGGCGTAGATCGACGCGGCGTCGTGGGAGGCGCGAAGCTTCTGGGCCGTGCCGGGCTCGCGCATAAGCCGGGCGATCCGGGCCAAGGCCTTGAGATGATCCGCCCCGGCCGCTTCCGGGGCAAGCAGCAGAAATACCAGGTCGACCTGCTCATCATCGATCGCATCGAAGTCGATCGGCTTGTCGAGCCGCGCAAACATGCCGAACAGCCGGTCCAAGGTCGGCAGCTTGGCATGGGGGATAGCCACGCCCTGCCCGATCCCGGTGGAGCCCAGTCGCTCGCGCTGGAGCAGATGATCGAAGATGTCGCGTGCCGGCAGACCGACCAGCCCGGCGGCCCTTTCCGACAGCTCCTGAATCACCTGTTTCTTCGAATTCGCCTTCAATGAGGCGATGACCGCGTCCTGGCTGATGAGGTCGCTCAAATCGATACCCGTCCTGTCATCACGTCTTGCCACACCCCTTGGCGATGCCGCCACGGCCCGGTGCAGTTCAGTTGCGTGCGTCCTGATTGCCGGACTCGAGTGGCGGGTCCATCCAGCCGATGTTTCCGTCGGCGCGACGATAGACGATGTTCAGGCGCCCATTCGCGGTGTTGCGGAACACCATCACCGGCGCTTCGGCAAGATCCATCGCCATGACTGCCATTCCCACCGTCATCCAGCGTATGTTTGTCTGCGTCTCGGCAATGACAACCGGATTGTCCTCGATTGCCGCCGACTCGTCGTCGGACTCCTCCACCTCGGCCGCGATCGTGTAGTCGATCGCCGCCAGGGGCTCTCCGGCGCCCTCCCCGTGATGGTCCTTGAGCCGGCGCTTGTAGCGCCTTAGCCGCTTCTCCAGCCTGTCGGCGGCCTGATCAAAGCTCAGATAGGCGTCGCCCGCCTGCCCTCTGGCCTTGAGGTCGATCCCCGAATCCAGATGCACGCGGCACTCGGTGCGAAAGCCGGTCCCTTCGCGCTCGACAGTTACCTGAGCCGACCAGCCGCCGTCGAAATACTTCTTCAGCGCGCCAGTCAGCCGTTCATCAACCTGGGTACGCAGGGCAGACCCCACGTCAATATTCTTGCCAGAGATCTGAAGATGCATCGCTTCGCGCCGTTCCGACGGCCTCTGTCAGTCACCTGAACCTGCTCCACGGCACGCTCGGCGTCTGCCCCGCCACCAATTCCAATAAATGCGATCCCGCCCTCTGGGGCGCCCCGCCTGGCGGAGGCGGACCCTACGGAGGATGCCCCCCCAAGTCAATCGCCAAAGAACGGCCTGTGAATCACTTCGCGAAGCACCTCAAGGTGGCCCGATCACAACCGCGCGCGCTTCTCGCGGCGACGCTGCACCGAGGATGGAATCTTCATGGATTCTCGATACTTGGCGACCGTCCGGCGGGCAATATCGATGCTCGCCCCGCGGAGCTGTGCAACGATCTCGTCATCCGACAGGACGCCATCCGGCGGCTCGGCATCGATCAGCTCGCGAATGCGGTGGCGCACCGCCTCGGCTGAGTGGGCGGCACCGTTCTCGGCCGATCCGATGGCCGTGGTGAAGAAGTATTTCAGCTCGAAGATGCCGCGCGGCGTCGACATGTATTTGTTCGCGGTGACCCGACTCACCGTCGACTCGTGCATCTCGATGGCGTCGGCCACCATGCGTAAGGTAAGCGGTCGCAGATAGTGCACGCCGCGCGTCAGGAACGCATCCTGCTGGCGCACGATCTCGCTGGCCACCTTGAGGACCGTGCGGGCCCGCTGATCGAGGCTGCGGACCAGCCAATTGGCTTTCTGGAGACAGTCCGACAGATAGGCCCGGTCGGCCTCGGAGCGCGCATGGGCCGAGACATTGGCCAAATATAGCTGGTCCACCAGCACCCGCGGCAGCGTCTCCGGGGTGAGTTCGACCTGCCAGCCGCCGTCGGACCGGGCTCGCACCAGGACGTCTGGCGCCACCGGCTGCAGCGGATCGCTGCCGAAGGCATGACCCGGCTTGGGATCGAGCTGGCGAAGCTCGGAGATCATATCGCGGAGGTCCTCGTCGTCGACCGCGCACAGCCGCTTCAAGGCAGCGAAATCATGCTTGGCCAGAACGTCGAGATTGCCAACCAGCGCCGCCATGGCCGGATCGAGGCGATTGCGCTCGCGCAGCTGGATGGCCAGGCACTCCGCCAGGTCGCGGGCGCCCACGCCGGGAGGATCGCAGGCCTGCAGGGCGGCGATGACCGCCTCGACATCCTGCGGATCGGCGCCGAGCCGGTCAGCGACCGTCGCTGCGCTCTCGGTCAGATAGCCGGCCTCGTCGACCAGGTCGACGATGTGACGGGCGATCAGCCGGCGGGACGGATTGGCAAGTCCCAGCATCAGCTGCGACAGAAGGTGCTCGTGCAGTGTGGCCTCGGCGGTGGCCACCGACTCTAGCATATCGCTTTCGCCGTGGTATTCGCGCCGGTCGCCGCGAACCCCGGCCCAGCCGCTGTCGTCCGGGGGGCTCGCCGCCGGCGTCGTCGAGGGCCCGTCCGGGGTGAAGACATTGTCGTAATCCCCGTCGAGGGATTGCGTTAGCGCTTCGGCGCTGGGCTCGCGGGCGGCGGTGACGAGGTCGTCCGGCTCGCCGCTCGTCGGCGGTGCCGCCTCGCGGTCATCGGGCTCGCCGAGCCACCCGTCGCCCTCCTCCTCCCGTTCGAGGAGCGGATTGCTCTCAAGCTCGGCGTCGACATAGGCCGACAGCTCCAAATTCGACATCTGCAGAAGCTTGATCGCCTGCATCAACTGCGGCGTCATCACCAGCCCCTGGGACTGGCGCAGCTCGAGCTTCGGCGACAATGCCATCAGCGCCCTCTACATCCGGAACTCATCACCCAGATAGAAGCGACGAACATCCGTATTGGCGACCACCTGGTCCGGCGTGCCCTCCATCAGCACCTGGCCATCATGAATGATATAACCGCGGTCGATGAGGCCGAGGGTTTCTCTTACATTATGATCGGTTATCAGTACACCAATGCCGCGCTGGGCAAGATGGCGCACCAGGGTGCGAATATCGCCGACAGCGATCGGGTCGATACCCGCAAAAGGCTCGTCGAGCAGCATGAAGGACGGTCGCGACGCAAGGGCGCGGGCGATTTCGACGCGCCGCCGCTCGCCGCCCGAAAGCGCAATCGCCTGGGACGAGCGCACCCGATCGATGGCGAACTCGTCGAGCAGGGCGTCGAGTTCACGGGCCCGCTTGCGCCGGTTGGGCTCCACCACCTCGAGCACGGCCCGGATATTCTGCTCCACCGTCAGCCCGCGAAAGATCGAGGGCTCCTGCGGAAGGTAGCCGATACCGAGCCTGGCCCGCCGATACATCGGCAAATGGGTAATATCGTTGCCCTCGAAGGCGATGACCCCGCTATCGGCGGCGATGAGCCCGGTGATCATGTAGAAGACGGTGGTCTTGCCAGCGCCATTCGGCCCCAACAGGCCAACGACCTCGCCGCGGCTTACTGACAGGCTGACCCCCTTGACCACGGGCTTGCCCCGGAAGCTCTTGCGGACCTCATGCACCTCCAGCCAGCCGGCATATTGGTCCGGCCCGTCGGCATGCTGCATGGGGTCACGTCTATCTTCCCGGTGCGCGGTGGAATCGGCCCCGTTGCCCCGTGACGAAGGGCGCCCGAGCGAGAACGGCAAAAAGCGGCCCAAAATGAATGTGACTCCCTGCGAGCCTGAGAGCTCGCGCTGAACTCATTCCTGGTTTTGCCGCATCGTGCCGGGCTTGAAAAGGCCCTGAACCCGTCCCCCGCCCGGCTGTGTCGAGGCAAAGAGTCGCGATTCGCCGCTCTCGAGATTGACGACCAGCCGGTCACCGCGCACGAGATTGTCCCCTTGCGTCAACACCACGTCGCCGGACAACGTGACCAGCTGAGTGGCCATCTCGAACTCGGCCTCCTGGCCGGTCGCCTTCTGGTCGTCGGTTTCGACCACGACCCCGCCCGTTGCCTTAAGGCGCGAAATTCCTTGGGCCGTAGGCTGCTCGCCCGCGCCGGGCGCAGCGTCGCTGGTGTAGTACACTTGAAGAGTTGGCGTGCGCAAAGTGGTCTCGCCCTGAACCACCACGACATTGCCGGTGAAGATCGCAACGCGGTCCCGGTCGCGCACCTCGAGTTCGTCCGCTTCGATATGCACCGGCTCGTCTGAATCGGCCGCGAAGCCGGAGAGCACATCGCCCGCCTCCTGGGCCTCCACCGACGGCGCCATCCACAATGCCATGCCCAGCGAAGCGATCGCGCAAATCGCCGTCACCCGCAAGGCGCGGGGCGCGCAGCTACCAAGCATCCGAGTTCTCCTCCAAGCGGCCGCCGTCCAAGCGGAGCTCCACTCTGACGCGGCCCTTCAACACGATATGCTCGCCGCCGTCCGAGACCTCCATTCGATCGGCCGTGACGCGCGAGCTGTCCGTCTCCAGACGCACCGGCTTGTCACTGAAAATCGACCGGGCATTGAAGTCTATCTCGGCGTCGTCAAGAAAGGCGCGAGTGCCATCATGCGTCACAACCCGGATATTCTCGTTCAAACGCAAGGATTCCTTCTCCGAATCATAGGTCCCGCGTACCGCAGTCAAGCGCGTCCAACCGCCGTCGTCCTCGTCAACACGCCCATCGATGGTCTCCAGCTCCACAACATTCGGCGTGTCGATTTCCTGGTGCGCCCGAACTGCGCTGACCTTGTAGGTCATGCCGCCCGAGCCGTGACCGGTGAGGCTGGGGCTCTCCATGGTAAGCGAGGAGTCCGAACCTCCCAAACCATCCACCGCAACCTCGTCCCCGCCGCCGGGCAGCGAGCGCAACGAAACGAGAATCCCCGCGACGATCAAGAGGGAAAGCAGCGGAAGGCCGACCCGGAGCCAGCGGACGAATCGGCTATGCCGGTAGGCAGCCTCCCACCTCTGTCGGCGTCTGGCGTCCTGGCCGAAATCCGCTTCCGACTGCCCGCTCCATTGTTCCAAAGCCATGGCACCAAATGTCTAAGTTCACCTCGATGGCGCGAGCTGATGAGCCAGGAAAGTGGTCAAATGACGACCGTTAGGTCACCTGTTCAACTATGAGCGAAGATATCCTCCTCCTCCCAGCCGGCAATGTCCAGCAAGGCGCGCGCGGGAAGGAACCCAAAGCAGGCTTCCGCCAGGTCGCCCCGCCCCTCGCGCTGCAGGAGCTCGTCGAAGCGCACCTTCAGGGCATGAAGGTAGAGCACGTCCGCGGCCGCGTAGTGAAGCTGGGCATCCGAGAGCTCCGGCGCCCCCCAATCGGAACTCTGCTGCTGCTTCGACAGGTCTATCCCAAGCAACTCGCGCACAAGATCCTTCAAGCCGTGGCGATCCGTATAGGTTCTTGTCAGGCGCGAGGCAATCTTTGTGCAGTAAACAGGCCTTGCAATAACGCCGAGATGGCGCGCAATCATGGCGATATCAAATCTTCCGAAGTGAAAAATCTTGGTCACATTCGGGGAGGCGAGGAGCCGCTTGAGATTCGGGCAATCGTAGCCGCTGCGATCGAATTGAACGAGGTGGGCCGTTCCGTCGCCCGAGGACAGTTGCACCAAGCACAGCCTGTCGCGGGCCAGCTTGAGGCCCAGAGTCTCGGTGTCCACGGCAACCAGCGGCCCCAAATCCACCGTCTCGGGCAGGTCACCTCGATGCAGCGTGATCGTCATTCGCGGAAAGCCCCGACTAGTCTTTAGTAAATGCGTCGTTTTTTTGCTGCTTTTCGAGTTAACGATGTGTGTAGCATCGCTGCGCCGCACTGACCACCCTTAACCCCAGACCACGCCCTAGACCTCACGCCCCCCTATTCCTCGCCCACGGACGGACAATGGCAGCCCAATGACTCTCGTCGACCGGGTCCTTCGCGCGACCAAATCGCCCTGGTTCCGACTGCTCGCCTTAGTGGCGCTGGGCGGCCTTGCCGTCGCGTCGCTCATGCCCAGCGACGCCGGCCTGCCCCGCACGCGCCTGCCCGGGCCGGTGGAGCATTTCCTCGCCTATTGCGCAGTCGCCGCCATCATCGGCACGGCCTTTCGCAATCTCGTCACGCTGCGGACCCTGCTCGTGGCGATGATCGTCTATGCCGGCGTCCTGGAGTTCAGCCAACAATGGGCGCCGGGCCGCGAGGCCAGTGTGATCGATTTCCTTGCCAGCGCCGCAGGCGCGGTGGCCGGCCTCTCGGCGGCGGCCTGCCTGCTGTGGGCCCGGGGCCGCTACCGCCGGATCTAGCCCGGTTCTCTCAAATTCCCGACCGCGAGCCACTGCTGTCCGGATTACTCCAACTGAGGCCATCTCCCCCTCACCCGGCCCTTCGGGCCAACCTCTCCCCACTGGGGAGAGGGGGCGCCGCCGATCGCTGTCGCGCTCCTGCAGCACATCTTTATCGCCTGACTATCATTGGCCCTCCTCGAGCCAACCAACAGCTAAAGCAGACAGCGGTGGCGGCGATCAGGGGATCAGGCGCCGGCCCGAAACGGCATGAACCGCGCTCGCCCCCAGCATCCAGGCGCTGAAGCCCGCCCGGTCGAGAAGTCCGTCAAAGGCCCGGTCCAGGACGTTCAACCCGCCGGTGAAGGCCCCGAAGGCCGGCAGGATGACCCGTCGCTTGTCGGCCGCCAGACAGCGTCGGCGCAGGGTGCGCCCGCGTTGGCGCAGCTTGGCGGCGGGATGAAGATGGCCGGCGATCTCGGCCTCGGCATCGTATGTCGGCTCGTGGCGCAACGCGACCGGTCCGATGACAGCCTCGGACAGCCACGCCCCGCCGACCCCCGCCGGTGGATGGGGGTCATGGTTCCCTGCGATCCAGGTCCAGTCGACCTGCGCTTGAAGGCGCGCCAGCCGATCAAGGTCCGGCGCCGCGATTCGCGCCCCTGCGTCGCTGTCGTGGAAACTGTCGCCGAGCGCCACCACGCGGCGCGGCGCGTAGCGCGCCAGGGCGTCCTCCAGACAGGCCAGTGTCCGCGCGGTGTCATAGGGTGGCAGCAGGGCGCCGCGGGCGGCGTGGGCCGAGCCCTTCTCCAGATGAAGGTCGGCGACGAGCAGCGTCTGCATGGCGGGCCACCACAACGCGCCGGAAACATCCGGCACGAAGACCTCGCCGGCCAGCGTGAGACGACTGCGGCTTGCTGTTAAGCGATGCCCGACCCCGTCGCAGCGGCGCAGCGACGCGGAACGGTATTCAGCACGCCGCGCCGGGCTGCCGGCCTCAATGCCCATCCATCGCCTCCCGCACCATGGCATCGCCGGCTTCGCCGAGCAGCGCCTCGTCGGCCTCCGAGCCCACCGGCTCGCGCCCGATCTCGAGCATCACCGGCACGGCGAGCGGCGAGATCCGCTCCAGGGGTTTATGCACGATTCGCCCCCGGACACGGGACAGCATATCGCCGAGCCTGGCGACATCGAGCAGGCCCGTTGCCGCATCGGCCCGTGTCGCCTTCAACAGGATATGATCGGGCTCGTGGGCGCGCAGCACGTCATAGATCAGATCCGACGAGACAGTGACCTGGCGGCCCGACTTCTCGCGGCCGGGATGGCGGCGCTCGATCAGCCCGGCAATTACCGCGCAATGGCGGAAGGTGCGCTTCATGAGGTTCGATTCGGCAAGCCAGGCTTCGAGGTCGTCGCCCAGCATATCCTCGTCGAACAGCGTTGCCAGCGAGAGCCGTCCCGCCGCGACCTGCGCCGACAGATCGCTCAACCCCCAGACCGCCAGCGCATATTCGTTGGCCACGAAGCCCATGGGCCTGGCGCCAAGCCGCTCGAGCCGCCGGGTGAGCAGCATGCCCAGGGTCTGGTGCGCCAGCCGGCCCTCGAACGGATAGGCCACGAGATAGTGGCGCTGGCCGCGGGGAAACGTCTCGACCAGCAGTTCGTCGGGGCGCGGCACATGGGAGGCCAGCTTCTGGCTGGCGAGCCAGTCCCCGACCTGACCAGGCAAGGCCCGCCACCGGCGCTCATCGGCAAGAATCTGGCGCACACGGCCGGCAAGGTAGGTCGAGAGGGGAAACTTGCCTCCCTCATAGGACGGCACCGTCGCCTCTGTGGCCGTGCTCCGCGAGACGAAGGCTTCGGTCTCCCGCAAGCCCTCGAAGCGCAGGACCTGGCCGGCGAAGACGAAGGTATCCCCGACGCGGAGCTGCTCGATGAACCATTCCTCGACCTCGCCGAGCACCCGGCCGCCGGCGAGGGTGCGCCGCCCTGCCCGCACCAGCCTCACCTTGAGCATCGGCGCCTCGATGATGGTGCCGACATTTAGGCGATATTGCTGCGCCATGCGCGGATGCGACAGGCGCCACAGGCCGTCCGGCCGCTGGCGGATGCGGGCGAAGCGCTCATAGGTCTTGAGCGCGTAGCCGCCGGTGGCGACGAAGGCGAGCACGCGGTCGAAATCGGCGCGCGGCAATGCCGAATAGGGCTCGGCGCGCCTGACCTCCGAATAGAGGGCGTCGGCATCGAACGGGCCGGCGCAGGCAGTGCCCAGCACGTGCTGGGCGAGGACGTCGAGCCCGCCGATGCGCGGCGCCGGCGTATCCTGGGCGCCGTCGGCGAGCGCCTCGAGGGCGGCCCGGCACTCCATCACCTCGAAGCGGTTCGACGGCACCAGGAGCGCCTCGGAGGGCTCGTCGAGGCGATGGTTCGCCCGGCCGATGCGCTGGGCGAGGCGGCTGGCCCCCTTTGGCGCGCCTACATGGATAACGAGGTCAACGTCGCCCCAGTCGATGCCGAGATCGAGCGTCGAGGTGCAGACCACCGCGCGCAGGGAACCGGCGGACATCGCCGCCTCGACACGCCGCCGCTGGCTGACATCGAGCGAGCCGTGATGCAGCGCGATCGCCAGCGCCTCGTCGTTGAGGCGCCACAGCTCCTGAAACACCAGCTCGGCCTGGCTGCGCGTATTGACGAAGACGAGAGTGGTGCGATGCCGCCGGATCGCGCCATAAACGGCAGGCATGGCCCACATCGCCGAGTGGCCCGCCCAGGGAACGCGGCTGCGGTCTTCTTCAAGGAGGGATACCCTGGGCGGCGCGCCCGGGGACGCGATGACAAGGTCAGCCGCACACGCCGCCGAGGCGCCGCCGTGCGGCATCGGCCAGCGCGCCAGCGCCTCCGGATCGGCAACCGTCGCGGACAGCCCGACAATGCGCAGATCGGGCGCGAAACGGCGCAGACGCGCCAGGCCGAGCGCAAGCAGATCGCCGCGCTTGGAGGTAACCAGCGAATGCAGCTCGTCGAGGATCACCGTGCGTAGTCCGGCGAAGAGCCGCGCCGCATCCGGCAGCGAGATGAGGAGCGCGATCTGCTCCGGCGTGGTCATCAGGATCGCGGGCGGGTCGGTGCGCTGGCGCCGCCGCTTTGCTTGCGGCGTGTCGCCGGTGCGCGTTTCCACGCGAATGTCGAGCCCCATCTCATGGACCGGGGCTTCGAGGTTGCGCGCGACGTCGACGGCAAGCGCCTTGAGCGGGGAGATGTATAGGGTATGAAGGGCGCCACGCTGACCATCTCGGGGTGTCGCGAGATCGACGAGGCTCGGCAGGAACCCGGCAAGCGTCTTACCGGCACCGGTGGGGGCAATCAGGAGTGCCGAGCGTCCCGCGGCCGCCTTGGCAAGCAGCGCGAGCTGGTGGGCGCGCGGTTGCCAGCCGCGCGCCGCGAACCAGCCGGCGAACGGTTCCGGCAGCTGCGCGGTCTGCTCTTGCGTCCCGAGGATACTCACGGATCTATTGATACCCCTGCCGTTTCAGCCCGGCCAGTGGCGCAGACAACCGTCGAAGGGCTGTGGCATTGCGGGGACCCTACCAGCGGAGCCAAGGGCCATGATCGACATCGATGCCATCGAGACGCTGTTCCAGGACTATGCCGACGGCTTCAACGATCTCGACGCCCATGCCATCGCCAACTGCTTCACCTTTCCGGTGACAATCTGGCAGCTAGGCAAGGGGCACGTTTTCGCCGACGAAGAAGAGCTGCTGGAGAACATCGATGCCCTGCTGGGCGTCCTCGACGGCGAGGAGATCGTCCATTCGGACTTCGAGTTCCTGTCCCACGCCGTGTCCGGCCCTACGGCGCTGGCGACGCTTTCCTGGCGGCAGGAGCGCGCCAATGGCGAGGTCGCGCTGGCCTTCATCTGCCATTATTTGCTCATCGCCCGCGACGAGGGCGCTGTGATCGCCATGGTGGTCAATGAGTAAAGCGGGGTGGATCTGACGCTTTCCTCGTTCCGCTCACCCCCGCGCGGGCGGGCGTCCAGCGGGGGCTGAAGCCCGAGGCATGGCGGGCGCGGCGGGCCATCGGCGGCCGGCCCGGCGTTTCTGTCGGCATTCCGGGTGGCGTGGAAAAATCGGCCCGATCAGAGGGCCGCTAAGGTGCTGAAAACATTGGTCGGAGTGGCAGGATTTGAACCTGCGACCCCCTCGTCCCGAACGAGGTGCGCTACCAGACTGCGCTACACTCCGCCAGTGTCGTGCCGACTTATAGCGGCCACGCCTTGGCCCTGCAAGACGGTGTCCGGGGTCAAGATCGAGGTCCTGGGCCAGGACACGAAGGACGCTGGTGTCACCAGCCGACGGCACCCCGACCGCCCGGCTGAAGGGATGGGTCGGCGGGTGCCTTGGTGACGGATGCCGACAAGCAGATTATGTCTTTCAGCATGGACGGTTCGAGAAAGCCGGCGTCGGCGGCCGGAGCAATGAGCTCCTTGCGGGGCATGGCGCGCTCGGCCCTCCGTCGGCTGGGGGGCGCGCCGGCGGCTAAGGTCCCCGACCAGCCCGCAGCGGGGGCCATAAGCGTCGCCAGGCAGCTTGCCGATCCCTGCTTCATCATCGACCGCCAGACGCGTCTGCATTTCCAGAACCCCGCCGCGACGCGACTCTTCGGCGCCATGCCGCCCGGCCGCGCCCTTTTCATCCGGCTTCGCACGCCGGAACTGTCGGAGTCCGTGCAGGCCGTGCTTCAAACCGGGGCGCCACAAATGGTGACCTATTTCGAGCGGGTTCCGACCGATCGCTGGTTCGAGGCGCGGATCGCCCCGTTGGTCGACGGTGACAGGATGCCGGCGCCGTTCCTGCTCGTTGTCCTACGCGATCTCACCGAGGCCCAGCGGGTCGAGCGCATGCGCGTGGATTTCGTCGCCAATGTCAGCCACGAGCTGCGCACCCCGCTTGCCTCACTGGTCGGATTCATCGAGACCCTGCAAGGGCCGGCCCGTGACGACCCGGCGGCGCGGGAGCGCTTTCTCCAGGTGATGCTGGAGCAGGCACAACGGATGTCGCGGCTGATCGACGATCTGATCTCGCTGAGCCGCATCGAGCTGAAGGGGCATATGCGGCCCGACGAGCTTGTCGACCTGGCGCCGGTCATCGAGCATGTGGTCGAGGCCATGGCGCCCCTGGCGCGAGAGCACGGGGTCGAGCTGAAGCTGGCCCGGCCCGGCGAGGAGCTGAATGTGCGGGGCGACCGCGACGAGCTTGCCCAACTGTTTCAGAACCTCGTGCACAACGCGATCAAGTATGGCCGCGACGGCGGCCAGGTCGATGTCGGCATCGAGCGCCTGTCTCGGGCCGGCAAGCCCGACCGGTTCAGCGTCTCGATCCGCGATTATGGCCCCGGCATCGCCGAGGAGCACCTGCCCCGCCTCACCGAGCGCTTCTACCGCGTGAATGTCGCGACCAGCCGCGATCAGGGCGGGACAGGGCTGGGGCTTGCCATCGTCAAGCATATTCTCAACCACCACGGCGGCCAGCTTGCCATCGACAGCGCGCTCGGTGAGGGCGCGACGTTCACCGTTCACCTCGATGCGGCGGACGCCGAGGAATGAACGCCGGACTGTCGCACAACTGTCATTGAACTGCGGTAACAGGGCGGCAGCAGGAGGGCCGGATGACCGACCATATCGTCAAGGCATTCGACGAGGAGCTGGCAGAGCTCACCGAGCGGATTGCCCGGATGGGCGGGCTTGCCGAAAAGCTGCTGACCGATGCCGTGCTGGCGCTCAATCGCGCTGATGAGAGCCTGGCCCGGGAGGTCATCGCGATGGATGAGCAAATCGATGTCCTGGAGCGCGAGATCGAGGAACTCGCCGTCGTGACCATCGCCCGCCGTCAGCCGATGGCCACCGACCTGCGCGAGATCATGACGGCGATCAAGGTGTCCTCCGACCTTGAGCGCACCGGCGATCTGGCCAAGAACATCGCCAAGCGGGTATTGGCCATCCGGGGTGGCACGTCCTTGCGAAAGGCAGTGCTGGGAATCGATCGGATGAGCGGCATGGCCCTCATCCAGTTGTGCCGGGTGCTCGATTCCTACGCCCAGCGCGACGTCGACGGTGCCCTTGAGGTGTGGCGCCAGGACAGCGACCTTGACGCCATGTACACCTCCATATTCCGCGAACTTCTGACCTACATGATGGAGGATCCGCGCAACATTTCCGCGGCCACACATCTCCTGTTCGCGGCCAAGAACGTCGAACGCATCGGCGATCACACGACCAACATCGCCGAGATGATCTATTACCTGGTTGAAGGCGAGCCCTTGCGGGAGGCGCGGCCCAAGAAGGATCGTTCCAGCTTCGCGACGGTCGACGTGCCCGGAGACGTCTGAACGGATGTCTGCACGACTTCTGATCGTCGAGGACGAGGAGGCGCTGATCCTCCTCATTCGCTACAATCTGGAAGCCGAAGGATATCAGGTCGAAGCGGTTGAACGCGGCGACGAGGCGGAGCTGCGGCTCGCCGAGGAGACCTACGATCTTGTGCTTCTCGACTGGATGCTGCCCGGCACCTCTGGGATCGAGCTGTGCCGGCGCATCCGTGCGCGACGCGAAACAGCGAGCTTGCCCGTCATCATGCTGACGGCCCGCGGCGAGGAGGCCGAACGCGTGCGCGGCCTTGCCACGGGCGCCGACGACTACATCGTCAAGCCGTTCTCGGTGCCCGAGTTCGTGGCACGGGTCAAGGCGCTGCTGCGCCGCTCCCGGCCGGAGGTTGCCGCATCGGTCCTGATAGCCGGCGACCTCGAGCTCGACCGTGATAGCCACCGGGTCCGGCGGGCTGGCCGCGACGTGCATCTGGGCCCCCTGGAGTTCCGGCTATTGGAATTCCTCATGCAGGCGCCGGGCCGCGTCCACACCCGCGAGCAACTGCTCAACGCGGTGTGGGGGCGGGATGTCTATATCGACGAGCGCACGGTCGATGTGCATGTGGGCCGGCTGCGAAAAGCGCTCAATCCCGGACGCCTGAGCGATCCCATCCGCACCGTGCGAGGCGCCGGATACGCATTCAGCGAGACCTTCGGGACCGGGTGACCTCGATCTGGCCAGCCCGTCTGTCCACGCCAAGTTGGACGAACACCGCGCGAGGCACGCGCGGAAACCCTCGATCGCCTTTCGAGCGGTCACGCCTGTCCACGGCGGCGCAGCCGCAGCAGCGTGAAGACCCCGAAGGGCGCGATTGCCCGTCGTTCGACCCCCTCCAGCCCGGGTCGGTCGATGGCGATCGACACCGGGAACTCGGGTCGCCATCCCAGGCGCGAAGCGTATCGTGCCAACATACGTTCGATTGCCGCGCGCGGGCCGCGTTCGGCCGAGAAGTGATTGACCAGAACGATTTCCCCACCCGGCCGGCACACCCGTTCGAGCTCATCCATGACGCGCTCCGGCTCGGGCACCGTTGTAAGCACATACATGGCCACCACGGTGTCGAACGAGGCATCGGGAAAGTCGAGATCGGCCGCATCCATCTCATGCAACGCCTCGACATGATCGAGCTTCTTCTCTGCCACGGTCCGCCGGGCCTGGTCCAGCATGTCGGCCGACAGGTCGAAACCGACGATCCGCAGGTGCGGCGCATAGAGTCCGAGCGCAATGCCGGTGCCGACCCCGGCTTCGAGCACCCGTCCGGCGCGCGCGTTGACGCACTTTACCGCGGCGCGGCGGCCGGCATAGGTCAGCGGTCCGAAGATGAAGTTGTACACCGGTGCCCAACGGCGATAGGCGCGCCTGACGTCGGATTCGTCCACACGGCTGATCTCGGAACGCGCTGTCGCCGCGCCCCCTGGCATAGCCGGGCGATCCCTTCGCCCGGTCACGGTGATGCGACGGCCGCCGGCGTTGCGGTGACGCCGGCATCAGACCGTGCCGCGTGCTCCCGCTGGCTTGCCGCAATCCATCCGCCGCCAAGCAGTCGGCTCTGATCCTGCCCGCCATCATAGAGGACACAGGCCTGTCCAGGCGAAACGCCGTACTCGCCCTCGATCAGGTCGACGGCGACGCTGCCGTCTTCTCCGACCACCAGTTCGGCCGGCTGCGGCGGTCGTGTCGACCGGACCCGGGCGTGAACCGGAAAAGTGCCGACCGCGAGCGGCTCATCACCGAGCCAGTTGACCTCTCGCAGCAATACGCGCCTAGTCGCCAGCGCCTTGCGCGGCCCCACGACAACCTGCCCCCGCTCGGCATCGAGATCGACCACATAAAGCGGCTCGCCGATGGCCACGCCGATCCCCCGCCGCTGGCCGATCGTGTAGTGCATGATCCCGCGATGGCGTCCCAGCCGGCGGCCATCGAGATGGACGATGTCGCCCGGCTTGGCGGCGTCCGGCCGCAGTCGCTCGATGACCTGCGCGTAGCGCCCCGTCGGCACGAAGCAGATGTCCTGGCTGTCGGCCTTGTCGGCCACTGCGAGGCCGAGCTCGCGCGCCATTTGCCGGGTCTCCGCCTTGGTGCGATCGCCCAGCGGGAAACGGAGGAACTCGGCCTGCGCCGCGGTAGTTGCAAACAGGAAGTAACTCTGATCCCGCTCGCTCTCGCGGGCGCGATAGAGGGCACGACCGTTGGCCGTGCGGCGGCTCGAAATGTAATGGCCGGTGGCGAGTGCCTGGGCACCGAGATCGCGTGCAGTTTCGAGCAGATCGGCAAACTTGATCTGTTGGTTGCAGTTGACACACGGGATCGGCGTTTCGCCGGCCAGATAGCTGTCGGCGAAGCTGTCGATAACCGCCTGTCGGAAACGAGCCTCGTAATCCAACACATAGTGGGGAATGTCCAGCCGCTCGGCCACCCGTCGCGCATCATAGATGTCCTGCCCGGCACAGCAGGAGCCGGGCCGATGCATCGCCTCACCATGATCGTAAAGCTGCAGGGTCACGCCGACAACGTCGTAACCTTCCCGCTTCAGCAGGCCAGCGACCACGGAGGAATCGACACCGCCCGACATGGCAACGACCACGCGGGAGTCGCCGGGAGCACCCGGCAGGTCGAGGCTGTTCATCTCATCGCTCATCGCGACCCTGCTATTCGTCTCGGCAACCGCACAGCTTCGACAACGCGCGGCGCTGGCGGCATGATGTTGTCAGTTGCGGAATCATAGGCGGTCCCGCGCTGGGTTCAAGTTTGCCACATCCGTCGTAGCCCGGCAAAAACTGCCGCGCGGCGGCAGCTTCGTCCGCCCCTGCGGACAGCCTGCATGCGAACGCAGCTTGCCGGATTCCGCCATTTTCGCGCCTTTCCGCAGACTGGCCCGGCGCTTGCTTGTCCTTGGCTGGCGAAGAAACTGTAGCGTGAGGTCGTGACCGGATCATGTCGGACGCGTTGGCAATATTCGAATTCGCTGCCGCGGCAAAGACCAACGCGGGCAAGGCCTCAGGCGGAGGCAGGCCATCGCGGCTCGAGCTGGCCTTCGCGGACGCATTGGGCGACGCACAGGCCGAGCAAACCAATGCTGGCGATGCGCTTCGTTCGCTTCCGCACTGCGGTGTCGGCGCACCCAAGGCCTGCGTGAAGGACGTCGGCGCGACAGACGGGCACGAGGTGGATTGGTTGGCGCTGCACTTCGACAGGCATGAGCTGGAAACGGCGCCCTGGGGCCTTGTGGACGGCCGTGGTCGTCACGTGGAGGGCGATGTTGAACCGATAACGCCCCGCGCCGAAGCTCAGCTCTTGAATGCCGCAGCGCTAGGTGGCGTCGGCTCGGCGACGGCACAGGCCCTCGATCCCACCAAGTCCGAGTTGCGAGAACGTATTGGCGCTGGCCTGCGTATGCCACCGGGGCAGGGGGCGAACGGTCACCCGGACGGGCTCAACGACGCGGTACCGCGTCAGGCGTTTCAACCCGGCCTCACTGCGGGCGACTTGATGCGCGCGGGTCCGTTAGGCAACAACGGACAGCCGTCCGGATTCGACGACCCGGCATTGCGTCAGGCACTCCAATCCGGCCTCACTGCCGGCGACTTGATGCGCGGGCGCCTGTCAGGCGCGGTTCCGCAGAGCCGGGAAGGTGCGCCGCGCGCCGCTTCGGACAACGCGCCCGCACCCGCATCGCCAGGAGACATGGCGGGTGCTGCCGAGCGCGAACGACTGTCCGAGTTGTTGCAGGCCCGGCCCGGCGCCATCCTGGACGATGCCCGACAAGACCTCTTGCAACAGCAGGGCAGCGCCCCCGAACAGATCGCCACCGCGATGGCCACCTTGCAGGAGTTCGGCGAGGATGCGGGCGGCAATCCGAGGCTGGCTGCGCCCAACGCGCCGCCGGGCGCCGACCCACAGTCCAGCCTGCAGAGCACGGCACGCACCGCAATCCCGCCCATGGCCGCCGAGATCGCCAGTCAGGCGCGCAACGGCATCCGGCAATTCGAAATCCGGCTCGATCCGCCCGAGCTCGGCCGTGTCGAGGTGACGCTCGACTTCCGCCGGGACGGCAGCATGGCCGCGAAACTCGTCGTCGAGCGCCCGGAAACGCTGGACCTGCTGATGCGCGATGCGCGGGCCTTGGAGAAGACCCTGCAGTCCGGCGGACTCAAGCTCGAGGACGGGGCGATCGACTATCAGCTCAAGGATCAGTCGGCATTTCAGCGACAGGACCAGTCGAACCCGGAGCTGCGGGCTTCGACTCAGGAGGACGACCCGTCCGTCCAAGCAGCCGATGACGACGACGGCAGCGGCCAGACTGCCTGGCGTACTGTGCCCACAGCACTCGACATTCGGATCTGATGACACACGCAAGGCTGGATACGAGGTGATCGCATGGCACTGAGCGGAATTTCGGGTATGGCCGGCGGCGGACAGCAGTCGGCGAAAGACGCCCGCGGCATTGCCGACAACTTCGATGCCTTCCTGCTGTTGCTCACGACTCAGCTTCAGAACCAGAACCCGCTGGATCCGCTCGACACCAATGAGTTCACTCAGCAATTGGTGCAGTTCGCCGGTGTCGAGCAGTCGATCCGAACGAACGAGAATCTCGAGAATCTGGCCAATATCTCCGCCGCCAATGTCGCCGCGGCCACCGCCAATTTCATCGGCAAGAAGGTGACGGTCGGCTCCACCCGCACCGACCTTAAGGATGGCGAGGCGGAATGGACCTATAATGCCGGTAGTGGCGCGGAATCGGCGAAGTTCACGATCCGCGACGATGCCGGCAACGTGGTGTGGCAGGAGGAGCAGTCGATCAGCGCCGGACGAACGGCCTTTGTCTGGGACGGCCGCACCACGGACGGTTCCACCGCGCCCGAGGGCACCTACCAGCTCACCGTGGAAGCCAAGGATGGCGATGGGGAGACAGTGAGCGTCGATGTCGAAGTCTCGGCCCGCATCGACGGCATCGACTACTCTGGGGACGAACCCGTCCTGCTCGCTGGCGACCGTAGGATCCCGTTGAGCGAGCTGCGCAGCGTCGTCGACTGACCGTCGTTTCGGCCAACCCGCTCTGGAACCCCGTTGCCAAAAACCTCGTTGACTGGACTTGCGGCATGGTTTGCAGGCACACTGCCCGCAATATGATAGAGCCTATCCGATGGACGGGCGAGGAAGGAGTGACTTGATGGTCAAATGGGGAATGCTCAGTGCTGCGCTGGGCGTTGCGCTGATGGTCGGGGGTTGCCACGAAACCGTCAGCCGCGATGGACCGCGCGCACAACCGGCGCCGCCACCGCCGCCGACCGAATGCGACGCATCGGGCGCCGAGTGGGCAGTGGGCGAGCACGCCACCGATCAGGTCGTCGAGCGAGCCCGCCTTGCCTCAGGCGCGCAGACCGTTCGCGTGCTTCGGCCTGGCGAGGCCGGAACGATGGATTATGATGTCAACCGGCTCAATCTGGACGTCGATGACAGCGACCGCATCGTCGAGGTGCGCTGCGGCTGACCCGATCGCTTAGGATCATCAGCCGCGCTGCCCGGCCGGCGCTAGGCATGCCCCGGGCCGCATCGATGCCTCCGATGAAGCATGGCGGCACTTCGGACGGATGACAGGCCCTTGAAGTCGCCATCTGCGCCGGGCGGTGTCGGCCTGTG
>SKQW01000339.1 GCA_007118805.1 Rhodobiaceae bacterium | reverse complement strand
AGGAACATCGCCAAACTGCCCGAGCCGCCACCGCGGCAACGGGCACGCTCGTCCCCTCGCGCACCGCAATCCAAACAGCCGGCCATGGCGAACCCGAAATGAGAGCCGTGAGAAGTCCGCGCTAGCCGGATTCGAGCTGAGGGGGCGGGATCCGGCCGCCGGCCCACGAGGCGGGGGCGATCCTCAGCGCGCGGCCATGCGACTGGAAATCGGCGGCCGGTTCATCAGTGCCTCGACCCGCTCGACTTCCTGCTCGAAGGCGGCCAGCGCCTGGCCTTCCAGCGATCGGCCCCGCGGCAAACGGATACGCATCGGATCGACGTGGCGACCGTTTACCGTCACCTCGTAATGCAAATGCGGGCCCGTCGACATGCCCGTCGAGCCGACATAGCCGACGACCTGCCCCTGATGGACGCTGGCCCCGGGCCGAATGCCGTCCCCGAACCCCGACATATGGCTGTAGCTGGTTTCATAGCCATTGGCGTGTCGCAGGCGCACATGGTTGCCGTATCCCGAACGCCATTGCGCCTCGATGACCGTGCCGCTGCCAGAGGCCATGATGGGGGTGCCGGTGCGGGCCGACCAGTCGACCCCGTAATGCATGCGCGTGCCGCCCAGGATCGGATGGCGGCGCGGCCCGAAGCCCGAACGGAAGTTGCCGCCGGACAGCGGCTTGCGCATCAGGAACTTCTTGGCGCTGTTGCCGGTCTCGTCATAATAGTCGACGACTCCGTCCTCGGGGTGGCGGAAACGATAGAAGCGATGGGTCTCGTCGCGCACCGTGATCGAGGCGAAGAGAAGCTCGGGCTCGTCGATGCCGGCATCCTCGCCCGGCTTGGCATAAAACACCTCAATGGAGTCGCCGAGCGAGGCGGTGCGCTGGAAATCCACGTCGAAGACAAATATCCGCACCAGCTCTTCGATGAGGTGCGCCGGCACCTCGTGGGCGAGCGCCGTCTCATACAGCGCTTCATGCACTGTGGCGCGCGAGCTGCGCTCGCTGCCGGGCGATGACGAACGGGCCGGGGGCGACGCCGTACTGGCCCGCCGCAGGCCGATCGAGCCCAGCGACGCCAGTTGCCGCAGAAAGGAGGGCTTGTCGTCGACCGCGACCAAGGCCTCCCCCTCGGGCAGTCGCACGCCGATCGGCCGCAGACCGTCCTCCGCTGCCGGCGACGGCGCCATGGCGAGTTCGACTGTCTGACCCTCGCCCAGCGCCATCGAGATGCCCTTGTCCTCGAGCTCGCGGATGATCTCCATCGCCTCGCCGCGGGTGGCGCCGTGCTCGACGAGGATGGACATCAGCGTGTCGCCGCGGCCGGCGACGACCTCGCGCTGGTCCGTTTCGGGCTTGGCCGGCCGCCGGTGCCGCTTGGCAATGGTGGTGGAATTGGCGTCCCCGGCAGCCTTGCGCACGAAGCTTGCGGTATCCATGGCACCGGCCATGCGGAGCGTCTCGTAGCCGCTCAACTCGCTGCCGGAGACGGGCAGCATGGGCGCCGGGGCGTAAGCCAGGGCATCGTGGCTCGCGGCCAGAGTCTCGTGCAGCATCTCCTCGATCTCGGCGACGTCGAGCGCGTCGCCGCTGACCGTCGGCGCCCCGGCCGGGTCGAGCGGGGAATAGCTGACGCTGACCGCCTCCGGTTCGGCCGGCTCCTCGGCCGCGTCGACCTCGTCCTCCTGCGCGAACACACCAACCTCGGCGAAGACCGCGTTGGGATCGAATTCCGGGATCTGGTCGGCATGGGCCCCTTGCGTGGTCGCAAGGCTCGCCGTCACCCGGGCATAGGGCGTAACCTCGACGAACTCCTTGCCGCCGACCGTGCGGACCATGGTCTCCTGAATGATCTGCCTGCTTGACACCCGTTCGGTGGCCAGGGCGAGACGGTCCGTGCGCCCCTGATTCACCACGCCGTTCTGCGCCGCGATGGCGCTGAAATGCGGGGCGATGGCGAATTCCGACTGACGGTCCAGAGCGATAAAGAGCGCACCGCCCATCAATAGCGCGCCGGTGACGCCGGTGAGCACCGAGCAGGCGAGCCAGCGCAGATTGTGCAGCCAGCGCCCTGGCAGATGGTCTTGCGCTTGCGTCGCGAAGGTGAGTGCCGGTTCGCGACCGATGTCCATCCCCGTCATGGTCATGGTCGTGATGCGGTCCATCCCCCGATCAGATGTCACTGGCTCACCCAGGCTGGTGCCGGCGAACGAGCGTTGTAGCCATCCGATGACGCCAGTGTCCCCCGGACTCTGGCTGTCCGATTCGAATTGGCCCATCCAAATGAAGTGCCTGAACGATGACGCCCAAGCGATTAGCTGTCAACGGCGAAGCTTCCTTGTAAACGCGAAAACATCGCTGCTCTGACGTCACAGACCGGCCGTGCCCTCACCCTTGCTGCCTTAACGGACGGCGCCTGGGGGCCGGCGCGGCAGGCCGGGCGCGCTATGCCGGGCGAACGCGCAGCGACGGGATGTCGCATCTGGCGCGCAAAGCTGCATTGTCGCCTCGGGCACGATCGTCTATTGTCCGTCGCGGCTCGCAGCACCCGTAGCTCAGCTGGATAGAGCGCTGCCCTCCGAAGGCAGCGGTCGCAGGTTCGAATCCTGCCGGGTGCGCCACTTTTTCAGCCGCTCCAGAAAGGCGTTTGTCCGCAGAATGTCCGCGGAATCTGCCCGTTGCCATTTCAAAGAGGGATGAGCGTCGACATTATCGCGCTCCACGCGGCCGCAGTCCAGCTGCATGGGAACTCGCCGCAGAGACACTGCGATCTCCCCGGGCGCACTGTGTGGCCGGGGGCAAAGCAATGCCGCCTCCGTTCATTCGGCCTTCCTCACGTCGCTCAGAAACTCCGACCCCGGCTTCACGCCGCTGACGTAGAGCCGGTCCCGGGCGCGGCCGGCCGGCGTGTCCTTGAGACCCGAACCCGGTGCACGTTCTCATCGCCGATCTGAACGAAGACGGAGCCGGAGTCGGTGAGGAAGTCGCGGGCGATTGTCAGCCGATCGCGCAGATAGGGTTACGCGCTTTGCCCCTCATTCCTCCCCCGTCCCTGTTGCGCCCGGCCCGTCGGGTATCGGCTCACTCCGCCGCGCTCGCGGGCGGCAGCGATACCGTCTCGACTTTGGAAAGGTCGAACTGGCGCGAGGCGTGATCGATGTCGAAGCCCACCATCGCGTTCAGCACGCCGCACCCATAGGCGCAGCGTCTCAGCCTTGCAGCCGATCTTCGAGGCGATCGAGGAAATCGCCTCCCATTCCGAGGCATACTCCCCCCGGTGCTCCATAACCATCCGGACCGCCCGCTCGCGGACCTCAGGCGAATAGCCGTGGCGCCCACCGGGAGAGTGTCTACAATGGGTCTCAACGGGCGACTTCGCCTATGCCCGCAGCCTGCCTTCCAGCAGCTTGGCTTCGCGTGCGACCATCTCGCCGCCTCCCAAGAGTCGCCGATGGCGAGCGCGCGGCCCGCAGGGCGTAGGCCCAGATGTTCTGATAGCCGGCCCCCTTGCGGCCGAAGCATCAGCTTGGGTATCGAGGCGCGCGGAAATCACCCGCGAAGTTGCCTATTGAGCAGAAGGAGGAAATGAACGGTTTGGAGATGCACCGTCGCCACGTTCTTGTCGGGATCGGAGGGGCCGTCGCGGTCGGGGCCGCTGGGGCCGGCCTCCCGATCCTTGAAGCCACTACAGAGGAAATCGATCAGGCGGTAGAGATGATGAGCCACGATCAGGAAGCGATTGCCAATCTCCTTAGGCAGCAGCAGAAGGCGTTCGTTGAGCGTAACGCAGCGCTCTTGCGCGGTCTCTATGTCGGCGACGCCGACTGGACCAACGCCTTCGGTCGCACGCTTAATGGTGAGGACAACATCATTGCCTATCTCAAGGAGCTGTTCGCCGACGAGAACTTCACCGCCGGCAAGGTGGTGGGCGAGCCGGAAGTCGCTATCCGTACCGTGGGGCGGGATACTGTCGCCGCCAAGATCCACACGAAGATCGAGGGCCAGCGCACGGTCGACGGCGGCACGCTGCCGGTGCGCCAGAACCACTCGCTGAAGCTCATCGCACGGCAGCCCGACGGCAACTGGCGGATCGTCTCGGAGATCTATATGGATGCCCGCCAGGAAGTGACTCACATCCATACCGAATGATCGCGTTTCTTGCTGCGGGCTGGATGGTCCCCTCGAGCGCCGCTCACTTGCAATGAAGCGCTGCGATCCGCCGCCGAGCTCGAGAAATGGGGTGGCCGACAACAAGGGGGCTTTAGGTTCGGGACCGTCGGATGCGCTCGTCGTCCGCAATGTGTCGCACCGGTTATCGGCACCGCCACTCAACCAGGCAAGATCAGTACAGACGAATGGCCGCGCGTCGCACCGATTAAGAGCCGTGGGGTTGGTCCGACCTCCTCAGTTCACACGCAATCCGAGACGGCCGAGGACATTCCGTGTCACTCGCGCGCATCTCTCCCCTGCGAACGGAAACGTATCCCTGAGAGTCTCGGCTACCACCTCGTCCAAGCCCCGTTGGAGGAGCTTCCTTGCCCTGTGGAACCTTGTCTTGACGGTCGCTTCCGGGATGCCGAGGTGAGCCGCGGTTTCCTCGACGCTCAGCCCTTCCACAGCGCGCAGTATGAACACCGGCCGATACGCCTCGGGCAGGTTCTCGATTTCGCGCTCGATGACCCGCCGCAACTGCGCGCGCGCCGCCGCTCCCTCGGCGCCATCATCGATCAGCCGCCGAAGATGTGGTGACGTCAACTCGTGCCCCCGCGCGCCCGCATCATCGACCTCGGACAACGCCACGGCCGGGCGCTTCCCGCGGCGCCTGCCGAGCGCCTCGTTGATGACGATCCGCGT
>SKQW01000338.1 GCA_007118805.1 Rhodobiaceae bacterium | reverse complement strand
GATCATTGGATAGAGGTGCTGTCATCAGATGCTGGCCTCCTTTCCAGCCAGCATCTTGAATCACAAAATCAACAGAACCGGAATCCCTCTCGATTCAGTCAATCAATGAACCGCTCTAGTGAGCGCACCCATCAATCCTTCAGGCGGGTGACGATGGCGCTTTGGGCCTCCAGGGTGCGGTGAACCGGGCACTTGTCGGCGATCTCGAGCACCTTGTCGCGTAGCGCCGTATCGAGCTCACCCTCGATGGAGACGACGCGCTCGAAGCGGTCGATGCGGCCTGAAAGCCCCTCCGCGCAGTCGCGGCAGTCATCGGCGTGGACCTTGCCGTGGCGCACCGATACCGAAATCCGGCCCAGATCAATGTCCTTGCGGTCGGCATACATGCGCAGGGTCATTGAGGTGCAGGCGCCAAGGCCGATCGACAGGAAGTCGTAGGGTGTAGGGCCGGTATCGTCGCCGCCAACGCCGGGCGGCTCGTCGGCCAGCAGCCGGCTGTGCCCGACGCGCACGAGCTGCTGGAACCGCCCCTCGCCCGACTCGGCGACCAGCACGCCGTCGGCGTCGGGCGCGTCGGCCTCCTCGTCTTGGGGCCCGCCGACATAGCGCGATGCCCAGGCGCTGACCACGTCGGCGACGAAGACGGCATCGCCGCGATCGCTCAGCAGATGGTCGGCCCCGTCGAGGGAGACGAAGCTCTTGGGGTGACGGGCGGCCTCGTAAATATCCCGCGCATTGTCGATCGCGACATATTCGTCGGTGGGGGCGTGCAGGATCAGCAGCGCCCGCCGCAATCCGGCAATCCTATCGTGAAGGGTCTGGGCGCGGGCGTCGGTGACGAAATCCTGGCGGATCACGAACTGCCGGCCGGCCAGCGTCACCTCGCCGGCGCCGTCGGCCTCGATGCGGTCCACATCGCCGGCGAAGTTCTTCAATACGTGGGCGACATCGGCCGGCGCGCCGATGGTCACGACCGCCGTGGCCTCCGGAATGTCGCCCGCCGCGGCGATCACGGCGGCGCCGCCGAAGCTGTGCCCGATCAGAAGGCGCGGCGCCTCATAGGTCTCGCGCAGGAAATCGGCGGCCTTCAGAAGGTCGGCGACATTCGAGGAGAAGTTGGTGTTGGCGAACTCGCCCTCCGAGCTTCCCAGGCCGGTGAAATCGAAGCGCAGCACCGCGAAGCCGCGCCGGGCCAGCTCGCTGGAGACCCGCGCGGCAGCGAACACGTCCTTGGAGCAGGTGAAGCAGTGGGCGAATATCGCGAAGGCGTGCACCGGGCCGGCGGGCAGTTCGAGCCGCGCGGCCAGCGCGCTTCCGTCGCTGCCCGTGAAGGTGACTTTCTGGGCGGACTTCATGGCTTCTCCAGTGTCGCCAGAGGGCGTTGCACCTAGCCCTTAGTCGCCTCGCGGGCCGCCGCGATCCAGGCCTCGACCGCCTCGCGCTTGACCGTTCGCTGCAGGGGTTTGAGCTTGTCGGTCAATTCCTGGGCATCGGCCCCGGCGAGCTCGGCAAAGCTGGTCACGCCCACGGAGGCGAGCTTCTGCTGCATGGCCGGCCCGAGCCCCTTGATGGTGGTCAGGTCGTCGGGCTGCGAAGCAGGCGCCGCCTTGGGCGCGGCTGTCTTGGGGGCGGCCGCCTTTGGCTCGGCCGCCTTGGGCTTTGTTCCCGCCGGCCGCTTCTTCGCGGGCCCGGTTTGGCGGTTTGCCGGCTTGGGCGCCTCGGCCGCCGGCTTCACCGGTTCGGCCGGTTCCGGCGCGGGCGCTTGTGGTCGTGACTGCGCGGCAGCCGGTGCCGCGGGCGCAGATTCGGGACTTGCAGTTGTGTCGGGCGGTTGCGCCGAGGGGCGCTCCGCGCCGTGCTCCCTATCTTCGGTGTCGGCCCGGCCCCGGCCGGGCAGCCACCAGAACATGGCGTTGAGCCATTGCCTGAACCATCGCTCCCACATTGTCGGCCTCCCGTCGCAGATCTTGCAAGTTTAACACATCACGCCTGCAGCGTCGCGCCCGGCACGGGAAAGGCGGCAGCCGGGGGCGGGTCAGGCCATCTCGAACAGCCCCGCCGCGCCCATGCCGCCGCCGACGCACATGGTCACCACGGCCCGGCGCGCCTTGCGCCGTCGGCCCTCCAGCAGGGCGTGGCCGGCGAGCCGCGCGCCCGACATGCCATAGGGGTGGCCGATGGAGATCGCGCCGCCATTGACATTGAGCTTGTCCGGATCGAGCCCCAGCCGGTCGCGGCAATAGACGACTTGGACCGCGAAGGCCTCGTTGAGCTCCCACAGATCGATATCGTCGACCGCCAAGCCATGCCGCTCAAGCAGACGCGGCACCGCGTAGACCGGGCCGATCCCCATCTCGTCGGGCTCGCAGCCGGCCGCGGCAAAGCCCCGGAAGATGCCGAGCGGCTCAAGGCCCAGTTTCTCGGCGCGCCGCGCCTCCATGACGACGCAGGCTGATGCGCCGTCGGACAGCTGGCTGGCATTGCCGGCCGTGATGGTGTGGCCGTCGCCGCGCACCGGCTTCAGCGCGGCCAGCCCCTCCAGCGTGGTGTCGGGCCGGTTTCCCTCGTCGCGCTCGAGCGTGACGTCCTTATGGGATGTCTCGCCGGTCTGCTTGTCGGTGATGGACATGGTGGCGGAGACGGGCACGATCTCCGCGTCGAACCGGCGCGCCTGCTGCGCGGCGGCCGTGCGCCGCTGGCTTTCCAGGGTGTATTCGTCCTGCCGCTCCCGCGCGATGGCGTAGCGCGCGGCGACCACCTCGGCGGTGTCAATCATCGCCATGTAGATGTCGGGCTTGGTGTTCAGAAGGTCCTCGTCGCGGGCGCGGAAGCCGTTGCGGTGCTCGTTCTGGACCAGGCTGATCGATTCAAGGCCACCGGCGACGGCGACCTCGACGCCGTCATGGATGACCGAGCGGGCGGCAATGGCGATCGCCTGCAGGCCCGAGGCGCATTGCCGGTCGACCGTGGTGCCGGCGACCGAGACCGGCAGCCTGGCCCGGAGCGCGGCCTGCCGCGCGACATTGTATCCGGTCGTGCCCTCCGGCATCGCGCAGCCCATGACGACGTCCTCGACCCGTTGGGGCTCGATCCCGGCCCGGTTCAGCGCCTCGCCGATGGCGTGGGCGGCGAGCGTGGGGCCCTGCGTTTCGTTCAGTGCGCCGCGATAGGCCTTGCCGATCGGCGTGCGGGCGGTGGAGACGATGACAGCGTCGGGCAAAGCACATTCTCCTGCTTCTTGGCTGGTCGACAGGCTTAACAGATGGCAGGAGCGAACGCATCATACGCTTGGCGGGACCCGTCAAGCAGCTTAGGGCAATAGCTGGACGGCGTGGCGTTGGAGCGTTGAGGATGGCGGAGAGACGGCGTGTAGGCGCCTTGCAGGTTGCCGAGGAGCTGCACGGCTTCATCAATGATGAGGCGCTGCCGAGTACAGGCGTGACGCCAGAAGCCTTCTGGGCCGGCCTGGAGACACTGATCGCCGAGATCGGCCCGCGCAACCGGGCACTGGTCGCGCATCGGGACCGGCTCCAGACCGAGATCGATGCCTGGCTCCGGGATCAGCGCGGGCAGGCGCTCGACGCGCGCGCCTACCAAACCTTCCTCGAAGAGATCGGCTATCTCGAGCCGGAGGCCGAGGATATCGAGATCGGCACCGAAGGCGTCGATCCGGAAATCGCCCAGGTGGCCGGGCCGCAGCTTGTGGTGCCAGTCACCAATGCCCGCTTCGTGCTGAACGCGGCGAATGCGCGCTGGGGCAGCCTGTACGACGCGCTCTACGGCACCGATGCCATTGCCGAGGATGAGGGGGCCGATCGCGGCAGCGGCTACAATCCGGTGCGGGGGGCTAGGGTCATCGCCTGGGCCCGCGCGCTTCTCGACGTCGCCGCGCCCCTGGCCGGCGGCGCCAGCCACAGCGACTCCGCGGGCTATCGCGTCTCTGACGGGCGGCTCGCCGTCGACCTTGCCGACGGGCCGACCGTGGCACTCGCCGAACCGGGGCGCTTCGTCGGCTATCGCGGCTCGCCCGATGCTCCCGAGGCGGTTCTCCTTGCCCATCACGGCCTGCATCTTGAACTGCTGTTCGATCGCAACCGCCCCACCGGTCGCGACGATCCGGCCGGGCTCGCCGATGTCATCGTCGAGGCGGCGCTGACGACGATCGTCGACTTCGAGGACTCCGTGGCCGTGGTCGACGCCGAGGACAAGGTGGCCGCCTATCGCAACTGGCTGGGGCTGATGACGGGCGCGCTGTCGGCGCGATTCGTCAAGGACGGGCGCAGGATGGAGCGTGCCCTGAACTCGGATCGCCGCTACACCGCGCCGGCGGGCGGCGCGCTGACGCTGCCGGGCCGCAGCCTGTTGCTGGTGCGCAATCCCGGCCATCTGATGACGAGCGATGCCGTGCTCGACGACAAGGGCGAGCCGGTGCCCGAAACGATCCTCGACGGCCTGGTGAACGCGGCGATCGCGCTGCACGACATCGGACCCGACGGGCGCCGCATGAACAGCAGGGCCGGGTCGGTCTATGTCGTCGTGCCCAAGCTCCACGGCCCGGCCGAGGCGGCGCTGGTCGATGAGATGTTCGCGGGGATCGAAGACATATTGGGGCTTCCGCGCCATACCATGAAGATGGGGATAATGGACGAGGAGCGGCGCACCACGGTCAACCTCAAGGCCTGCATCCGGGCCGCCAAGGACCGGGTAGTCTTCATCAATACCGGCTTTCTCGACCGTACAGGCGATGAAATCCGCACCTCGACCGAAGCCGGCCCGATGATCCGCAAGGCGGAGATGAAGGATGCCCGCTGGCTTGCCGCCTATGAGGATTGGAACGTGGATACCGGCCTG
>SKQW01000107.1 GCA_007118805.1 Rhodobiaceae bacterium | reverse complement strand
CCGGACCGGAAGTTCGGGCGCCCGGGACATGGCGATCTGCCTTCCCGGGTGCTTGCAGCCTGACCGCCTGGACGCCTTATCCGGCCTTGGCCGTGCCGAGATAGGCCCGGCGGATGACCTCGTCCTGTTCGAGCTCGCCGGGCGTGCCTTCGAAGGTGACCTGGCCCTGTTCCAGCAGATAGAACTTGTCGGCGTGTTTGAGCGCCATATGCGCGTTCTGCTCGACCAGCAGGATGGTGCGACCTTCAGCGCGCAACTCCCCGATCACCTCGAAGATCTCCTCGACGATAAGCGGGGCCAGCCCGAGCGACGGCTCGTCCATCAGCAGGATGCGCGGCCGCGCCATCAGGGCGCGGGCCACGGCCAGCATCTGCTGCTCGCCGCCGGACAGGGTGCCGGCAAGCTGGGAGGCGCGCTCCTTGAGGCGCGGAAAGCGCGTCATCATGGCCTCGATGTCGCCATCCACGGCCGCGCGGTCGGACAGCCGCAGATAGGCGCCGGCGACCAGGTTCTCGTGCACCGACATGTCGGGAAAGACCAGCCGGTTCTCTGGGACGAGCGAAACCCCGCGGCCGACGATCGCGGAGGGCGGCCGGCCGGCCAGCTCGTCGCCGCCCAGCCGGACCGAGCCCTGGCGCGGGCGCAGGACGCCGGCAATGGTGAACATCAAGGTGGTCTTGCCGGCACCGTTCGGCCCGAGGATGCAGGTCAGCTTGCCCTCCTCGGCAGAGATCGTGACCCCGCGTAATGCGCGGATCTGACCGTAAGAGGCGTGCAGATCGCTGACGTCAAGCACTGGCAGCCTCCTCTTGCTCGGCCGCGCCGCCGAGATAGGCCTTCCGGACGTCTTCGTTGGCCTGGATCTCCTCCGGCGTACCTTCGGCGATCTTGCGGCCGAAGTTGAGCACAGCGATCCGGTCGGTGATGTCCATGACAAGATCCATGACGTGCTCCACGAGCAGCACCGTGGCGCCCCGCTCGCGCAGGGCGCGGATGCGCTCGCTCAACTGTTTCAGCTCTTCTTGGCTCATGCCGGCGGCGGGTTCGTCGAGCAGCAGGAAGGACGGCTTGGCCGCGAGCGCGCGGGCCATTTCGAGCCGGCGCTGCTCGCCGAAGGCCAGATTGCCGGCCAGCAGGTCGCGCTTGTCGTGCAGCCGCGAGAACTCGAGCAGCTCCTCGATCTCCGCGCGCCCCTGGCGATTGCCCGAATACCACCGCTTGAGGAAGCCCTGTTGACGGTCTTCGGCACCGTTCTGGGCCACCCAGAGGTTCTGCCAGACCGTCAGGTTCTCGAACAGGCGGATATTCTGGAAGGTGCGCGCGATGCCGCCGGCGAGCCGGCGATGGGTCGGCAGCTCCGTGATGTCCTCGCCGTCGAACAGGACCCGGCCGGAGGTGACCGGAAACAGGCCGCAAACCAGATTGACCGTGGTGCTCTTGCCCGAGCCGTTGGGCCCGATCAGCCCGAAGATCTGCCCGCGCTCGACGGTGAGGCTCACCTCGTCGACGGCTCGCACGCCGCCGAAATGCTTGGACAGGCGGTCAAGTTGCAGCATGCGTTTCCTCCCGCCGCGAGCGTGAGCGCAGGAAGTCGAACATCCGCGCCGGCTGCTCGCCGAGCAGCCCGTGCGGGCGCAGATTCATGACCAGGACGATCAGCGCGCCGAACAGCATGTTCCGCCAGTCGCCCATGAAGCGCAGCACCTCGACGAGGAAGACCTGAACGAAGACCACGGCGAGCAGCGTGCCCATGACATGCGACAGGCCGCCGAGGATCGGATAGGCGATGGCGAAGGTCGCGAGCACGACGCTGAAGATCAGGTGCTCGACATGGGTCGTGGTGTGGGCATAGATCGACCCGCCGAGCCCGGCGATGAAGCCGCCGGCGGTCATGGCCGATACCTTCACCGCGGTCAGGTTGATGCCGACGCTCTGGGCCGCCGTCTCGTCATGGCCCACCGCGCGCAGCACGGCGCCGGCCCGCGAGCGGTCCATCCACCACAAGGCCAGCATCACCAGGATGACGATGACCCAGATGAAGGCGGTGATGTCGATGCTGGTCCAGCCGTTTTCCGGGAAGTAGCGGATGCGGCGAAAGCCCTCCGGGCCCTCGGGGCCGACCATTGCGCCGTTGCGTTCGACCTGCCAATGGACGTTGAAGAAGAACAGCCGCACGATCTCGCCGAAGGCAAGCGTGGCGACGACCAGCATCAGGCCCTTGACCCGCAGGGCGGGAAATCCGACGGCGCATGCCACGAGGCTCGCCAGGAGGCTGGCCAGCAGGATTGCCGGCAGGATGTGAAAGCCGAACATCACCGTGCACATGCCGGCGACATAAGCCCCGATGGCGAAGAAGCCGGCCTGCGCCATGGAGACCTGTCCGGTCAGGAGCACGATATAGGCCGACAGGCCGAGCAGGGTGTGAACCCCGATGATCTGGAGAAGTCCGAGATAGAAGTCCATGGTCTGTCCCCGGCGATGACGGCGCTAGTGTTGCGATGAGGCGGAGCGGAACAGCCCGCCCGGCCGCAGCACCAGAAACACGAACAGGAGCAGCATCACGTAGATGTCGCGCTCGGTGATCCCGCGCATCACCAGGAAGATGTTCTCCGCCGCGCCCACCATCAGCCCGGCGATGATGGCGCCGGGGATCGACCCCAGCCCGCCGATGACGGCGACGATCAGACCCTTCACCGTGACGGGGACGGCAAGCAGCGGGGACAGCACGCCCACGGCGGCGCCGATCATGGCGCCCGCCACGCCGCCCAGCACGCCGGTGATGACGAAGGTGCTGGCGTTGATCCGGTCGGGATTGATGCCGCACAGCCGCGCCGCGGTCGCCTCCTGGGAGACGGCCCGCGTGGCGACGCCGAGCCGCGTGCGGTAGAGCAGCCACAAGAGCACGCCCATGCTGACTACCGACATGAGGAAGACGAAGATCAGGTCGCCCCGGATCCAGATCTCGCCGAGCGTGATCTCGGCATGGTCCATGACCGACGGATAGGGCTGCGGCATGCCGTCGGACTCGTGGACGATGACCTCGTCGATGAAGAGCAGCATGCCGACCGAGGCCATGAGCGCGGCCAGGGGATGGCGGACCGGGGTGAACTTGAAGCAGCAGAAATAGACCACGTAGCCGATCACGCCGGCCCCGACCGCCGATATGGCGAAGGTCGGTATCGGCGGCCAGCCAAGGCCGAGAAAGGCGATGAGGCTGACATAGGCGCCGCCGATCGACGCCGCCCCGTAGGCCAGGTTCAGCTTGTGCATCACGCCGAAGATGAGCGTAAAGCCAATGCCAATCAGCGCATAGGTGGTGCCGAACAGCACCCCGTCGGCAAAGCCCTGAACGAGGTCGATGAAGAAGAAATAATCCACCTTGGTGCCCCCCACAGCGGCGTGCGGTCAGTGCCACTATACCGCGCCGGCCCCCCGCCGGCGGAGCTCCCGCCGGGCCACCTTGCTGGCGGTCCGGCGGCGAGCGTTACAAAGGCGTTGAAGCGCCAGGCTCACATAGCCGGTTCGTATAGCACTTCCCAGTTGCCGTCACGGGCGTGGACGAAGACGTAGGGCTTGATCGCTTCGCCTTCAGGGGTGCGCTGGCTGACCCCGAGCAGGCCATCGGTCGCGGTCAGTCCAGCCAGCGCGTCGCGCAGGCGGCGACGATCCTGTTCAAGGGAGTCGGCGGTGCCCTCGATGCCCGCATCCTCTATGACATCGCGTAGGATCATCATGTTCTCCCAGGCCGAGGCGCTGTGGAGATCCAGGCTTCCGCCATAATCGTCGACCAACTGCGCCGTGGCCTCGGCCTCCGGATTCACCGGGGCGAAGCTCGTCGGGATGATCATCCCCTCGGCTTCCGTGGCGCAGCCGGTGAGCGTTTCCAGGCTCGACGAGCTGGTCAGCCCGATCACGACCTGAGGCTGCACGTTCTGACGCGACATCTCACGCAGCACGCCGCAGGTGGTGAAGGGGTGTGCGGAAATCGCCACCACGTCCGGGTCGGCGCGGCGCATCTGACGCACCTGGGTAGCGAAGTTGGTGTCGTTGAGAAGCCACTGGGCCTCGCCGACCACGTCATATCCGTGTTCGGGCGCTTTCTCCTTCATCACCGCGTACCAGGTGGCGTTCGAGTGCGCAAAGTCCTCCTCGACACCGCCATAGAGCGTCTCGAGCTCGGGATTCTGCTCCTTCAGCCAGCCCAGGAGCTCGTCATACATCTGGGCTTCGCTGGGCACGTTGCGGAACGCCCAGTCGGAAATCTGCGCCAGCCCGCCCTTGATCGCCACGTCGGTGAAGATCGGGAACTGCAGGCCGGTATCGCTATCATCGTCCACGCGCGCCTGCAGGATACCGTAGAGCGGCTCGGCGACATTCGAGCAGGTCGGGCCGATGGCGGTCAGATAATCGTCGGAGGCGATTCGCCGGACAACCGAGATTCCCTCCTCGGCGTTGCAGCGATCGTCATAGAACGACACCTCGACCATCGCCTTGGACCCGTCTGCCAGCGTGACGCCGCCTTCCTCGTTGATCTTGTCGCGGGCGGCCTGAAGTGTTGCCCAGGCATTTACGCCGAAGACGCGCACGACGCCCGAATTCGCGCCGAAGCCGGCGATCTTGATAACCCGTTCCTCGTCGGCGGCGGCCGGCGACGCGAAGCCGGTCGCAGCGATGGCAAGTGCAGCCGGAGCCGCCATCCAGAATGCAAATCTCATGATTTCCTCCCGCGGGCCTGAATGCCCTTATCAACGCTCTTATTCGGTGCCGCGGCGCGAATTTTTGAAACGCACCGCTCCCCTGATTCCTGACGTTCCGGAAACGGATGCCCGATCAGGAGCTGGACTTGGCGAT
>SKQW01000368.1 GCA_007118805.1 Rhodobiaceae bacterium | reverse complement strand
TCGGGGACGTCCCCGACATAGTGCCACGCGCGCTTGAATTTTCTGAATTCCGCAGCGAAATCAGCTAGTTCGCCAATCGCGGTGTTGAACTTGGGCTTGGCTGTGATCGCCGGCATGGCGGCCGCAGCCGTCGCCCTGATGGGCGGCCCAGGAGATGACGATGGCGAAGCTCGAGGCTAAGAGCGGATACAGCGGACAAACCTATTTCGACCAGCCCGCGCTGAAATCGGCTCCGTGGGACTGGACGGTCAGCGGCTACATCTATCTTGCCGGCCTTTCGGGCGCAGCACAGCTATTGGCAGCGATTGCGCTTTGCCGCGACAGCGCGCTCTATCGCGGGGCGATTCGGAACGCCCGCTACCTGGCAACCGTCGGGACCGCCTTCGGCGCGATGCTATTAATCGCTGATCTTAGAACGCCGAAACGCTGGTACAATATGCTGAGGATTCTGCGGCCGAGCTCCCCCATGTCGGTCGGCACGTATATTCTCACCGCCTTCGGCGGCTTCTCAGGACTGACCGCGCTCGGCGAACTGTTTCGCGGGCCCGGCGCAACCGGGCGCCTAGCAAAGCGGATCGCCACCCTCGCCCAGTTCCCTGCTGCCTTCACCGGTGCCGGCGCGAGCACCTATACGGCGAGCCTGCTGGCAGCAACCAGCACCCCCTACTGGGCGGCTGCGCCTCGCCATCTCGGGGCCTCCTTCGCCACGGCCGCACTAGCAGCGGGGGCGGCGGCCCTGTCAATCTTTGAGCGTCGCGCCGGTCGAAGTCGAAGCGCCGACCGGTTCGACGACGTCGCCGCTATGGCCACCATCGGGCATCTGGCCGCCAGCCTTGGCCTCTCTCGCCGACTATGCAACCAGGGCGTCCCGGCTGAGGTGGACGCGCAAGGGGACAAACGCCTTTACAAGTCCGGCGACCTGATCGTCGCCGGCGCGGTGCCGATCGCAGCCTACGCGCTGAACCGGATGTCGGGCGGGCGATCGCCTGCCTTGTCGATTGCAGGCTCGGTGGCAATCCTGGCAGGCGGCTACATGATGCGGCATGGCCTTCTGAGCCTAGGCCGCCGCTCCTCGGATAGTCCGCGCGCCTACTTCCACCTGGCACAACGCGGGCGGTTGGAGCAAACCACTTGATCGCCATCGCGAGGCAGGAGACAGGCTGATGGCGCCGCATCGCCTTCACGAGTCGATCGAGGCCTGTATCGACGCGCTCGACCAGACAATCGCGTCCGGGCCTACTGCGCCGCACGAGGAAATCGCCGTCGCAGTCGGTTGTGTCATCGCTTTGCGCGACGAGATCCTTGAATGCACTAGAAGCGGACAGGTCGACAAGGAACTGCTTGATCAAGCGAATTCGTTGGTAAGTCTAGCCTATGGCGCCGAGCATCCTTTGATCGGCGTTCATCTGCACCGGCTCAAGCAGACGCGGGACGGGGTCTCGGCGCTGCGCGCGCGACTATAGCCGACCCGCTCAAATCGCAGACAAGGTTCCCCGCGGGGCGCGAGGTTGCATCGACCCGTGCGCCCAACGGCTTCTAGTTGTCGTTCTTGAAGTAGACGACCATTTTCAAGTGACGATGCTCATCCACTGTCAGCGCTTCATGACTAAAGCTCAATTGCCTGCCGGCGCCATCCACGATTGTGCCGATGCCGCGGCTGCAGATCTCGCTCGACGATTGTTCAAACCATCGCCTGAAGTCGGGCGAGAGGCTCTTCAGGTCCTTGATCAGTTCCTCCACTGCGGGATGGTCGGGGGCGGCCGCCAGATCACGGCGAAACTGCGCGAACAGCCTGGGTGCATCCTGCTTCCAGTTCGGCAGTCGGTATCGCAGATCGGGGTCGGTAAACACCATGCGTATGAGGTTGCGGTCGCTCAATGCCCGAGTGGAGAAAGCAAACAAGGCGTCAGCCGCATCGTTCCATGCATGGATGTCCCAGCGCAGATTGGCTACATAAGCTGGACGTTGGGCAAGATCGTCCAGCAGTTGCTGGATGAGTGGAGAGATCGAGACGATCTCATGCACTTCGGCCGGTGGAGGCCGCTGGTGTGCAAGCAGGAACAGGTGCCCACAGTCCAGATCGTCTAGCCTCAATGCTTTGGCGACATTAAGCAGGAATGCCTCCGACACCCGGATATCGCGTCCCTGCTCGAACCACGTGTACCAGGTCAAGCCGACACCGGCGAGTGCCGCAACCTCCTCGCGCCGCAACCCCGGGATCCGGCGGCGGCCGGTGGTGGGCAGCCCGACATCCGCCGGCGTGAGTCGCAGCCTGCGCTGCCGGAGGAAGTCGGAGAGTTCGCCTCGCGTGCGCGCAAGGGTCCGATTGGTCACGCTATTGGCCTCAGTAACAGGATAATTTTTAATATTGTAACAGGATAATTTGCGGGCGAATAGCACTGCTTCCAACCCGGAGGCGTTCATGAGTTCTCTTTGCGAATCCAGCCTGGTTCCCACCACCAACACCGGCGAGGCCATCCAGGATCGACCTGCCGTGGCAGGTGTCCGTGCATGGCTGGGGCTGGCGCTTCTGGCCCTGCCGACAATGCTGCTGGGTCTCGACCTCACGCTGTTGCATCTGGCATTGCCGGCCCTCGCCGCCGATCTGCAGCCCACCAGCACGCAGGCGCTCTGGATCATGGATTCCTATGGCTTCATGGTCGCGGGTTTCCTGATCACCATGGGGACGCTTGGCGACCGTATAGGACGGCGCAAGCTCTTGATGATCGGGGCGGCCGCCTTTGCTGTGGCTTCGGTCATGGCGGCCTTCTCCTCAAGTGCCGAGATGCTCATCCTCGCTCGTGCGCTCCTTGGCATTGCCGGCGCAACCCTGATGCCCTCGACCCTTGCCCTCATCAGAAATCTCTTCGCCGATTCCCGTCAGCGAGCGCTGGGATTCGGGATATGGGCGACCATGTTCGCGCTCGGCATAGCGCTTGGGCCGGCGGTGGGGGGAGTTTTGCTCGAGCGCTTCTGGTGGGGAGCGGCTTTCCTGATCGCGGTGCCGGTCGTCGCCCTGTTGATCGTAATCGCGCCTTTCCTGTTGCCGGAGTACCGTGCGCCTGAACCGGGACGGCTCGATCTGGTCAGCGTCGGCCTGTCGCTGGCCGCGATGCTGCCGGTCATTTACGGCATCAAGCAGATGGCAAAGGACGGCTTTGCCATGTCTTCGATCGGGCTAACGATCGCCGGGCTGGTATGTGCTCTTATTTTCGTGCGCCGCCAACGTCTGCTCGACAACCCGCTGCTCGACATGTCCCTGTTCGCCAACCGGGCATTCAGCGCCGCATTGGTGGTGCTGCTCTTCGGTCTCGTCGCCGTCGGCGGAACCATGCTTCTCGTGACGCAGTATCTTCAATTGGTCGCGGGCTTCTCTCCCCTGATCGCGGGCCTGTGGATGGGGCCGCCAGCCCTTGCGATGGTCATTGCCGGTGTGACCGCGCCGCTTCTTGCCCGGCGAATCCGTCCCGGTTTCGTGGTGTCGGGTGCCCTCGGTCTTTCGGTGGTGGGCTACGTGATGCTCACGGTGCTGGAAGTCGGCAGGCATGACGTGGTGATGGTGGTCGCAGGGTTCTCGCTGGCCTATCTGGGACTGGGCACGATCGCCGCCCTTGGCACCGAGCTTGTCGTCGGCTCGGCTCCAGCCGAGAAGGCGGGGTCGGCCTCTGCGATGTCGGAAACCGTACAGGATCTTGGAGTTGCGCTTGGCATTGCGGTGCTGGGAAGCATCGCGACTGCCGTCTATCGGCGCGCAATGACCGATCGCATCCCAGACGAACTGACCGGCGCGGCTGAGGATGCCGTCAGCGACAGCCTTTGGGCGGCGTCGGCTGCCGCGGCCAAACTGCCGAGCGGTTTGATGGAAGAGGCCCAGACTGCCTTCACGCAGGGCTTCGCGGCCGCGGCTCTGTTCAGTGCTGTCAGCGTTGCGGTTCTGGCTATCCTGGCGGCGGTGGCGCTCAGGGACGTTCGAAGCCTTGATGACAGGCAGTGACGACCATTGCTCGAAGCCGCCCCGCACGGTGCCAAGCACCGGGTCGTGGCGCCGCTCGTCATGATCGACGAGATCCTCACTTTCACTGAATCGAACCCTCGATGCACCCCTCCTGGTGAGAAATGGCGTTGAAAAACTCTCCGCTTGCTTACCCGGCGCTTACCCGCGCCACGGTCGCGAGCGGAGGTTCCTGCTAAGTTATTGAATTACTGGTGCCGGTGGACGGACTCGAACCGCCGACCCACGCATTACGAAATCTATCTGAGCGTGATTTCTAAGCCGTTGATGCGGCAAGAGGTTTGCCGAGGTATCGCAAAAAGCCGTGGAAACTCAAGCATATTGCGTTGACGCGATAGGACACAAGCGCACATCCTTAGGACATAGAAATCCGCCTCAGGGACGGACACAGTGCGGACACGGGAGCGTGCCATGCGCCTCGCCGACAAGCGAAAGAAGGATGATCCGGCCACCGTGACGCCGACCGACACGGCGCTCCTCTCTGTGAACACGACCATCACCACGCCTGGGGGAGCTCACGCGTTGACCCTGACCGGGACGGATGGCGAGCAGGTCCTGACGTCGACGGCCGTGCTCCACGTCTTTGAGACGGAGGAGGTGTGCGGCAGCATCAGCGAGGACACCACCTGGAAGACGGGGGTGGTGTACGTGGCGACGTGTAATGTGACCGTCGCCGCTGATGTCACATTGACCGTCCAGCAGGGCGCAGTGGTGAAGTTCCAGTCGTCTTCCACAGGCTTGACCGTGTATGGCCATCTGGAGGTGCACGGAACAGCAGCTAACCCCGTGGCGTTCACATCCTTCAAGGACGACTCGGTGGGCGGGGACACCAACAGCGACGGGG
>SKQW01000351.1 GCA_007118805.1 Rhodobiaceae bacterium | reverse complement strand
CCGGGGTCCAGCTCTTCACGCTGTTGCGCTCCAATCCCCACATTCTCGGCCTTCTGGCGGAAATCCTCGGGACGGCGCCGCGCCTTGCCGAGCTCCTGGCGCGCCGGCCCCGGGTGTTCGCTGCCCTGCTCGAGCCGGAATTCTTCGACGCCTTGCCCGGCCGCGAGGTGTTGCGGTCGCATCTCGACGAAACGCTTGGCGAGGCGATCGGCTACGAGGACGCGCTCGATCGCGCCCGGATCTTCGGGCAGGAGCAAAGCTTCCTGATCGGCGTGCGGGTCCTGTCGGGGACCGTGTCCGCGGCCGATGCGGGCGCCGCCTTTACGCGGCTCGCCGATCTGCTGGTCGAGCGCATGCACCAGCTGGCCGAGGATGAGCTCGCCCGCACCCATGGCCGGATGCCGGGCGGAGAGGCGGTGGTGCTGGGCATGGGCAAGCTCGGCAGCGGCGAGATGACCTACTCCTCCGATCTCGACCTGATCCTGCTCTACGACGTTGCCGGGGAGGAGGCGATGTCGGACGGGGACCGGCCGCTCGGGCCGACGCAGTACTACGCGCGGCTGACCCAACGGCTGGTGGCGGCGCTGTCGGCGCCCACTGCCGAGGGCCGGCTCTACGAGGTGGATATGCGCCTGCGCCCGTCCGGCCGGGCCGGGCCGATAGCGACCCGGCTGTCGGGCTTTGCCGACTATCAGGCGAGCGAGGCCTGGACCTGGGAGCATATGGCCCTTACCCGGGCGCGGCCGGTCAGCGGCCCGCCGGAGCTGAGGCGGCGCACCGACGAGGTGATCCGACAGATCCTTACCCGGTCGCGCGATCAGGATCGGCTGCGAGGCGATATCTGTGAGATGCGCGCGCGCATCCATCGCGAGAAGGGCAGCGAGGACCCGTGGGAGCTCAAGACGGTGCCGGGCGGCCTCATCGATATCGAGTTCATCGCCCAGTTCCTGCAGCTTGCCCACGGTGCCGAGCATCCCGACATCCTTCACCAGTCAACCGGCGCGGCGCTGGCGGCGGCGCGGCGCGCCGGCATTCTGGAGCGCGGCGACGCCGAGGTGCTCGAGCCCGCGCTCGCCGTCTATGACGCGGTGACCGAGGTGTTGCGGCTCTGCGTGCCGGGGACCTTCGACCCCGCCGCCTGTCCGCGCGGCCTGGCGCGCCAGCTCGCCAAGGCCGCCGACGTGCCCGATCTGGCCCGCCTGGAAGCCGATCTGAGGGCCCGGCAGAGGCAGGTCCGGCAGATCTTCATCGGGCTGATCGGCGAGGTCGGGGAGGCGACCTGATCGGCGCTCGCCCGCGCGCCGGGTTGGGACAGCACGCCATGGTTGCAGCGCGCGGAATTGCCGACGGCCATAGCGTGTAGTAATGGGACGCGGCGTGCCGGCCCGAGCCTGAACCTAGTTGTTCATGTAGTCGCCTCAACCTGGGTGTTCACGTGGTCGCTGCCGTTGGAGAACCTCTGCCATGACTGGATCTACCAAGCTCACCTTGACTGCCGCCTGCGTTGCCTTGATCGCCATGTCGGCGTCTGCCGAGGAGGGGGACCCGACCTGCGCCGGCGAGGGCTGGGCGGATAAGTCCGATGCGGAGTTCGCCGCGGACTGCGCCGACATGGCGTTTGACGGCAGCCTGGAGGATCGCGAACGGGTGGCCTGGATGTACTTTGCCCGGGTGAACCAGCTGATCGACGTCCCTGCCACGGACGACGACGCCCATGGTGGCATGTCGGGTTCCGGACAGGCGCCGCTCTGGATGGCCTGGCCGACCGACCCCGATACCTTCGAAACCGCCCGGCCCTTCGAGTTCCATCCCACGCCGCGCACCGAACTGAGCCCGAGTGTCGAGAAGAAGGACCTTGAGGCCGGCCGCGTGGCCACCGCCGATCCGGACAGCGCCAATGAGGAGGTCACCCGCAACAGGGTCAGCTACGATTACCTGATTGAGAGCGGCCTGACCACCAAGCGCGACGTGGCCGCATTCTTCACTGAGAACGATTACGTGGATATGCCCGTGGGCTCGGTCGAGCTGAAGGCCTCCTGGCTCCAGGTGACCGAGGGCAGCCCGGCGCCAGACGGCGCGTTGACGTTCACCTTCGACAGCGGCGAATACTGGTGGCGTGGGCTGCACATCATGGCGAAGATGCGGCCGCTGCCGGACCCTGGCGAGGCCTTCTATACCGAGGAGCCCAGCTGGTTCTGGGCCACCTTCGAGTTCAACGACAACCCCGGCGTGGGCCATGTCCGCGAATCGCTGATTACCGAGCGGGCGCCGTTGTCGGAGGGCCAGATCGCCGCAATCCTTGAAGCCGCCGGCGTCGCGGGATTCGGGTTTGAGGCCTATGCCCCCAACGGCACACAGATCCGCTTCACCGTGGACGGGACCGGCGAGACGCCGGTGATTCTGGGCCATACGGATATGGAGGATTTCGCCGGCAGTCCCAATACCGCGCAGCCGCAGTACTGGACCCGGTTCGAGGCCAGCTGCCACAGCTGCCACGCAACGGCGGCGTATAACCCGAAAACGCAGGCGTTCTTCCCGTTCTCGGTGCCCACCGGCGCGCTGCATCCCGGTTACAACAAGACCGACAGTGGCGGAACGGTGCGCTATCTGGGGCAGGGCTACAAGCCCCTGGACTTCATGTGGCCGATCGCGTTCCAGGCCCGCTAAGCCGCACCGGCGCCGGATCGGCGCTTGAAGCTATCCCACCAGGAACAATCAAGTCCTGGTGGTGGGCGAAATCACCCCTTGTGCCCCAGCGCCCGCGCAACCAGCGCCGGCAAGTCATGCCACCCCTCAGTCGACGATCCGGGCGGGAAAGTCGACATGGAACACGGAGGCCTGATCGAACCCTTGCATATAGGCGTCCTTGATCTTCGCAAGGTCGGCCTGGGCGTCGGCCGTGTTGGGATGGACGATGATGACGAGGCGGGTCTCTTCGCGGATGATTTCGCCCGCTTCCGGGCCGCTCGCCGGCCGCCACTGGCCGTGCGCTTCGACCACGGTCAGCCCGTCCGGAAAGCGTGGCGTGATGGTCTCGGCCAGGAAGCGCTGCCAGGCCTGTTCGCTCACCCCCGTGCCGTCGGCCGAGTGCATGCCGAAATAGAGCTCGCTCTGGAGCGTCTCCGCCTGCGGCCACGGCCGGTCCTCGGCATCGGCCGGCGGCGTTAGCGCCAGGAAGGCGGCGGCGAGGACGGCGATCAGGGGCGCTGGGCAACGCATAGCGACATCGGCGGGCGACAACATGGTTTCGTTAGCGGCCGGCACGATAACCGGCAGGCGGATCGATGCCAAGGCGGGGCGCTGCGGGCGGTCTGAAGTCGATTTATGGGTCCGACATTTGCCGTAGCGGGTGCGGCAAGGGGATGCAAATGTTGGACTCGAACCTCTGGGAAATGCGGATTGAGGGCAGGGCATGAGCGCGCGCGTCATCACCGTCAATGACCGCATGCAGCGGGGCTATCGCTATGCGCTGACGGCGCCGGAGGGGGGCGGGTTCGACCCCGATTTCGCGCCCGAGTTGACGCCGAAGCAAATGCTGGCGCTCGGCGTGTTCGGCGGCAAATACATGACCGACTGCCGCGACGAATTCCCGGCCGACTGGTTCGACGGCGCCAAGCTGTCGCCGGCCGGCCACGACCCCACCCTCAACTACTTCGGCATCGCCGCCAGCCAGCCGCTTTCGGTGTGGCGAGCCAAGGGATGGATCCATCCCGACGACCCGCGCGGCTGGTTCCAGTGGTATTGCCGCTATTGGCGCGGGCGCCGCATGGGCGCGGAGGACAGCCGTCAGATCGGCCGCTGGAAGGCGATGCGCCGCCATATCGGGCAGATCCGCAAGAACTGCGAGCCCGGCGACATCTTCTGCCGGCGACGCCAGCGCCAGGCCCTTTTGCACTGGGCCTATGACAGCCGCAGGATCTGATCCGCCCGCCCTGTGACCTAATACACATCGGCGTGCGGCGGCTTCAGGCAGTCTCCAATCCATCGAAGGGCGATTAGGCCCTTTCCCAAACCCTGAAGGAGACTAGCCATGACCAACACTTTCCTGTCGATCGCCACCGCCGCCGCCATCGCCATCGGCTCCATCGGCGCCACCGCGCCGGCCGCCGCCGCCAACCTCGCCCCGGCCGCCCCGGCGGTCAGCCAAAGCGCCGCCGACCTCCTCGTCGAAGTGCGCCACGGCAAGCGCCACAAAGGCGGCTTCAAGCGCCACGGCGGCAAGCGCGGCTTCAGCATCCACTTCGGCAAGAAGGGCTTTTCCATCGGCAAGGGCGGCTATGCCTACTGCTACCAGCACAAGAAGGTGTGGACCAAGTACGGCTGGAAGGTGAAGCGCTTCTACGTCTGCTGAGCTTGGCGGCGCCCTCCCTCCCCGCGCCGCCCTATAGAGTCCGGTGCTGCCCCCCGCAGCGCCGGGCTCGCCTTTTGTGGTCCCGGCCGCCAGCCCGGCCCTGCCGCGCCGCGCCGCTCCGACAAAGCTCCGCCCGCCCTGTGCCCGAATGCACATCGGCGCGCGGCGGCCTCGGGCAGTCTCCAGACCATCGAAGGGCGATCAGCGTCCTTCCGCAAAACCCACAAGGAGACCAGCCATGACCAACGCCATCCGCTCGATCATCAGCACGCTGCGCAGCCGCCGCCGGGCCCGGCTCACATTCGCCGACTTCAACCAGTTCTCCGATCGGGCGCTGGCCGATATCGGCCTAGAGCGGTACCAGATCGACAATCTGGCCCGCGCGGCGGGCCGGTTCCCGGCTTCCGACTGATCGCCGATACCCGCTGCCCAGATGCAAGCCCGTTTCGTGGTCCTCATGGCCCCGCCGAGCCCGCACGCGGCGAGATGCCGGTCGGCCGGCGCGCCTTCCCCCTACAGCCCCAGCGCCGCCTCGGGCTTGATATAGTCAAGCCCCAGCGCCTCGGCGACGGCCTTGTGGGTGACCTGGCCCGCATGCACGTTGAGGCCGTTGCGCAGATGCTCGTTCTCGGCCATCGCCCGCCGGTAGCCGTCATCGGCCAGCGCCAGCACGAAGGGCAGGGTGACGTTGTTGAGCGCGAAGGTCGAGGTGCGGGCGACCGCGCCGGGCATGTTGGCGACGCAGTAATGGACGACCTCGTCGATGAGGTAGGTCGGGTCGGAATGGGTGGTCGGCCGGCTGGTCTCCGCGCAGCCGCCCTGATCGATGGCGACGTCGACGATCACGCTGCCGGGCTTCATGGCCGACACCATCTGTCTGGTGATCAGCTTGGGCGCGGCGGCGCCCGGCACCAGCACCGTGCCGATTACGAGGTCGGCGCCGGCGGTTAGCCGCTCGATGGCATCGCGGGTCGAGAAGATGGTGCGGATCGCGGTGCCGAACTCGGCCGACAGGCGGCGCAGCGCCTCGGCGGAGCGGTCGACCACGGTGACCGTCGCGCCCATGCCGAGCGCGATCAGCGCGGCGTTGGTGCCGGCCACCCCGCCGCCGATGATGACGACGTCGCCGGGCGGCACGCCGGGGACCCCGCCGAGCAGGACGCCGCGGCCGCCGGCCTCCTTTTCAAGGGCTCTGGCGCCGACTTGTGGCGACATGCGGCCGGCGACTTCCGACATCGGGGTGAGAAGCGGCAGCGTCCCGTGCGGGCTGGTGACGGTTTCATAGGCGATGCAGATCGCGCCGGATCTCATGAGGTCGTCAGTCAGCTTTGGGTCGGGCGCGAGGTGAAGGTAGGTGAACAGGATCTGGCCGTCGCGCAACAGGCCGCGCTCAGCGGCCAGCGGCTCCTTCACCTTGACGATCATCTCGGCCTCGGCGAACACCGCCTCGGCGCTGTCTGCGATGGTTGCCCCGACGGCCTCGTAATCGGCGTCGGCCTGGTCGACGCCGGCGCCGGCTCCCGATTCGACGATCACCCGATGGCCGTGATGGATCAGCTCGCGCACCGAGGAGGGCACCAGCCCGACCCGGTATTCATGATCCTTGATCTCGCGCGGCACCCCGATCAGCATCGCTCGCTTCTCCCCCTGTCGTTCGCCCTGGTCATGTCCCGCCTCGGGAGACGAACTTTGTGACCGGTTCGTCCACCGGTTCGTCCCGCGCCGCAGCGCGCCGGCAGCATGCCACGAGCACGCGGGGTTTGTAACGCTCACATCGCCAGGCTGGCGCGCGCCTCGTCGCATTCTGTGCAGCCGGCTTCCGCCGGATGCAGGAAGATGAGGGGGTTGGCGGCCAGCTTGCCCATGGCCACCCGCACCACGTCCCGTGCCCGAATCAGGCGGGCGGGGGCGTGGCCGACCTTGCCCTCGGGCTGCCGGCCCTCCCGGCGCAGCCAGTCATCAGTGAGCGCAAAGCGGGCGCAGCAGTGATCGACCTCCAGATAGTCGATGCGTTCCGGCCCCTGTGCCCCGGCGATCGTTATGTGACGCGTCACGCGGTAGGGCACGCCAGCCATCCATTCGGCCAGATGCAGCGTCGTGTTGGCGTCGTGCCCCGCGCCGATCAGCAGCACCTGCCCGTCGAGGTCGTGGACCCGCCCGACCGGGCTTTGCGGGATGTGAGGCGGCAGGGGCAGGGGATCGCGCAGGATCTCGTCGGCGTGCGGGCCGGCCGCGGCGAAGGCGAAGGGATGGGTGGCGCGGGCCACCCCCGGCTGGCGCCAGAACGTATCCGCCGTGACGCCGAGATCGGCGGCGGCCGCGGTCGCGGCGGGGTCGAAGGGCCTATCGTCGCAGCCGGTCCAGGACGGCATGACGAGCGTGCCGTCGGGGCCCAGCGCCGTCCGCAGGGCAGCAATCAGGCCGGCGGGGCCGCCGGATACCGGACGCGCGGCGCGATACGACACATGGGCGAGCAGCACCCCGCCTGGCGCGACGCCGAGCCGGCGCAACTGATCCGCGATCTCCGCGCGGGACAAGGCCTGGCGATCGCCCGGTGTCGCGGCCATCGCGTTGCCTTGTCAGGGCTCGATGATCTCGGTCGCCTCGATCTCGATGCCGAAGCCGGCAAGCCCGACATAGTGGCGCGGGCGCGAGGCAACGAGCCGGATGGTCGAGACGCCGAGGTCGCGCAGGATCTGGGCGCCGAGGCCGACCTCGCGCCACTGTTCCTCGCGGGCCTGTGCCGAATCGTGATCCTCGTCGAGCCCGGCGCGGGCGCGATGGCTCTGGCCGCGGGCCACGCCCACCGCGCCTTCGCGCAGATAGACGACGACGCCCCGCCCGCCCTCGGCGATGCGGGCGATGATGTCGTGCAGCGGCTGGCTGGCGCCGAACACGTCGTCGACCACGGTTTCGCGATGCAGCCGCACCGGCACACCGCGCCCGTCGCGAATATCGCCGAAGACCAGCGCCAGATGCTGCATCGGGTCCCACGGCGTTGCGTAGGAGATCGCCCTGGCGGGGCCGGCGAAGGTGTCGACATTGAGCTCCTCGACCCGCTCCACGAGCTGTTCCTGGCGCTGGCGATAGGCGATCAATTCGGAGACCGAGACCACCTTGAGGCCATGCTCCTCGGCGAAGGCGGCCACCTGGGCGCCACGCTTGACGGTGCCGTCGTCATTGACCAACTCGCAGATCACGCCGACCGGCGCCAACCCGGCAAGCCGGCACAGATCGACCGCCGCCTCGGTATGGCCGGAGCGCATGAGCACCCCGCCTTCCTTGGCGATCAGCGGGAAGACGTGGCCGGGGCGTACGAAATCCTCCGCGCCGGCGTTGGAATTGGCAAGCGCCCGCACAGTGTTGGTGCGCTCCTCGGCGGAGATCCCGGTGGTCAGGCCGTGGCGGAAGTCGACGGAGACGGTGAAGGCGGTCGAGTGCGGCGCGTCATTGTCGGCCACCATCGGGTCGAGCCGCAACCGGCGCACTTCATCGCGCGCCATGGGCGTGCAGACAATGCCGGCGGTATGGCGGATGATGAAGGCCATCTTTTCCGGCGTGGTATGGGCCGCCGCCATCACCAGGTCGCCCTCGTTCTCGCGGTCGTCGTCATCGGTGACGACGATGATCTCGCCGGCTTCGATAGCCCGGATCGCTTCGGCGACGCGGCGCATGTCCTCGGTCAATTCTCGTATTCCTTCTTCAAATCCAGCAGCTTGGTGATGGTCGGCCAGCCCTGACGGTCGGGCCGGGCGGCACGGTCCGCTGACACGGATGGGCCAACCGCCGGCGGCGCAGGCTGCCCGGACGCTGCCCACATCAGCCAATCTGCGCCCGGTGACGCAGATAGTGATCGGCGATGACGATAGCCAGCATGGCTTCGCCGACCGGAACCGCGCGGATGCCGACGCAGGGGTCATGCCGGCCCTTGGTGGAGATTTCCGCGTCCTCGCCCTGGCGGGTCACGGTGCGTCGCGGCGTCAGGATCGAGGAGGTCGGCTTGACGGCAAAGCGCGCAACGACCGGCTGGCCGGTCGAGATCCCGCCGAGGATGCCACCGGCCTGGTTGGACAGGAATCGTATGCCGTCATTGCCAGCGCGCATTTCGTCAGCGTTCTCCTCGCCGGACAACGCCGCGGCGGCAAAGCCGGCGCCGATCTCCACCGCCTTGACGGCGTTGATCGACATCAGGCCGGCGGCAATGTCCTGATCGAGCTTGCCATAGACCGGCGCGCCGAGCCCGGCCGGCACGCGCTCGGCAACGACCTCGACCACCGCGCCGGCCGACGAGCCCTGCTTGCGGATGCCATCGAGGAAATCGGCCCAGACGTCCGCCGTCTGGGCGTCGGGGCAGAAGAAGGGATTGCGTTCGATCTCGGCCCAGTCCCAGTTGTCGCGGTCGATCGGATGGGGGCCGATCTGCACCAGCGCGCCGCGCACCTCAAGCCCCGGCACCACCTTGCGGGCTATGGCGCCGGCGGCAACGCGCATGGCGGTTTCGCGGGCCGACGAGCGCCCGCCGCCGCGTGGGTCACGGATGCCGTACTTGGCCTCATAGGTCAGGTCGGCGTGGCCGGGACGGTAGGTCGACGCGATGTCGGAATAGTCCTTCGAGCGCTGGTCGACATTGTCGATCTGCAGCGCAATCGGGGTGCCGGTCGTCACCTGATTCCCGGCCGCGTCGGGATGGACCCCGGACAGGATCCTGACCTCATCGGGCTCGCGCCGCTGCGTGGTGAACCGCGATTGGCCGGGCCGGCGGCGGTCGAGATAGTGCTGGATATCGGCCGCCTCGAGCGGAATGAGCGGCGGGCAGCCATCGACCACGCAGCCGATGGCGGGCCCGTGGCTTTCGCCCCAGGTGGTGACGCGGAAGAGATGGCCGAAAGTGTTGTGCGACATGACTGGCGGCGGCCCGGCAGGATCGGTCCGCCCTCTATGGCGCCGCGCGACGGCTTCGTCAAACGCCGGTGGTCAGCGGCCCGGCAGGACGAGGACCGCCGGCCGGTCCGGCAGGTCAGAGCGAGCCAGCCGGATCCGGGGTGTGTCGCTGCGCACGATGTCGAAGCCATGGTCGGCCATGATGGCGAGGAAGGCCTCAAGTCGCCCCTGGCTGAAGAAGTGCATAGGAATGACCACCGGGGCCTGAAGCGCCTGGAGAACCTCAAGCATCCCGGCGGTATCCAGGGTGAACGAGCCATCGACGGGGGCGAGGACCACATCGATCCGGCCGAGCGCATCGAGATGGGCGTCGGTCAGGGTGTGGTGGAGATGTCCGAGATGGGCGATGCACAGCCCCGAGACCTCGAAGACGAAGATCGAGTTCTGGTCGCGCACCGTGGCGCCGCCGCGCCCGCGGATATTGGTGGTGACGTTCCTCAGCCAGACATCGCCGAGTTCGAGATCGTAGCGTGCCGGTTCGCCGTCCTCGCTCCAGCCGGGCAGGAGATGGACGATGCCGGGATCCGGCGCGGTCGAGAAATGGGTGCGGTGCGCCCGGTTCATGGTGGCGATCATCGGGGTGTCGTCCGGCCGTACGAAATCGTTGTAATCGGTGGCGATCGAAACGCCGGCTGGACTCTCAATCAGGAAGGTGGCGTGGCCGACGAAGGTGATCGCCACCTCCGATTCCTCGCGGGCAAGCGACTCATAGGCGGCGGGTACGACCTGCCCGCCCTGCCAGGCGATGAAGCGGGGACAGCGTTCGGGGCCGCCTTCCGCGGCGGTTGGCGTGCCCCAGCCGATCAGAGCGGCCGCGCCAAGGGCGATTGCAGCGGCGGTGAGAAATCGCGCCATGGCCGTCTCCACGCAATCTGGACCCAAGCGCAGTGTTGCACGGAAGCCGACCGTCGGTCACCCAAGGTTGCATGCACAAACCCGTGAGCGGATCGCGCGGCAGTGGCCCGGCGGCAACATCAGTGAAGCATTTGAGTTGGCCGGATTTTCACCCTTAACCCGCCCTTAAGGTGCCGCATTTTATTTGATCTTTCGCGGGGACCGGCGGCACGCGTCTCTGCCGTTCCCAGTGGATGGTGGTACCGCGTTCCGTCTGACGCCGCTCTAGGGATCTTATAGGTTCAGCGTTATCCCGAAGGCGGGTATCAGGTCGATGTTCAAACGCAAGAAGCGTGCTCGCAGGGCGCGCGCCGTCGGACCCCGCATGAACCCAGGTGACTTCAGAGTTTCCCCCGAAGACAGAGTGGGCGGTGCGCCGCCCGGGCGCCGCCGCAAGGCGGCTCGCCCGGCCAAGAAGCGCCCGCGCCGCAAGGCCCGGACACGCCGGCCAAGGGGCGGCATTTTCGGCCGCATGGTCTATTGGAGCTTCGTCCTGGGCCTATGGGCGATGATCGGCGGGCTCGGCTTCGTCGGCTGGCACGCCATGCACCTGCCGCCTCAGGAGGAGCTGGCCATCCCTGAGCGGCCGGCCAATATCATGGTGGTGGCCGCCGACGGGACGGTGCTCGGCAATCGCGGCGAGACCGGCGGCGAGGAGATTCGCCTGTACGAACTGCCGGTCCATCTGCCCCAGGCGGTGCTGGCGATCGAGGACCGGCGCTTCTATCAGCATTTCGGTTTCGATCCGATCGGCCTTGTGCGGGCGGCCCTGGCCAATTTCTCGTCGGGGACCGTCGTCCAGGGCGGCTCGACGATCACCCAGCAGCTTGCCAAGAACCTGTTTCTCCGGCCGGACCGGACCCTGCAGCGCAAGGTGCAGGAGGTCGTGCTCGCGCTGTGGCTGGAGTACAACTACACCAAGGACGAGCTGCTGGAGATGTATCTCAACCGGGCCTATCTGGGCGCCGGGGCGACCGGTGTGGAGGCGGCGGCGAGGGTGTATTTCGACAAGTCCGCACGCAAGCTCACCCTGGCCGAATCAGCGACCATTGCCGGCCTTCTCCAGGCGCCGTCGCGCTATGCCCCGACGCGTAATCCGGAGATCGCCCAGGGACGCGCCCAGCTCGTTCTCACAGCCATGCTCGAGGCCGGCTACATAAGCGAGGACGAAGCCATGCTGGCGCTCGGATCGCCCGCCGTCGTGCGGCCCTCGCGGGTCGGCGCCTCGGTCGGCTATGCCGCCGACTGGGTGGCCGAGCTCGTGCCCTCCCTGGTCGGCGAGTTGCGGCGCGACGTGGTGGTCGAGACCACTATCGATCCCAACCTTCAACGCACCGCCGAACGCGCGCTGGTCGGCATCCTCGACAGCGAAGGCGCCGAACGCGGGGTGAATGAAGGGGCCGTCGTGGTCATGGCGCCGGATGGCGGGGTCAAGGCGCTGGTAGGCGGGCGCGACTATGTGCGCAGCCAGTTCAACCGGGCGGTGAAGGCACGGCGCCAGCCGGGATCGGCCTTCAAGCCCTTCGTCTATGTGGCGGCTGTCGAGAAGGGGCTCGGGCCGTCGACGCTTCGCACCGATGGGCCGACGCAATACGGGAACTGGACGCCGACCAACTATTCCGGCGAATTCCGCGGGCCTACGCCGCTCACCGAAGCGCTGGCGCTGTCGATCAACACCGTGGCCGTGCGGCTGGCCGCCGAGGTCAGCCCGCAACGGGTGGCCGAAGCCGCCCACCGGCTCGGCATAGCCTCGGACCTCGGCGATAATCTGTCGATCGCGCTGGGCACGTCCGAGGTCACGCCGCTTGAACTGACCGCTGCTTACGCGCCGCTCGCCAATGGCGGGCATCTTGCGGCTCCCTATGTGGTTCAGCGCGTGCGTACCAGTGACGGCGACATTCTCTATCAGCGTCCGCGCACTTCGCCTGTGCAGGTGATCTCGGAGGATGTGGTCGGGGCAATGAACCACATGATGCGCCAGACCGTGGAAGGCGGCACCGGGCGCAACGCCGCCTTTGGCGGCTGGCCGGCGGCCGGCAAGACTGGCACCAGCCAGCAATTTCGGGACGCTTGGTTCGTTGGCTATACGGCGGACCTGGTCGCCGGGGTGTGGATAGGCAATGACGACAACAGCCCGACCAGCCGGGTGACCGGGGGCAGCCTGCCGGCGCGGGTGTGGAAGCAGGTCATGGAGACGGCACATGACGGCGCGATGATCGCCGAGCTGCCGGGCAGATATGTGCCGCGCGAGGATCACATTGTCGTCGACGAAACGCTGCCCTGGCTGCAGGAAGAGCGGCAGGCGCAGCATCACTATGCGAGCGAGCCGAGCCAGCCCGTGCCGCCACAGCACCCGCCCCGGCAGGATCGCGGCTTCTTCAATGTCGACCGGGGCTTCCTGAACCGGCTGTTCGGCGGGTAGGGTCGCGGCCGGCCGGAAACACCGGCGCAAGCCTGACTCAAAGCCAGGTGGCGAACGCCTTGCGCAGGGCGGCAGCGTCCATCACGGACTGGCCGGCGTCCCGGGCCGCCGCGGCGGCAAGCGCGACCAGGTCGCTGGTGTGGTCGGCAAGCCGGCCATCCGGCAGATAAAGGTTGTTCTCGAACCCGACCCGCCCGTGGCCGCCTTCGGCGAAGGCGCGGGCAATGCAGGCATTCTCCTTCGGCCCGAACGCGCAGACGCTCCAGATCACCGATGGGCGCAGCGGGGCCAGCGCGTCAAGCAGCGGGTCGAGATCGGATGGCTCGGAGCGCTGACCTGGCGTATAGCGGCCAAGGACCAGCAAGACGCTGGGATGGCGCGCGGCGAACAACCCGGACAGTTCGAGCTCGAGGAAGCGTTCGACGTCGGCGTGGTCATAGAGGATGACCTGCGCCCAGATCCCCGCGCTGTGCATCCACGCAAAGAAATCACGCACCGGCCCGTCGGCTTCGCCGCCCGGCAGAAGTTCGCGCAGGGCGACGGAGACCGCCTCGGGCTTGACCGCGCGGACCGTCTCCATCTGCTCCTGCGAAGTGAAGCGGCCGACCGCTTCGGTGGTGATCTGCAGGACAAGGCCATCGCCCACGGACTGGCGCACGGTGTCGATGGCGGCGCGATAAAGGTCAGGGGAGAGCGAATGGGCACCATCGTCGTCGCGCACATGCATGTGCAGCGCCGCCGCGCCGGCGTCGCGGCAGCGTACCGCTTCCTCGGCGAGCTCGGCCGGGGACAATGGCAGGTTCGGATGGTCCGCCTTGCTGCGGCGCGCGCCATTGGGCGCGGCCATGACGAAGGCGGCATCGCCGGTCATGGCGCGATCTCGGCAAGGCTCTTGTCGATGGCGGCGGCAAGTCGGTCGACGATCATGTCGAGCTCGTCGTCGGTGGCAATGAAGGGCGGGGCGAGCAGCACGTGGTCGCCGTCGACCCCATCGGCGGTGCCGTTGCCGGGATAGCAGACGAGGCCGTTGGCCATGGCATGGGTCTTGATGCGGGCGGCCAGTCCCCGCTGGCGCGGGAAGGGCGACTTGGTTTCGCGATCGGCGACGAGCTCGATGCCCCGGAAATAGCCGCGCCCGCGAATGTCGCCCACATGGGGGGCTTGGGCAAAGCGCGCCGCTAGGCGTTCGTGAAAGGCCTCGCCGGCTGTGCGGACCCGCTCTAGCAGGCTATCCTCGGCGATCACCTTCTGCACTTCGAGCGCCGCGGCGCAGGCCATCGGATGGCCGATATAGGTGTGGCCGTGATGGAAGACGCCGACCGCCTCGATGGTCTCGGCGAGCGGCGCGGCGACAAGCACGGCGCCAATCGGCTGGTGTCCGGCGCCGAGACCCTTGGCCATGGTGATCATGTCGGGCCAGACGCCGTCCTGCTCGCAGGCATAGAGTGTGCCGGTGCGGCCCATGCCCGACATCACCTCGTCGAGCACCATGATGACGCCGTACTGGTCGCAGATGCGCCGGATTTCGCGAAAATAGCCGGGGGCGGGCGGCACCACGCCGGCGGTCGCGCCAACCACGGTCTCGGCGAAGAAGGCACTGACCCTGTCCGGCCCAACGCGCAGGATCTCGTCCTCCAGTGTCTGGGCGGCGCGCCTTCCGTAATCCTCGAGACTCTCGGACTCGCGTTGGTGGCGATAGGCGTAGCACGGTTCGATATGGGAAACCGGCAGGCCGAGGATGGGCTCGTAGAGCGCGCGGCGGGCGGGGTTGCCGCCAAGCGCCAAAGCGCCAAGCGTGTTGCCGTGATAGGACTGATGGCGCGCGATGGCGTGGACGCGTCCGGACTCGCCACGCTCGACATGCACCTGACGGGCAAGCTTGATCGCGGCCTCGTTGGCTTCCGAGCCGCCGGACACGAAATAGGCACGCGAGAAGCCGGCTGCGCGCTCGGTCAGCCAGTCGGCCAGCGCTTCCGCCGGCTCGTGGGTGAAGAAGGCGGTATGGGCGAATTCGAGCCTGCCGGCCTGCTCCCGAATGGCTGCTACTACCCGCGGATGGCAGTGTCCGAGGCACGACACGGCCGCCCCGCCCGAGGCATCCAGATAGCGTTTACCGTCCCGGTCGATGATCCAGGCGCCTTCGCCGGCAACGGCCACCGGGTAGTCGGCCTTTAGATCGCGATGAAAGACGTGGCTCTTCCTGTTCGACATGGTTCGGATCCGCGGCTGGTCAATTCGGGGTTGCGCAAGGCGGGGCGCCCGGAGCCGTCGGCCTTGCCGCCCGGCCGGCCGAAGCGCCGCCGGGGACCTTCTTGCACGGAAGGCCGGGCATCCTCAATTGAGTTGGCGCAAAAAGGCCTGATAGCTGGAGTCGGCCCGAAGGAAGGCCTTGCCCGCCTGAGTGACCATGTCCACCTCCTCCTCGGGCAGGACGAAGCGCGTCTTGACCTCGTTGAGGCGCTTGCGCAACGCCGGGTCCTCGGCGGCATCGAAGCCGACGCGGACCAGGTGGAAGTCGAGGTCGCGGCAGTTCCAGCCGCTCGTTGATCCACGCAGTCGCTGGACGTCCGCGGTGGACAGGCTACAGCGCCATGCGATGAGATCCTCTCGCCACGCCTCCATGGCGCGCCGGAACGCGTCGTAGCTGTGGCGGGTATTGGCGTCGATCAGCGTGTCGACCGAGGCCTCCACCACCTCCGCGCCGGTCGGGCCGGTGGGCCGCCGCGGCCATTCGCCCTCCGGGCCGCGGCCGGCATCGACCACGACGAACAGCATGTTGCGCAGGCGCGCGGCGCTCTCTGCAGTCATCGGCTCGTAGGGCCTATCGGCGGTGGCGCGCGCGATGGTCAGGCCGTAGACGCCGAGATTGTCGGTGATGCCGCCATCCACGAGGCTGATGACGGGCTGGCGCGAGGGGTCACGATAGGTGTCAAGCGCGTCGGCATAGGCCTTCAGCGTGGCGTTGGCCTCCGGATCAGCCAGGACGTGCTCGACCCAGGCTGGCTGCTGATAGGGGCAGCGGTGGGCGTAGTTGCGCAGCAGGGTGGGCGTAAAGGCAATCGGCACTGAAGCGGAGGCGGCAACGGCCTGGGACAGCGGATAGGAGTAGAGGTCGCTGCAGATGACCGAGAAGGTCCAGTCGTCGAAGGTAAAGACGTTCCGGTTGTAGATATCGGAGGCGTTGACCCACAGGAGCGGTCGCCCGGGCCGGCGGATGTCGCCGAAGGTGGCGCCGCCGAACAGGTTGGCGTCAAGCCAGCGCGGCAGGCCGGTGCGGTCGTTGACGCCGCCTTCGAAGGCCCGCATCAGATTGACCGGGGTAATCCGGGTGCGCAGGGAGGCCTCGACATTCTGCAGGAGAAAGCGTTCGCGGAAATCGCGGATCGCGGCGGGGCCCCGATAGGCGAAATAGGCCGCCGCCACGGAGCCGCCCGATACCCCCGAGACATACACCACACGCTCGGCGAGTGACCCGGCCGAGCGGTCCGGAACGGGTTCTTCGTGCAGCGCCTCAAGGACACCCTG
>SKQW01000388.1 GCA_007118805.1 Rhodobiaceae bacterium | reverse complement strand
CGGCGGCTATTGGAGGCCCGCTCCGGCAGGGCGGGCAAACGCGAGTATATCCAGATCCTGCGGCTGACCGAGATTGCGCCGCCAACGCTGGTGGGCGCGGTCGTGAGCGAGGCGATCCGGCGCGGCGTGGTGGGCTTCGACGCCGTCAAGCAGCTTGTGGTGGCGCGCCTTGAAGGCAAGCCCGCTCGGCTCGATCCGACCGCATATCCGTATCTGCCGAGGGCAATGGTGCGAACGACGGCAGCTGCCGACTATGCCGCTCTCCTGTCGGGACGGGCCGCGTGATGATGGCAAGGGATGATACGCAACAAGCGATGCCGGCCGTTCTGCTTGGTCATCACCTCAAGCAGCTGAAGCTGCCCACCGTGCTGCGGGAATATGAGAAGGTCGCTCGCGAGGCGGCCCGCGACGGCATCGACCATGTCGGCTTCCTGTTGCGTCTCGTTGAACTGGAGCTCATCGATCGCGAGCGCCGGGTGACCGAGCGGCGCATCCGGGAAGCGGGATTCCCGTCGGTCAAGAGCCTCGACACCTTCGAGTTCGCAGCCATCCCAAGCCTCAACAAGATGCAGGTGCTGGAACTGGCGCGCTGCGAGTATGTGGCGCGGTGCGAGAACGTGATCGCGCTCGGCAATAGCGGCACCGGCAAGACACACATTGCGCTCGCCCTGGGACTGGCGGCCTGCCAGCGCGGCTTCTCCACCCTCTTCATCACCGCCCATGCGCTCAGCTCCCAATTGATGGAGGCACGCGACGAGAGGCGGCTTCTGAAGCTGCAGGCCCAGTTGCAGAAGGTGAAGCTGCTGATCGTCGACGAGCTTGGCTACGTGCCGCTCTCCCAGGTCGGCGCCGACCGGCTCTTCGAAGTGTTCTCCCAGCGCTATGAGCGCGGCACCATCATCGTGACTTCGAACCTGCCCTTTGAGGAATGGCCGACCGTGTTCCGCTCCGAGCGCCTGACCGGCGCATTGCTCGACCGGCTCACCCACCACGTCCACATTCTCGAGATGAACGGCGAGAGCTATCGCCTCAAGCAGTCGTCAGGCCGCCGGCGCGCCATGTCCGCCAGGGCGGAGCAAAACCAGGCCACCACACCCAAGACCTGACGGCGGCTGGCGAAACGGCCGCTCGCTCGCTACGGCGCGATTGAAAGCGCGCTTCGCCTCGCGGCCTCCCGTCGCGCTCAACTGGCCGAATATTGCGCCGTCCCAATGGCCGAGATTCCGGCCGCCGTTGACAGTTCCCGGTCTGCTGATCGCCTTCGGCCTGATGGTAATGGTGTTCATCCTCACCTCGCCGCGTTTTCAGCCGGATATCGAGAGGGAGCGTTTCGCAGGACTGCAGCGTATCCGTGAGACAGGCATTCAGGCGATTCCGGCGCTCGGCATGCCGGTGATCATCATCGGCGGCATCGTCGGGGGGGTGTTCACCGCTACCGAGGCGGGTGCCGTGGCCGTGATCTACGCCTTCGTGATCGGCAAGTTCTTCTATCGCGCGTTCAAGATGAGCGAATTACCCGCACTTCTACTTTCCGCTGCCTCACTGACGGTCATGGTAATGTCCATCATCGTCTTCGCCGCCGTATTCGGCTGGCTGCTGGCACTGCAAGGCGTTCCCATTCTGATCATCGATTTCATGACGACCTTGACCGAGAATCCCTACGTGTTTCTCGTTCTGGTCATCAGTTTCGTCTTGGTACTGGGGACCGTCATGGAGGTTCTGGCGATCGCGACGATCTTCGGGCCCCTGCTCAACACGCTCGCCGTCTTCTACGGGTTCGACCCGGTGTATTTTGGCGTCATCCTGGCTATTACGATGCAGTTGGGCGGGATCACGCCTCCGGTCGGGATCCTGCTCAACATCACCTGCGGAATGGCGAATACACGCCCCGGGAACTGCCTAATCTATATCGGGCTCTTCATCGCGGTGATCCTGTCGGTGTTGGCGTTGATCATCGTATTTCCCGGTCTTGCGATGTTTCTTCCGAACACGTTTATGTAACGAGGTAGCCGACGTTGCCAGATCGTCTGTCGCCATAGTGGGAATGTTTGCTGTTGGGAGTGACCGCGAATGACGATCATGGCGCTGCGGGCGTATCGGATGACTGAGGTTTGGAGTCTTGATGGCTCCTCTCGCGCGGCGGAAGGGTCCTCAGTTGCCGGGCCCATTGACGGCACAGATATCCGCTCGGCGCAGCTGCCGCCAGCGGGAACCTATGGGGGTTTTCGCCCTTGGTGTTACCGGAGCTAACGGGATAAGCCTTCTTTTTCAACGGAATCGGCGCCATGCGGAAATCATTTCCGTCGGCAGTTCATGGCCAATGCTGTTCCAATATACGCAGTTCTAAACATCGATTCGTGGCGGGAATTCCAGAAAGTTTCGCAACACATACCAGAATCGGTGCCGGTTTACGCCGAAGGTCATGTTATGCGTATGGCCGGACATGGTGACAAGCTGCTTGTCCTTCGTCGCGAGTGACTTGTAGAAACCAAGCATGTCCGCCTCGGTGGTGATGCCGTCATGCTCGGAGCGCAGCATGAGCACCGGGCAGGTGATGATGGTGGGATCAACCAGCGGCAGATAGATGCTCATATCGACATAGGTGCCGTTGGGCAGGGTGCCGCCGCCATTCCCGATCTCCGTTCTGTATAGAAGCTCAGGAAGCTCCGGGATGGTGAGCCCGGTCGTATCGCGGGTGAGCATGGACTTGTAGTAGTCTTGGTCGATGGGCCGGGTGTTCGCGGACTGCCACTCGGCCAGCCTCAGCCGGCGCTTGATCAGCGAGGGAGCGTTCTGGCCGGTCCAGGGAAAGGCCGCCATACCTAGCCGGTCTACCCGTTCCGGACACGCATTGCAGAACGCCCCAGCCCGAATTGCGCCGGAAGAGGTGCCGAACATGGCTAACCGGCTTTGTCCGGTCGCCGCCTCCACTACTGGCATGGCAGCTTTTAGATCTTCGACATTGTCTCTGATGCCGGAGAACCCGTCGGTGCGCGTCGAGCGGCCATAACCCTCATGATCCATGGTCCAGACGTCGTACCCCCATCGGGCGAAGACATTCATTACCGAGTATTCGCCATGTTCACCGGCGTCGAGATCGTAAGCCGTGCGGGAGGAGGCGGACGACCCGTGGACCAGGAACAGCACGCGGCGGGGCTCGTCGGCCTGCGCTTCCGGAGCGAACTTTCGGAACAACGACAGATCGACGTTCCCCTTACGGGCCCAATGTTCTTCGGCTATGATTTCGACTTTCTGGGATACGGAATGGGCTGTGTTTGCGGGCATTCCAGTCCTCTCAGGCAGGTTGTTCATCAGACTTCTTGACCCAGAGGCAATGCGGGACGGATTGATCCCGTCCCGCATTCCCGTCGAGCATGCGCCCCGATGCTGGTTATTCGGATAGGCGGCTGCGATAGAACTCGATCGCCGCCTCGCCGTCGACGTCACGCTCGGCTGCCCCTTCGATCCAGTTGTCGATGACCGGCTGCAGGCTGGCTTCAAGCTCACTCATAAACTCGGAGCTTGCCGGCAGTATCTCTGCGCCTTCGCTTTCCATTTCAGCGAGCGAACTGGCGGTGAATTCATCAAACTCCCGTCCACCGCGCCGGGAAAGGTTCTCCCCGGCAACCTCCATGATTGCTTCCCGGTCCTCTTCGCTGAGCTCGTTCCACTTCGCCTCATTGATGAAGACCGCGAAGGCCAGGCCGCCCATTGAGCCTGGTATTTCGGTGACGTAATCGACATAACGGATAACCCCGAAAGCTTTCGGCGCGTGCATGCCATCCAGAATGCCATCCACGATTCCCGCCGAGACGGTTTCAAAGATCTGGGGTCCGGGAACGGTAACAGGTTCGGCACCCAACAGCTCCAAGATCTGTGTCGGCTCGCCCGCCGAGGCGCGCAGCCTCAGCCCTTCGAAATCCGCAACACTCTGAATCGGCCGTGTTCCATTGGCGATCTGATTGCCGGCATGGCTGACAAAGCCCAAGACGTGCATGCCTTCGAATTCCCCGGCATCTTGGAACATCTCAGCATAGGTGTTCCACAGAGCGCCGCTTGCGGCCTCGGCAGAGGGAACCATGAAGGGCAAGTTGATGATCGTTGGCAGATTGATGCGACCGCGATGCCAACCCAGAGACTGGATTGCGATGTCCGAGATTCCGTCGACAACTGCATCCCACTGCCCGTCCGAGGGGGCAAGCGGCGAGTCCGGGATCTCGATTACAACGCGGCCCTCTGTAACCCTCTCCACGTCTTCCTTGAACGGCTCCATCACGCCGACCACTAGGGGATGGGTCGGCGGGAGCCAGCGGTCGAAGACGAGTGTGGTTTGCGCATTCGCCGAACCAACGGACCCGGCAATGATCGCGCCGGCGGCGAGAATTGAAAGTTGTGTCCTTTTCATTCGATTCCTCCCGTTTTTGCGATGGATTGGGTGCTTGCTGCATTCCTCCCGGCACCGGCCGTCCGGCGGAATCGGTTCAGGGAACTGGCTCACTCACCAATGCCGGCTAATCCCATCCAAGCTGGGCCATATTCGATGAAAATCGATCACAGCGCAATAGTCGATTTACTTCGATTAAATCGGTCTCTAAGGTGGTCAAATGGATGAGCCGATAAGAATGGACCTCGCGTGCGGCCCAAGAACGGAAAGGGCTGAGGTCGGCACATTTGGGGAGTCCCAACGATGAAGCGATCTCGCACAGCGTTGCCGGGAGGATAGATGTTCGAAGGGGATCCTCCTCAGTCGCGCCCGAATTGGCTCGCAAGGGCGCTCTCCTATGTCGCTGCGGCCCTATTGTTTGCCATGATGGCAATCGTGGTTGCGGATGTGGTGCTTCGGTACCTGTTCGGTGCACCAATCCGCGGGACCTTTGAGATCGTGGGGTTCCTGCTCGGAATCATGGTGTTTGCCGGTCTTGTCGT